>JBPCVQ010000082.1:0-2710 GCA_051010395.1 Geminicoccaceae bacterium | reverse complement strand
CCGTGGCGGCAGAACCGACCAGTTCTTCAGGACCGCCGAGCACGGGCATGCTGTGCAGACGGCGGATCCACACCAGAAACATCATCAGGAGGCTGGAGCTGATCACGGCAATCAGTCCCACAACCGGCTTCGAGATGCCATAGCCGGGAACGCCGGTATCCATCAGAAAAACCGAGCCGAGCACGAAAGCTGCGATGCCGACCATGCCAACAAGGCCGAAACCGACCATGGTCAGCTCAACGATCATCAAGATGACTCCGACAACGATGATCCCGAGCCCGACCAGGCTGACCGGCAGAAGCTGGAAGGCATAGAGCGCCATCAACAGCGAAAACAATCCGATCATCCCCGGCACGAACAGGCCAGGAACCGCAACTTCGATCAGAAGACCGATCATGCCGATCATGAGAAGGCCGTAAGCGATGGTCGGATCGGTAATGACCTCGAGAAAGCGCGTGTGCAAGCTCGGCTTCAGCTCGACGATTTCGCGATCGGTAAGATCAAGGGTCCGAACCTCGCCGTCCAGCTCGACCTCCATGCCATCCAGCCTTGCTAGAAGCTGTGACAAATCGCTCGCGACGATATTGATCACCCCGAGCTTCAGCGCTTCGCCTGCCGGCAGGCTTGCGGCGACGCGCACCGCCTGTTCCGCCCAGTCGGCATTCCGGCCTCTGAGCTCGGCGAGGCTTCTTATATAAGCGATCGCATCGCTCATGATCTTGTCGTTGAGATCAGGTGTTTTGCCCGCCTCACCTTCGCTTTCTTCCTGTGAAGGAGAGGGATCATCCCCCAGCTTGATGGGGGTCGCAGCCCCAAGATTTGTTGCTGGCGCCATGGCGGCGATATGGGTGGCGTAGAGGATATAGGTTCCGGCGCTTGCGGCATGGGCGCCTCTGGGGGCGACGAAGCCGATCACCGGCACGGGTGACGCCAGGATGTCCTTGATGATGTCACGCATGGGCTTGACCAGACCCCCCGGCGTATCCAGGCGAAGCACCACCAGATCAATGCCGAGGCTGCCGAGTTCGGAAAAGCTCCTTTTGACGTGGGCCGCACCGGCAGGCCCGATCGGCCCATCGAGATCGATGATGCCGACGCGGTCCGCTGCAAACGCCTCGGAAGTTCCGGGCAAAGGCAGGCTGAAGCAGACGAATGCCGTAGCAAGAACGACGGCGGTCCGGGCCACCCAGCTTGTCACTTGCCGAAAGGCGGCGAGTTTCCCCAGATCATCCAGCGCCATTTATCCGGCCGCAGGCTCGGCCCCCTTACAATTTCCCGTGGCAATGCTTGTATTTCTTGCCTGACCCGCAGGGACAGGGCGAATTGCGCGGCACCTTGCCGCCACGGCTCTGACCGGTCGCGCCAGACGCTCCGGACGCTCCGGCTTGCCCTCCACCGACCGCAGCCACGGAAGCACCACCACCCCGGTTCGAGCGTCTGGGTGCCGGTACCGGCTGACCATCGGTGCCGGTGGCAGCCAGCACCGGCTCTTCTTCAATCGCCTCAGCCTGCTCAGACTGCGCCCGGATCTCCAGATGGCTCAGCACCTGGGTCACGGTCTGACGGAGATTGGTGAGGAGACCGCCGAACAGACCGAAGGCCTCGCGCTTATATTCGTTCAGCGGATCCTTTTGCCCGTAGCCGCGCAGATGAATGCCCTGGCGGAGATGGTCGAGGTGCAGCAGGTGATCCTTCCAGAGATGGTCCAGAATCTGCAGCAGAAGTGATTTCTCTGCCGATCGGATCATCGGCTGACCATAGGTCACCGTCTTTTGCGCGATCTTCCGATCCGAGGCTTCGAGCAGGCGTTCGCGGATTTCACTATCGGCAACACCTTCTTCCTTGGCCCAATCGGCGATTGGCTCCTCGAGAGCAAGCAGACGTTTGGTGTCATTCGCCAACCGCTCGATGTCCCATTCCTCGGGATAGGCCTTTTCCGGAATGCACTCCGCCACCAGATCCTCGATCACCTCGTGACGCATGTCGCGCACGGTATCGGAAACGTCGTCGGTCGCGATCAGATCACGGCGCTGCTCGTAGATCACCTTGCGCTGATCGTTCATCACATCGTCGAACTTCAGCAAGTTCTTTCTGATCTCGAAATTGCGCGCCTCGACCTTCTGCTGCGCCTTCTCAAGCGCCTTGTTGATCCAGGGGTGGATGATCGCTTCATCCTCCTGGAGGCCGAGTTTTTTCAGCATGCCGTCCATGCGCTCGGAGCCGAAGATGCGCATCAGGTCGTCTTCGAGCGACAGGAAGAAGCTGGAGCGGCCGGGATCACCCTGCCGGCCCGATCGGCCGCGCAGCTGATTGTCCACTCTTCTGCTCTCATGGCGCTCGGTGCCAAGCACGTAGAGCCCGCCAGCCTCCAGGACCTTGGCCTTCTCCGCCTCGACTTCCTTCTCGACGCGCATGGCCTCTTCGGTGCGCTTCGCCGCGTCGGTGATCTCGCCGAGCTCGCGCTCGATGCGCATTTCGGCATTGCCGCCGAGCTGAATGTCGGTGCCCCGGCCCGCCATGTTGGTGGCGATGGTGACCGAGCCGAGACGCCCCGCCTGGGCGACGATATAGGCTTCCTGCTCGTGATAGCGCGCGTTCAGCACCTGATGCGGCACCTTCCGCTTCTTCAGGAGCTCGGCGAGATGCTCGGACTTTTCGATGCTGACCGTGCCCACCAGGACGGGCTGGCCGTTCTCATGCGCCTCCGCGA
>JBPCVQ010000081.1:0-4032 GCA_051010395.1 Geminicoccaceae bacterium | reverse complement strand
ATTCGCTTTTTCATTCGGAACGTAGGAGGGACATCCACATAAAGACCTGTTGCCCAATTGAAGAGGCCACGGACGATCTCGAAAACACGGTTCTGTTGCGTCGTGGTCCCCCGCGCAGCGACCCGGTCCAAAATCTTCTCAATGTGAGCTCGTTCCACCTCCCGTGGGCTGAGTTTGCCGATGATCGGCAAAATATCTTGCTGTAAAATTGCTTCGTCTTTGCGCCACGACCGCTTGTTGATTCTCGCATGCTTAGCGAGATACACCTCTGCCATGTCCAAGACAGTGATGACTTGGTCGACTTTTTTCTTCTCAGCTGCGGGGTCGGTGCCGTCTCTCATGATTCCGGCCTGACGCCTTGTCGCTTCCGCTCGTGCATCAGCTAATGAAAGAGCCGGATATCGCCCCAAAGATAGCCGACGAAGCTTCGGTCCCGCTGCTGTCTGTGCTCGATAGATCAGCATCCACGTCTTGGTACCGCTAGGTGAGATCCGCAGCGACAATCCGCGGGTATGAGAGTCGAAATAGTCGATCTGCTTGCCCGCCATCGGTGTCAACGCGTCGATCGCACGCGCGTTCAATCGGATTGTTGGCATCGCTTTTTGCTACCCGGATTCGGAGACCGCTTGCTCGCTATAGGTAACACATAGGTAACAAATCGACGAAACTTGGGCAAGTACGGTGAAACAGATAGTGCATATAACCATATGAAATGTATATTATATTAGAATAACATGAAACAATCAGAAACACGCTTTAAAGCGGCTGTTAACCGCTTTGTCGCTGGTTCGAGTCCGGCCCGGGGAGCCAATTTTTGAATAACTTAAGCTCACTGGACGCTCCTCGAAAACAAACGAAATTTGAAATGGGGCATAACGTTCCTCGGTATATGCCTCGGTGTCATTGTCGGTAGATTCCAGAGCGATCTAAGATCTGTGTTAGAACGTCGCAGCCGTCAGCTGAGATGCGGTCAGCTATTTTGGAGTTTGTGGACGAACGTTTCAGGTTTGTTGCATTGGGAGACTTGTCGGTTTGCGCTGCTGTCACCTCCGAAAGTTTTATCTGATCCTGTTCATGGCGGGTCTTCCGAGGTCGAACATTTGGTTGAGAATGTCGACACCGATCATCACATCGGCGTGCTGGGCGTCGGGGTGACGTGATTTGAGCCCCGGGCCGATGATCCGTTTGTATCGCGAGGTCGAGGCCTCGACCAAGCCTACGGTCTGACGAAGCGGATGATGAAACATCAGCCGAAGTGAACACGGTCTCGATCGCCAAATCGATGTAGACAGGATATCCCCTGGGCGTTCGTTTGCCGGGCACTGTCCAATGAGCCTCGGCATCATCGCCGATCCAGATCCGAATATCGCCACGCCGATAACGATGAGGCGGAAGGCAGTGGTGAAGACGACCGTCTCACCGGTGAGACCGGCAACGATGTCTTGACTGGCGGCAGCGATGCGGATCGCTTCATTTTCGCGGCAGGCGCCTGTCATTCTGTTGCCGAACGTCTTCGAGCCAGCATTCTATCGATAGCTGATTGATCTCTATGAATCCCATGGCGGCGAGGAATCCGACTTCGAGAGCCCGTTTTTGAAGCTGCCGAGTGATTTCAATTTGTTGCCAATCGCTTGGCGGGAAGTTGGATGATGGCGATGACGGCCACGGTTTTGGAAATGGTCGATCAGCCGTTCGAAGTCTTTGGCGAGGCGCCGGTTGCGTCCGACCCAGCCGAAGGTCCGTTCGATCACCCAGCGTCTCGGGATCTCCTTGAAGCCTTCGGCATGCGGCGGTCGTTTTACGACCTCCAGCAGGAGCCCAGCGCTGATTGCACTGCTCGGACCCTGATAGCTGGCATCGGCAAACAGGCATGTCAGCCAGGGGAACTGCCGTTTGATCCAGTGGCAGGCCAAGGTCAAACCATCACGATCCTGGATGTTGGCCGATGCACGGCCAGGTTCAGAGGCAAACCGAGAGTGTCGGTGACCAGATGCCGCTTGCGGCCGTTGATCTTCTTGCCGGCATCTTAGCCACGCAAACTGCCGGCGTCCGTCGTTTTCGCACTCTGGCTGTCGACGACCCCCGCCGTCTGCCGACCTTCTTCCTTCATCATATTCTCGATGCCGAATGGCGGTGCAGGCCTATCGCATGTCGAGAGCGACGTGGGAGCTTCCATAGCGGAGGGTGCGTGTCCAAATTTTGTGTCACTTTTTGTGGCTTTGCTGCCGCCCTGCCTTGGCATCGGCCGGCGATATCGCCTATGAGTGTGCCGTTGGATGGAATTTGAATCCGGACCGACGGCCAACGAAGAGAAGAGTGAGAGGACGTCATGCTGCGTTTCATCGAGATGGCGCTGGCTGCGTTTGCAGTCGTGATCTTGACGGGCACCCATTTTTACTGGTTCGCTCTCGGTGTGCCTGCCGGCGTTACATTGGATGAGCTCGCGGCCTATGAGGGCCAGATCAGAAATGTTTTCTTAGTCGCCTATATCATCGTCGTTCTGCTAGCCGTCCTGAATTGGGAAAAGATGATTCTCGGTCTGTTGGCCATCTGGCCGATCACCTTGCTCATCGCCTTCGCCTGGCTGTCGACTTTCTGGACCGTGGCGCCGGAATTTACGTCCAGGCGCTGCATCGCTCTGACCGTCACCACCCTGATGGGTGTCTATCTTTTTACGCGATTCGACTTCGATGTGCTGCTGCGCTTTCTGGTGACGGTTGCGGCGATCATTGTTATCGCTTGTATAGCCTGGGTCTTTCTGGTCCCCGCCTACGGCCTGCACAATGATGCTTCCCATCCCGGAGCCTGGCGCGGCATCTTTTTCCATAAGAACCGGACGGGACGGGTGATGGTCTTTTGTCTGGCCATCGTCATCGCCGCCTGGATCAATGGCGGGATCAGCAAACTCGCTCTTACCCTCCTGGCGGCGTTGATACTCTTGGTGATCGCGGGCACCACGTCTCAGACGACGCTTCTGGGTGTGCTCGTTCTCGTCGCCGGCCTGATCGCCATCCGTATGGTGCGTGGCAAGGCTCTTATCAGTGCGCTGGTGACCCTCGTCATTCTCGCTGTTGCCTGGCATGGTGCGCTGATCGCCGCCACCAGCTACGAGTTGATTCTGGAGGCGCTGGGGCGTGATGCGTCGCTGACCGGACGAACGGATATCTGGGTTTATGCTTTGGACTGGGCCTTCAAGCGTCCCTTCACCGGCTATGGATATGATGCCTTCTGGAATGGCGAACTCAGCCCTGGCGCGCAATATGCGACCTATTGGGAAACGCCGCATTCGCATAACGCCTGGATCGAAGTCTTCATTGCTCTTGGACTTCCAGGGGTGTTCCTGATGATGGGCATGATGCTGGTGACGCTCTTTCGCGCCGTCATTCTCGCCCGATACTATCCGTCGGCGGCGCCTGCAGCGCTCATCACCCTCATCTGTTTTTCCCTGTTGACCATCGGCATGGCAGAACCGGTTTTTCTTGAAAAACATACGTTTGATTGGGTACTGCTAGTGGCGACTGTAGGCTGCGCACGTGCGTTGATGTCGAGGCTGGGCCACATTGGGCAAGAGTCCGTGGCTCCGGATGGGCAAAGCCTGCCTTCGACCTCCAGGCTGCGACGCTCGCCAACATGATCCACCAGACGGCAAGCTGCCATCAGCTTGTCGATAGGTCATCATAGGCAAGTAGGAAATGTCGCTGCTAACATGCTGATCTATTGCTGGATTTTTTACTTGGCATGATCGAGCCGATATGTCGATCGAAACATGCAAGGCGCCTGCTTGAAGGCCACCTTGCTATCTGTTATACGGCACAGCCTCCGTACCCTGGGGAGAAAACGCGATGACACGCCGCTTGTTTGGCAAGCTGCTGACTTCAGCGGCTTTGGGAACACTTTGCTCGATCATCATCATCAGACCCATCCGCCAGTCGAAAGCCGGCGAGCAGATCGTCGTCTATAAAGGCTGGGTTCTCAAGACATCTGACTTCGAGCGCTGATCAGACATGCTGTCTCAATTCGGAGAGTTCACGG
>JBPCVQ010000080.1:0-11224 GCA_051010395.1 Geminicoccaceae bacterium | reverse complement strand
CTTTCGGGAGGCCTCAGCCTGATCTGGAATTTCATCGGGTAATCCCGACGACCCCGGTCATCCGCCAGTCGGATCGGAAGGTTCGATCCCCTGAAGAGAACGTCTCGAAGCGTACAAAAACGACTCGTTGATGGTCGGTAAGGGCTCAAAGTGCTGCGGAGAGACTGGCGACTAACATCGCTCTCAGCTAAACCTCGGGTCATGAAACGCTCGATCCTCGGGTTCCTTTTCGGCCTAGTGCTGCCGTTGCTGTTCGCCGCCTGTCAGGAGGGAGGGATTAGCAAAGCGTCGCGCTTTGCCCCGACCAACCTGCCGCCGGTGATGCCATCGGGCAATTTTACCGCCTATATCGATGGCGCGCGCAGCCATGCGATGGCGGTCAACAATGCCGCGGGAACGCCGATTTCAGAGCAGGAAATAGTGGCGGTCGGGCCGTTCGAGCTTCGTCCCGCACCGCAGGACAGGGATTGCAGGGGTCATGCCGAAGCCAAGTATGACCGTGGCGTGCTCCTGATCCACGGGCTGAACGACACGCCGTTTTCCATGTGGGATATAGGTCATCGCTTCGCCAAAGCCTGCTACCTGGTTCGAGCTATTCTGCTCCCCGGGCACGGGACGGTGCCGGGTGATCTCTTGAATGTCGGCGCTCCGGCCTGGCGGGAAGCGGTCGCCAAGGCGGTCTGGAGCTTTCGCGGTGAGGTCGATCGCCTCGTGATTGCCGGTTTCGATCTCGGCGCCAATCTGGCGCTGGATGCGGCACTCGATTTGACCATGCCACCGGAGGTCGAGCTGAACGGCATCGTCATGCTGGCGCCTGCCTTCACCTATGATCCACCGGACTTCGCACCCGCGGCGGTCGGGCCTGGCGGCCGGGCTCTTTGGGGGCAGGTGTTCGAAAAACACTCCTCATTTCGCTACCACTCGATTGCGAAGCCGAGCATTGCGGCGACCAATGGTCTTGGCGGCGAGCTTTTCGAAAGGCGCGCACCTCGTCATCTTCCTCTCTTCATGGTGCTGAGCGCGGAGGATGCGGTCACCGATGCCCAAGCGGCGAGGGACTGGTTCTGCGGGCAGAGCGCGACGCCGAGACATCTCCTCTGGTACAGCCGCTATCCGGATGCGCCCTTGCCTGACTGCCAATGCACCGTACAGCGGCGCGATCCCAGGAAAAACGAGAAGAAGGCCTGTGTGTCGGTTCGTCCGAGTTCCTGCGTGACACCGCCTGTCGAAGATGGGGGGAAACGGTCGCTTCCCACCCCGAAGAGTTGCGGCAGAAATCCATATGAAGCGAAAAACAGTAATTCCGGCGGCGCAATTCTCGATCTGGCGCATATCGCCCTACTGGCGGCGCCGGAAAATCCCCGCTACGGTGCGTCGCCGGAGATCTATGACTGCCTGCACTATTCTTTCGAAAGCGATACGCCGGAAGGACAGCTCTGCGCAGGCCTGTCAAACGGCGAAGGTGGTCGTTACTTGCGCTACGGCGAATTGAGTGACGGCAATCTCGGAAACTATGTCCTGCGCCGGCTGACCTACAATCCGGACTTCGATCACATGGCGGAGCGGATGATCGACTTCCTCCGGCGCAGCAACTAGGAAAAGACCATGATCGCAGCCCTGCCCATGTACGATTTCGCGCCGGTGCGCGCGGCCACTGACGCCTGGTGGCAGGGCATCGCTCGGGCGCTTCGTCTTCAGGGCATTCCCGATGTGCCGAGCAAGCTGACGCGTGAGCGTGCAGAACGAACCTGGCGTCATCCAAATCTGATGTTCGGCCAGGTTTGTGGCTACCCCTTGATTCGCTCGCACGGCACCAAGCCGCACCTGATCGCGACACCCTGCTACGATGTGCCCGGATGCGAGGGGCCTGAATATTCGAGCGTGATCGTCATCCACGCCAATAACCAGGCGAGTAATATGGAGGACCTGCGCGGCAAGATCGCCGCGATCAGCGGTCTCGATTCCCATTCCGGCTGTCATATCCTGCGAGCCATGGTGGCGCCGATGGCCAGCCGTGGCGGCCGATTCTTCGGCCGGCAGATCATCACCGGCAGCCATGCCGGCAGCCTTGAGGCGATTGAAGCCCGCGAGGCGGACGTGGCAGCCGTCGATGCCGTGACCTACAGCCTGATCAAGCGATCCATGCCGGAAGCGCTTGAGGGTTTCCGGGTGCTCGGCCGCTCACCACGAGCACCTGCTCCGCCTTACATTTGCTCGCGGGAGACATCCAGGGACGATGTCGAACGCATGCGCGACGCTCTCGTGGATGCGCTGGCGGATCCGGACCTCGCCTCTTGTCGGGACGAACTCATGATCCGGGGCGCCAAGCTGGTGGAGCTCGAGAAATATGGTCGTATCGACGAAATGGCGCGCATCGGCGAAAGCGCCGGCATGGTCGATCACTGACCGTTATCCGGGAGTATTGAGACGTGACTAATGCGGATAAGGGGCGGGAGCATGTGACCCTCGTCGATCACCCCCTGGTGCGGCACAAGCTGACATTGATGCGCCAATCGGACACGACCACGGCCAAGTTCCGCCAGCTTACGCGGGAAGTCGCTTTGCTCCTGGCCTATGAGGTGACCCGTGATCTTCCCATGACCACGATCGACATCGAGACGCCGGTCGCCCCGACCAGAGCCCCTGCGCTCGCCGGCAAGAAGCTGTGTCTGGTCTCGATCCTGCGCGCCGGCAATGGCCTTCTGGATGGCATGCTCGACCTGGTGCCGTCTGCGCGCGTCGGCCATATCGGTATCTACCGCAATCCGGAGACGCTGGTGGCGGTCGAGTATTACTACAAGGTGCCGGAAGACATGGCCGAGCGTCCGGTGGTGGTGGTCGACCCTATGCTGGCGACCGGCAACTCCGCGGTCGCCGCTCTCTCCAAGCTCAAGAACGATGGCGCCGAGCAGCTAAAATTCGCTTGTCTTCTCGCTGCACCCGAAGGCATTCGCCAGATGCAGGACGTGCATCCCGATGTGCCGATCGTTACGGCAGCGGTCGACGAGCGTTTGAACGACCACGGCTATATCGTTCCAGGCCTCGGCGATGCCGGTGACCGCCTCTACGGCACCAAATAGGGCCGGCGCGACCCGTCGGGAACAGCTGCGCCGGCTCCTTTGACGTTCAGTTGACGTCAGCTCTCTGACGCTGGCGTCATCCAGCCGAGGACAGCACCGCTCGGATCTTTCAGCATGGCGATGCGTCCGACGCCGGGAATATCGAATGCAGGCTTGACGATCTCGGCACCCGCCGTCTTGGCCTTTTCGATACAAGCATCGATATCATCGACCGCGAGATATGCCATCCACTGCGGCGGCATGCTGTCGAAATCCGTGCCGCTCATGGGAAAGATACCGCCTGCGGGCTTGCCGCCGTTCATGCCGACCCAGTAGGTGAGGCCATCACCCATGTCCATGCCATCGAATGTCCAGCCGGCGAGGTCGCCGTAGAAAGCCTTGGCGGCCTCGGCATCGTGGGTCATGAGTTCGTTCCAATGAAAATGGCCGTGGTCGGTCATGGATGTGTCCTCCAGGGTTGAAATGAAGGGAAGACCATCGACCTGATGCCATGAATTTTCAACGGATTTGTCATGACGTCGAGGTGACGTGCTGACATTCGCTGGCAGCAGAGAGTCTTCAGGTGGAAACAGCCGATGCCCCGCCGCCCGTCGAAGAAGATGGCATGATCCCCGCCTTTCGCCGGCCCTGGGGCATAGCGACCCAGTAGAGGACCAGAGCCGAGACGAGCGCCAGGATGACCAGCGGCAGCCAGGCGGCGAGGGCAGGGGCGATGGACCCGGCTTCGCCCAGCGCCTGCAGAACGCCATCGGCGACGAAATAGAGAAAGGCGCCGCCGAAGCCGACCAGCGCATTCAGAACCACGCCGCCCTGACGCTGCAGGCCACGCACCGAGGCGGTTGCGAGCGCCACCATGAACAGGGAGGAGAGCGGCAGGGCGAAGCTCTTGTGCAGCCATGTCTGATAGACATGATCAGGCCGGCTGCCGATGTCGGGGTGATCGAGGATGCGTCGCATCTTGGCGATCGAAAGCGCGTTTGGCGGTGCTGCGAGATCTTTCACCAGCGAAGGCTGAATGCCGGTTTTCCAGGCTTCTCGCGGGACGGTCGTCTCGCCGCGCTCCGCATTGGGTCGAATGGCGAGGCTGCTGATCTCCTGAAGCCACCAGCCGCCCTGGTCGAAAACCGCCTCGACCGCTTCTGCCTGCGTCGCGAGATTGCCATTCTCATCCCGTTTGAAGATGACGACATTGCGAAGCCGGCGCCCGTTCTCCTCGATCGCGCCGATACTCACCAGATGATCGCCGTCTCTCAGCCAGAGCGCGATGTCGTTGGGCTTGCGTGTCTCGGTGGAGGCCTGCCAGTCGGCGAGGGCGCGGTTGGCGCGCGGCGTGAGCTGATCGCTGATCAGGAAATGCAGGGCTGCGATGATCAGCATGACCGGCAGCAGGAGGAGCAGAATTTTAAGGAAAGGCAATCCCAGGGCCTGGATAGCCACGAGCTCGCTATGCCTATGCAGTCGGCCGAAGGTCATGAGCGCTGCCAGGAGCACGCTGAACGGCAGCAGAAACGTCACCAGAACCGGCAGACGAAGGAGGCTGTAGCGCAGCACCACCTGAAAACCGCCGCCAAGATCCTTCAAGAGATCATCGGCGACGCTCATGACGTCGAACAGCTGCAAAAGGGCAACAGCGCTGATCAGGATCAGCGCCAGCTGGCCGATGAACATCTTCGAGAGATAGCGCCCGAGAATGGTCGTCATGCCTGGCGTGCCGGCCTGAAGGCGTGCCAGGCCTGGGTCAGTCGATCCATCAGCCCGGACAAGGGAGCGAGGCCGGCGGCCGATGCCCTGTTGGCCGCGCGCGTCAGCATCCAGAGGCTGAAGACGAGGAAGAGGAGCATCGGCAGCTCCTGGCCGAGCCAGGGCGAAATCGTTCCCTGCTCGATCATGTTTTCGCCGAACTGCAGGATCTCGTTATAGACGATCAAAAGGAACAGGCCGAGGGCGAGATTGATCCCCTGACGACGCTTGGGCGAGGTCGCGCCGAGCGAGATGGCGAGGAAAGGCATGAACAGAATTGAAGCGATCCTGACGATGCGCGAATGCAGCTCGGCCGCCATCTCGTTGACCGAGGATTTCTTGGGCGGATTGTCCTGCTGCTGCCAGAGTTCGACCAGGGTCAGCTCGCGTTCGTCCCGGCCGCGCGGGCGAAAGGGCGGTGGCGCGAACAGTGTTTCGATCTCGCGTGAGAAGCTCTTCACCTTGACCACCAACGGCTTTTTGTCAGGCGCCGCATCGACCACTTGCGTCGCGTTGGTGAGCGTGAGCACCAACATCTCATTTTCGCTGACGTCGAAACGGCCGCGCTCGGCCGTCGTGGTGGTCATCGCGCCGTTTTTGTTGCGCTCATGGAAGAACACATTCTGCAGATCGCGACCATCGTCGGAAATACTGCCGACAGTCATGGTCATGTCCTCGATGCCCGTCAGAAAGGCGCCGCTTTCCAGGACATTGTACCAGCTTCCATAGCCCGCGAAATGTATGAGGTTGCGATAGCCGTAGCGCGCATGCGGCTGCAGCACGCCAATGATCAGCGCACCCAGAAGGCAAAGCAGGCAGGCGAGCCCGAAGATCGGCCGCGCGATCCGATAGAGGCTGACACCGCCCGCATAGAGCGCATCGAGCTCGCTGTCCTCGCGCAGGCGTATGATCGCCATCAGCACCGCTATGAAGAACGCGGCGGACAGAGCGAGGCTCAGATAATGCGGGATAAGATTGAGCATCAGCCGGCCGACCACGTCGAACGGTGTATTCTTGGTGGCGACCAGATCGAGTAGCCGCACCAGCCGCTCCATCAGGAGAGCGAACAGGACGAGCCCGAGCAGCATCGCAAAGCGCGAGAGCGTGTGGCGGACGATGTAGCGGTCGATGATCTTCAAGGGCTCTAGCCCCACTGAACCGCCTGAAATCTTGGGCACATACCGCCGATCCCGGCGTCTGCGGTCAATGTCAATGAGGTGCCCACGCCACTAGTCCTGCCAGTTGGCTTTGAGATGGGCGATGAGCTTATTGGCCAGGTCGTCGTCGAGCGTCGGGCCAGAACCCATCTCCGGCGTCTTCGGCCAGCCGGCGTCCTCGAAATCCATGCCTTCGAAGGTGAGGGTGCGGTCATAGCGCGGCAGGACGTGAAAATGCGCGTTCGGATCGTTCATCATCAGCATCAGATAGTTGATCTTGTCATGGGCGAAAGCGGCGCGGAGGGTGCGTTCGATCGCCGATGTCACCGTGGCGAGCTCGGTGAAGGATTGTGTGCCGATTTCAGGCCAGGCGGTGGCGTGTGACTTGGCGATCAGCACCAGAGAGCCGAGCGTAACCTGGTGGCGCCGAAGCATCACGCACCAGTTTGGAAAATCCTTCACCAGGAGATCAGGATACTCAAATCGGATCTGGGTGGGATTGAGAGAGGCCGTCTCAGGCATTGTCTTCCCCGTCTTCATTCGTGATCATGTCGTGCCAGGACGACAGCGTCGTCGCTATTTTCGGCTAGAATTCTCCGTCCGGCTCAGGCGGCCGACGCTACTGCAACGCCAGCGGGCACGGTCAGCGTCTGGCCGCCATCGGCAGCGAAGCGAACCGTGCGCCGGTCGAACCGTCTGACGTCCATCCTGATGGTCCAGCCATCGGGCGTCACGCCGATGCGATAGATGTGGTAGGCTGCGGGCTTCATCCCGTGGCGCGGCCAGGCTGACGCCGAGGGAACGCCAATCACCGGGGCTGGGCCAAGCGGTGTCGTCACCTCGCCCTGATCGAAACGATGATTATGGCCGTGCAGCACCAGTTCCGCCCCGGCATCGCCGATCACCTCTCGAAAGCCCTTGCCATCGCGTAGCTGCTTTCTGACCCGCGCCGAGCCGTCGATTGGCGGGTGATGCACCATGACCGTTCGGAAGTAGCCCTCGTTGCCCAGTTCCTTCAACATCATGCGCAGGCGCACCAGCTGAGCCTGGCCGATCATGCCGGCCGCCGAGAACCAGCGGGTCGGGATGGCGCTGGATACACCGATGACCGCCACACGGCCAATCTTGCGAACAAAGGGAAAAGATGACGCTTCCGTCTTCATTTCCTCTCCGTTTTGCGTCATATAAGCGGCCAGTCGTCCGAATGACTGATCCCAGGGAATGTCGAGATAGGCGTCGTGATTGCCGGGTATGATGCTGACATTCTCGGGCTTCCCGAGTTCTTGAAGCCAGGTGATCGCCCGATCGAACTCAGCCGGCAGGGCGAGATTGGTGAGGTCGCCTGTGACCATCGTATGATCGGGCTGCATGTCCTTGAGGTCGCTGGCGAGTGCAGCGAGCACGCGCGGATCGTGCACCGATTGGCGATGACGACGCCAGGAGACATAGCCAGTCATGCGTTTGTTCATGAGATCCCGCCAGTCAACCTTTGCGGGAAGTGGCAGGTGGGGATCGGAGAGGTGAGCGAGTTTCAACATGCGCCGTACTGATGGTGATGAACCCGCCTTTGATGTCCGTCCGGGGCGATCGAGTCAAGCGGCGTAACCAAGTTTCAATAGATAGGCCAGGATTCACATGACCGTTTCTACAGCATCGACCAATCCCGGTAGCGAGCCCACACGCCGCACACTTTTCGGCAAGAAACCTTGGCGTTCGGTGGCAAATTCCAGCAGTGTGCGGTTGCCTCCAGGCCAGCCGCGACCTGTGGTTGCGATGGTCGGGCTTTCCGATATTCCGATCTGGGGATTGACCACGACCCAGCGTTTGCAGCGCACCATGAAAATTATGGGGGTCGAAGCCGTGCTGCAGGACGGCGAGCCCTTGCCCGATGAACGGACGGTCGTGCTCATTCGCGCCGACTACGCCCTCGAAGATCGCCTGATCGGCAGCCTGATCGAGCATGGCCCGGGCGCCATTTTGGCGCTGGAGAGCGAGGATGGTGCGGGGCGAATCCCCGTTGCCGCTCATGTGGAGGCGACCGATGCCAAGGCTGTCCAGGCAATCTTGAGGCAGCCGTTGCTGAACAAGGACCAGACCCTGCCGGACAACGTACAGGCCAAGGGCATTCTCGACATCGGCTCCACCTATAACCGGAAGCTCAGAAAGCGCGAGGTGCCCTATGCGCTCAAATTGGCGCCGGAGACCATCGCACCGATCGAGAACCGCATCTTCGCTGGCGCCTACAAGGGCATCACCGATTTCGTCACCAAGTATTTCTGGCCGCTGCCGGCACGCTGGGTCACCCGCCAGGCCGTCAAGCTGGGCTTGTCCCCGAACATGGTGACGATGGCCAGCCTAGTTTTGGTGTTCGTCACGCTCTGGCTGTTCATGCAAGGCCAGTTCCTCGCCGGGCTCGTCGTCGGCTTCGCCATGGTGTTCCTCGACACCGTGGACGGCAAGCTGGCGAGGGTGACGCTCACCTCGAGCAGATGGGGCAATGTCTTCGACCACGGCATCGATCTGATCCATCCGCCCTTTTGGTGGTGGGCCTGGTGGTATGGCCTGTATGAGACCGTGCCCGAAGCCGCGACCACGCCGCTCCTCGACGTGGCGCTCTTGATCACCGTGGTCGGTTATGTGGTCGGCCGTCTGGAGGAAGGGCTCTTTATCAAAGCGTTCGGCATCCAGATGCATACCTGGCGGCCGATCGACAGCTTCTTCCGGCTGATCACGTCGAGGCGCAATCCGAATATCGCGATCCTCCTGGTCGCCACGCTCTTCGGCGCGCCGATCATGGGCTTCCTCCTGATCGCACTCTGGACTGTCCTCTCGCTCCTTTTCCACGCGGTGCGCATTACCCAGGGCTTCATGCTCCGCGGCAAGAACGGTCTTCGCTCCTACCTCACCGAACCGCTCGCGACCTAGCAGGTCGTGGCCCGACTTGCGGTCATCAGCAATCCGCGGAGCCAGCGCAATCGACAAGGGGCGCTGGCGGCGCTGAAAGCCGTGCTCGCCGAGCATCCCGATGTCCCGCATGGGGAGATCCTGGACTTTGCCGAACTCGGCTCGATGGTCGAGCGCCTGGTCCGGAGCGGTATCGAGGTCATCGCGGTCAATGGCGGGGATGGCACGGTGCAGGCCGTGCTCACCGCGCTCGGCCGGCGCCCGGCGGCCGAGCCCTTGCCCAAGCTCGCCGTCCTGTCTGGCGGCATGACCAATGTCATCGCGAAGGATGTCGGGCTGGAGGGCCAGCCGGCGAAAGCCCTTTCCAGGCTCATCGCCAGTATGGCCGCGCCGGGCCGCGCCCGGGAGGTCACACGGCCGCTGATCGGCCTTGCCCTTCACCCTGAGCAACCGCCGGTCTACGGCATGTTCTTCGGTGCGGCCGGGTTTCATCAGGCGGTCAAGCTCGCCAATGATAAGGTCCGGACCCGCGGGGTCGCCGGCAGCCTGGCGTCCGCATCGACGCTCACACTCTCGCTGTTCCGCCTGCTGTTCGGCCGGTCCGGGGCGGACGGCCGATCCGGCTCCGACGATCCACTCTATCGCGGCGAGCCGATGGCGATCGGCGTCGATGGCGAACAACGCCCGGAAACACCCTACCTTCTCCTCATCGCCACCACGCTCGACAGGCTGATCCTGGGCTTACGCCCGTTCTGGGGGGATGATGGCTGCGCCATTCGCAATGGTCGCACCATTCGCTATACCAGCATCGATTTTCCACCGAAGCGCCTGGCGCGCGCGCTCCTTCCAGTATTGCGTGGCAGGCCGGCGCACTGGATGGAAGGCGAGGGTTATCGCAGCGGATCGGCCAGCACGATGACCATCGACATCAAGAGCCCGGTCGTCCTCGACGGCGAGATCTTTCATCCCGATCCGGCCGCGCCGGTTTGCCTTACTGGCGATCGTAGCCAGACCTTCATAACCGGAGGCCGGATTGCCTGAACTGGCCATTCGAGAAGCCGTGGCGAAGGAGCTTGAGCGGGACTGTCATCCTTCGGCGACGGCGCTCACCAGGGCGATCCGAGAGCGGCATGGCGACACGGTCGCAGCGGTTCTCTTTTATGGTTCATGCCTTCGTCAGGACCCGAGCGATGATCCGCCAGAGGGCATCCAGGACTTCTACGTCATCGTCGATCGCTACCGGGATGCTTATCCCGGACGCTGGCAAGCATTCGTCAATCACCTGCTGCCGCCGAATGTCTTTTATATCGAACAGATATGGCAGGGGCGAACGGTGCGTGCGAAATACGCGGTTGTCAGCCGGGCGCAGTTCCAGAAGGGGACATCATCAGCCGCTTTCCACCCCTCGCTCTGGGCGCGCTTTTCCCAGCCGGTCGCCTTGCTGTATGCACGGGATGCCGAGATACGCGTCGAGATGACCGCGGCGATCGCTGAAGCGATCAGAACCATGCTGACGGCGTCAGCACCCCTGATCACGTCGCCGGCAGCACCGGCCGAACTTTGGCAGGAAGCGCTTCGCCAGACCTACCGCGCCGAGCTCCGTCCCGAAGGCAGCGAACGCGCCGCCGCGATTTTCAAGGCGGGAGAGCAACGTTACGACCGTATGGCGCGCCTCCTGTTCGCCGATCGTGTCCGGGACGACGGCCGGATCGACATTCGAGCGATGGACGAAGAAAAACGACGCGCGCGCAGCACCTGGCTGGTCCGGCGGCTGCTCGGCAAGCCGCTCTCCGTGCTCCGGCTGATAAAAAGCCTTTTCACCTTTAGCGGCGGCGTCGACTATGCGCTTTGGAAAATCGAACGTCACACGGGCGTGCGCGTTCCCATCAGCGACTTCGAACGTCGCCACCCTGTTCTGAGCGCGCCGAGGTTGCTCCTGCGCGTGTTTCGACTAAGCGCGGTGCGCTAGGGGTATGACCACGTCATTCGGCTCCGACCACCTTCGCTGAAAACGTTAAGATATTCAAGGGTATGTGAGCCTTTTTCCGGTGAAGCACCGGGGCGGTCTATCGAGCGTTCCACCAGCAGGTTGTCATACTGTTTCCGAGATGAAATGACCTTCGTTTCGACCCGGTGCAGTCGCGCCGTACCGTTTTCGGCATTCTTGATGGGTCATTTCCACGTGACAACGATATCATTCCCACGCAACTCGGAAATATTCGTTTTCCCATCGGCTGCTCGTGCTGACCGCGTGGTCTCCACACCCGGCGCTAACGCTTTGTCAATCAATGGCCTTCATCATGGCATTCCGGTCCATGCGACCCTGGGAATCCGAGCCTAGCC
>JBPCVQ010000079.1:0-3738 GCA_051010395.1 Geminicoccaceae bacterium | reverse complement strand
ACGCCTCCCGATGGCGGGCGCGGCAAGGCGCGCCTTGCCTCCGACAGCGAGGCGGTGCTGACCCGGATCATTGAGGAGACATATCTGACGCAACAACGGGTGCGCGCGGAAACGCTGGTGCGGGAGGTCCGGCGCGCCTGCGCGCAGGAGGGCGTCGAGGCTCCGGCGCCGAGCACGATCCGCCGCCGGCTGGCGGCGTTGCCGCTGAAGGATCAACGCAAGCGCGGCGAGACCGGACCGGTTCGCCCAATCGTCGGCGCCACGCCGGAGGCGCGGTTTCCACTCGATCTCGTGCAGATGGACCACACGAAGGTCGATCTCATTCTGGTGGATGCGGTAGAGCGCAAGCCGATCGGCCGCCCCTGGATCACGGTGGCAATCGACGTTTTCAGCCGCGCCATCGCCGGGTTCCATCTGTCGTTGGAGGCGCCGTCGGCGATCAGCGTCGGGCTGTGCCTGACGCGGGTTGCGACCGGCAAGGCGGCCTGGCTCGCCGGTCTCGACGTCGAAGCCGACTGGCCGATGACCGGCAAGCCGAGGATGATCAGCGTCGACAACGCGCGGGAGTTCCACAGCGAGGCGTTCAAG
Source organism: Geminicoccaceae bacterium (assembly GCA_051010395.1). Classification (GTDB taxonomy): domain Bacteria; phylum Pseudomonadota; class Alphaproteobacteria; order Geminicoccales; family Geminicoccaceae; genus JANQPX01. The sequence continues at coordinate 3,150 of JBPCVQ010000079.1, read as the reverse complement.
CGCGGTTGCGCTCAGCACGGGATCGACATCGACTGGCGCCCACGTGGCCAGCCGCATTTCGGCGGGATCGTGGAGCGCGTGATCGGTACGCTGATGGGGCTGATCCACGAGGCTCCGGGGACGACATTCTCGAACCCGGCAGAGCGTGGAAAGTATGACAGCGACAAGACCGCCTGCCTCACGCTCGCTGAGCTGGAACGCTGGCTGACAGTCGCGATTGCCAAGGTTTATCATCTGCGCCCGCATGAAGGGATCGGCTGCGAGACGCCTCTGGCCCGATGGCGGGTTGGCATCGCGGCGTTTGGCAATGAAGGTCGGGAGCTCGGCGCAGTCGCTGATCCCAGGCTGTTCACCATCGATTTCCTGCCGGTCGCGCATCGCACCTTGCGCCGAGATGGCGTGGTGATGGACCACATCACCTATTTCTCGGAGACGTTGAAGCCCTGGATCGCGGCAGGATCGCCCCGGCGACTTCTGGTCCGTCGCGATCCTCGGGACCTGAGCCGGGTCTTTATCCTCGACGAGACCGACAGCAGCTATCTGGAGATCTCTTATCGCGATCGGTCCCATCCGCCGATCTCGCTTTGGGAGCACCGCCTGGCCCTGCGGCGCCTGCGCGATCAGCGGCGGGAGGCGATCGACGAGGCCGCCCTGTTCGCGGCGGTGGCCGAGATGCGGCACATTGAGGCGGAGGCTGCGGGCGCGACCCGTTCGGCGCGGCGCAATCAGGCACGCCGCGCCGGGTTACGCGTCATCGCCCCTACCGCCGACGCCCCTGCGCCAACGCCGCCAGATCAAGCTGCCGAAGCCGAAACGCCCGCAGGCGAACCGGTGACACCTTTTGACGTGGAACCCTGGTGAGATGACCCCGGCGCCGTATGACGGGCGCGCGCCCGACGCTTCAGGACTCCCCCGCCAGAACCTGCTGGACTCGCCCGCGCTTGAGCGCCTTGCGTATCTGCGCGAGCGCCGCTGGATCCGGTATCCGCGCGCCGAAGCCGCTTTGACGCGGCTGGAGATCTTGTTCGCCGATGTGCCCGGATCGCACCGCCCGCAGGTCCTGCTGATCACCGGGCCGACCAACAACGGCAAGAGCATGATCATCGAGCGGTTCCGGCGCGCCCATCCCGCCGGCCCCTCGGAGGACGGCGAGCATGAAGTGATCCCGGTGCTGGTCGTGCAGATGCCGACAGGCCCGGCTATCCGCCGTCTCTATGGCGCAATCCTCTCGGCGCTCAACGCACCGGTCTCGCCATTCGGGACAATCGAGCGCGCGGAAAGGTTGGCGCTGACCATCTTACCGAAGGTCGAGACGCGCATGATCGTCATCGACGAGTTGCACAACATGCTGGCGGGCTCCTGGCGCCAACAGCGAGAGTTCCTGAACCTGATCCGCTTTCTCGGCAACACGCTGCGCATCCCGATCGTGGCACTCGGCACGAAGGAGGCGCAGATCGCACTGCGCTCGGACGACCAGATCGAGAACCGGTTCGAGCCGCTGATCCTACCGCGATGGCGCGACGACCATGATTTCGCGCGGCTGCTGGCGAGCTATGAAGCCAGTCTGCCACTGCGCAACCCGGGCGCGCTCGCCGGAGACGCTGCGCTGCGCCGGCGCGTGCTGGAGCGTACCGGCGGCCTGATTGGCGAGATCGACGCGCTGATCACTGCTGCGGCTCGGGTAGCCCTGCTGGTCGGAAGGGAGAGCATCGATCAGGCAGCGCTGGAGGCTGCTGACTACAAAGGACCCGAAGAGAGGCGCGCATTGTTCGACGCCGCGTTGCGGCAGGGCGGCCGATGAGATGCCGGTCGAACCGGATCCGTCACGACGTTGGCCGCTGCACCCGCAGCCGCGCGAATATGAAACCCTGTGCCGTTGGGTCGAGCGGATCGCCGAAAGCTACGGCCTGCCGCCTCAAAGTTTCTGCCGGCCCCTGTTCGGCTGCCGCTGTCCGAGCGGGCTGGACACTGAACCGCTCGAACAGGCGCTGGCGGTCCTGTCGGCGGGAACTGGCGTCCCCGTGGCGGAAATCTGGGAGATGCGACTCGAGCGGGTTTTGAGTTCGATGCTCAACGAATATGTTCGGCGCCTCGAAGAAGCGGACGCCGATCCGTCCACAAACAGTGCAAAATGATTTCTGGACAAAATCGTTTTGGAGACGGTATTTGTGGACAGGTTTCGGCTGCTCCGGCGACCATCCTGCCACCCGTCCTGAAACCGGACGGTTTGGGGACGGGTGAGCCGGTTCTCTGTTCATATATGATGAGTGCATCATGCCCGATCTGATCGGCTACGCTCGCGTCTCGACCGCCGACCAGGATCTCGGCGAGCAGCGTCGGCATCTGACCAAAGCGGGCGCAATCCGCGTTTTCGAGGACGTCATCTCCGGCCGTACCTTCGATCGTCCCGGCCTCGCGGCGATGATCGACTTCGCCCGCGCCGGCGACACGATCTGCGTCGTCCGGCTCGACCGGCTGGGCCGCTCGCTCAAGGAGCTGTTGGAGACCGTCGATCGCTTTCGCGCCGAGAAGCTCGAATTTCGTTCCCTGGAAGAGCGTCTCGATACTGACTCCGCCGCTGGTGAGCTCGTGTTCCATGTCTTCGGCGCCATCGCGCATTTCGAACGCCGCCTGATTGCCGAGCGCACCCGCGACGGCATCCGTGCCGCCCGTGCCCGTGGCAAAACGCCAGGGCGCCCCGGTCTCGATCAGGAAAAGCTCGCTTCCGCCATCGCTCTCGTCGATGGCGGGCTCTCGCCAACCCGCGCCGCCAAACAGCTCGGCCTTGGCCGCTCCACCCTCTACCGCGAACTCGCACTCAGGGGATCAAACCCGGAAATGACATCGCCTTTGATCAAAAATGACAACCACTTCGAAAAGTGACAACAACCTTTTGGCCGAACGAGGGCGACGGTAGCATGCGCAGGCGGTACAGGCGGGGACGCCGATGACCGCGAACGACCAGAACGGCCTCTTCCTATGGGCATGGGAAGGGGCTGTTTTTTAGTGTTAGCGATTCTTTTGTACTTCACAAGGTACATATGTTCCCTGTAAGGTGCATGCGTGGATGATGAGGAAAAGCATATCCAGCTTGTCTTCTATCGCTCGATCAGCGGCAAGGAGCCGGTACGGGAGTGGTTGAAGTCGCTG
>JBPCVQ010000078.1:0-2950 GCA_051010395.1 Geminicoccaceae bacterium | reverse complement strand
GCAGGAAACAACGAAGGTCCCTTTGCTCTTTCTTCAAGCAAGGCCTGCGCTTCCTGCGCCGATGTATCGCCGGCTTCGCAACCATACCCAAACTTTGGGACGTCTGGATAAACTGAGGGGTGGTGAGTCTGGCACATTTTTACCATCTGCGTTACGGCAGCTTTCTGGCAACCAGCAGAAACGGACCGCCGCTGCGGTCGGATTTCGTTCTTACCGACCCATGATAACCGCAGCCAAAACAAGGTGGTTGCATCCGAAAAAAATCTACTTATAGTTGATTTTCTTCGGTAAAAAAACTCCACGAGGTTTTCATGCGTGCGCTCCTGGTCGATGACGACGCTTCCTCCGCCAGCCTTTTGAAGCTGGCGGTGCAGCCTGAGAATATCATGGTCGAGCGGGCCGAAATCGGCATGGATGCGCTGGAAATGGCCAAGCTCTACGACTTCGACGTGATGATCCTCGAGCATGATATGCCGGACATTGACGGCACCAGCCTGGTGCGCCGCATGCGCGCTGCCGACATCAATCTGCCGGTGATGGTCCTCTCGCGAAACGGCGACAAGCGCACCAAGCTCGATACCCTGAATGCCGGCGCCGACGACTACATGACCAAGCCCTTCGATCGTGAGGAGCTGATCGTCCGGCTGCGCGGCATGATACGTCGCTCAAAGGGCCATGCGGGCTCGATCATCCGCATCGGCCGCCTCGCCGTCGATCTCAGCGCCAAGACCGTGGAAATCGACGGGCATCCCCTGAAGGCGACGGCTAAGGAATACGGCATTCTCGAACTCCTGGCGCTCCGTCGGGGGATGACGCTCACCAAGGAGAACTTTCTCGATCATCTCTATGGCGGGATGGACGAGCCCGAGCAGAAGATCATCGATGTCTTCATCTGCAAGCTCAGGAAGAAGATTGCTGCGATCAGCGGTGAGCAGAGCGCGATCCGAACCATCTGGGGACGCGGCTACGTCCTTGAGGATGGCGAGGGCAGCGTTGGCCTCGCCGAGGATGCGACACCATTCACGGGCGAGGCCGGCCCGACCGCGGACACTGGTCCGGCCGCACACCGCCTCACCGAGCTCGATCTTCTTATGCTCGATCTCTTGGGGCCGATCGGAAGCTGAAAGCTCTCTCTCTCTCTCTCTCTCTCTCTGAAAGAGTGGGGCAAATTCAAGCTGTTGCCCATCGGGCACGGCTGGGAATGTTCACGTTATGATCCGGCTTTTGATTTTTATCAAATTTTAGCATAATTCCCAGTGTTTTTCTCAAATTTGTCGTGTCTGAGGTGACATGGCTACTTTTGCTGGCTGCTCTAGGTCGAAGTATGGATGGCCAGGTGAGGGTAACCTTCTGCGGAGACGTGGCGAACTATTTCCGTGGCATTTGCTTCCCTTCGGATCCAGTGACGCGACGGAGGATGGAGATGCCAGACCGGCCTCGATGACCGAGGCAGGCGACGAGCTGGACTCGTTCTCCGGCCTGGGCGAGGCCGTTCGCCCCTTCGACTTTGGAGACGATGAGCAGGCTGTCGACTGGGGCCCAGCCGCTTCCGCCGAGCGGCCCCGGTTGGATCGTCCCAAAGAAGAAGAGGTTTTTCTGGCGCCGCAGCGCGATTTCTCTCCAAGTGGCCTGGCGCGCGATGGCGACGAGGTTGACGCCTATATCGAGAGCCCCTTTGCGGAGCCAGAGAGGAAGACGGCTTCTGAGCTGATGTCGCCGGCGCGACGGGCTGATGGCTATGCCGAAAGATCACAGCAGCTGTTTGAAGCCAACGCGCCGATTTCGGATGACGAGCCGGCCTTGCGGATGCCAGCCGGAGGAAAAGAGCCAACGCCCGACCACGCCGCCTCGAAGACGCCGTCGGCACCCTCCGCTCCGACACTCGGCCCCTTGTCTCTGGATGATGACGCTTTTCCGATGCGGCGTCAGCTCGACGCCCCTCGGCCGAAGGTGGATCCGGAGCCGGTGGAACCACCGCCTTCAAGCCGCTTGCGCTTGGCGCTTGGCGCGATAGGGAGCATGGGAAATATCTGTCTGAGAGGCGCGCTCTATTTCAAGAGCTGTCTCGCGCTCCAGACCCGACTTATGCGGTTGGCATGGTGGGCGCTGGCCCAGGCGCGAACGCTCGTCCGGCATTCGGGCCAGGCGTCGAAGCGTCTTGGTCGAGTGAGTGTTCAGGCCTGCCGGATTGGCGGCACTTCCTTCCGGGTGGCAATGAAGGCCGTTGCTCGGCATGCGCTGGCCTTGATGAAGACATCGCTTTCGGTGGTGAACCGGCGTTTTCTCAATGAGGCCGGGGCGACCCGATACATGCAGGCTTGGGCCGGCAAAGTCTTCGGCAAGCCCAGGGAGATGGCGGAAAACTGGCTGGCCGTGCACACACAGGAAAGCTGGCTGGCTGAGCGGAAACAAAGGCACCGAGCTGCGGCGGAAGCTGCTGGAGCTGCGGAAACCGCAGAGGAGCTCAAAGCTGCTGAGATATTGAAAACGCAAGCGCGGGCGATCCAGAGATCACCGGACCGGCCCCTGCCAGCTCCGAAAGCTCTCGAGTCGTCAGTGACCGCGAAGCCGGTGGCGCCATCCCCAAGAGTACCATCAAGTATCGAGAAGGTGGCTGCAAAGCCCGCCTCTGTGAATACTGCGCTGGCGCAGCCAAGGTCGCGCGCCTCCTTCGGCCTCGGATCGAAAGGGCTGGCGATTTCCGGGCTCGCCGCGGCATCGATCACCTTCCTGTTGGTGGGGATCGCGCTAACCCCGACGACGGGGCCGGCAAACGCCACGCTGACATTCGCAATTCCCGAGAAACCGATCCTCGACACGGTGTCGATCCTCGACGCGGTGCCGTCCCTCGACGCGGTGCCGATCCTCGACACGGTGCCGCCCCTCGACACGGTGTCGATCCTCGACGCGGTGCCGCCCCTCGACACGGTGTCGATCCTCGACGCGGTGC
>JBPCVQ010000077.1:0-16347 GCA_051010395.1 Geminicoccaceae bacterium | reverse complement strand
GCCGCCGACCTCGAAAATCAGATCTTTCTCGATACCGCCAATGGCCGGGTCGTGATCGAACTTCGCCCCGACCTCGCACCCAAGCATGTCGAGCAGATCAAGGCGCTGACCCGTGAGGGCTTTTATGACGGCATCGTCTTCCATCGGGTGATCGACGGCTTCATGGCCCAGACCGGTGATCCCACCGGCACCGGCACCGGCGGCTCCGATCGGCCGGACATCCCTGCAGAATTCTCGGATGCCAAGTTCGAGCGTGGCACGGTCGGCATGGCGCGTTCGCAAAGCCCGAACAGCGCGAACAGCCAATTCTTCATCAATTTCGTCGAGACCCCCTTTCTCAATGGCCAGTACACCATCTGGGGCCAGGTGATCGAAGGTATGGAGCATGTCGACGCCATCACCAAGGGCGAGCCGCCGGCAACCCCTGACAAGATCATCAAGATGCAGGTTGGCGCCGACGCTTCCTGACAAAGGCAAGGCTGTTTCAGCACCGCCATTGGAGCCGGCGGTGCTGGAGGCCTGGCCATCATGCGACCACTGGTGATCGTCCATCACTTGGCGCAGGCAAAGGCCGTGATGTGCGCCGCTCGGGGCGCGAATGCTGATGTCCAGTTGCGAAGCGCCCCAGGCGCTGCCGCTTTCGCCGGCGTTGGATACCTAAAAGCACTGGGCGACACAATCGATCATGAACTCCTGATCGACTGCGGCGACGATGCCGGCCTTGTCATGGCAGCGTTGCGCGCAGGCTGCCGAAAGCTCCTATTTTCCGGCCCGGCCGATCAAGAACGACAACTTCGCCAGATGGCTGAGCAGAGCCATGCTCTATTACGTGGACGAACCGATCAATCACCTCCCTGCCTTGCCCTGTTACCAGACGAAGATGGGGATGCTATTCGCCCGTGGCTCGATGCTCACGCCAGGAGCTGATGCAGGCTCCGGTCTTCGGTGAAACTCGCCCTCCCCCCCAAACAAGAGCCGCGATCCTGGGACAGCAGGCTTGCGGATTGCATTGGTCTCACCCTTGCCACCATCCTGGCCCTACTCTATGCGGTGGTTTGGCATGTTGGCATCGGGCGTCACGATCTGGGCTTGCTGGAAGCCGCTCTTGTCGATGCCGGTCTCGGCATTGAACGAACTCTCTGGCTCAGCCTGAATGACGGCGCCCTCGGCTGGGTGCTCGATGTGATGCTGTCGAAGGTTCTTCCGGTAGTCTTGTTCGGCGGTGTGCTCGCCAGACTTACATTTCTTGGTTCAGCGATAGGACCGCACTCTTTCAATGGCGGGCTCGTCACAGCCCTTCTTACTGTGGTCCGGCATTTGATGCCTGTGCTTGTTGTCAGCTCGCTGTTCATGATGGAGCAACCAGGCATCGACCTCACGATGATCGCCGTGGCGTGGCTCCTCCCGATCTGTATCTGCTTTGTCTGGTTCTAGACGCTGCCCGCTCTCCAGCAGGGAACGGTAGCACCAGCCCCCCTCGGTGCGCGTGACGCCCTCCTGATCGGCGTACCGCATCTTGCCCTGATTTCAGCCCTTATCGTCGGCCTCTCTCTTCAGCTATCGACGGTCATGGCACTCGGCTTGGTGATCGCGCTCAGCTTCCTCGACGTCGACGTCCGGCGACGCCCGAACATCGTCCTTCTCGCTCTCACCCAAAGCGGCATCGCCTTTGGACGGTTCTTGGCAACGGCGGTTGCCGTCGGGCTGATCCTCGCGATTCTCGATCGAACCGGCCTGCCGATCGACCTGGCTCAACTACTGGCCGCAGCTGCCGGCGAAGCGAAGCTTCCTCTCCTCGTCCTTTCGGTGATGGTCGCGATCGCGATGGGGCTCATCATGCCGAGCTTTGCCGCCTATTTGATCGCCGCAGCGCTGATCACCCCAGCACTTCGAACGGTGGGCATTGCCAGCCCCACGGCCCATCTTCTTATTCTCATTGTCTCAGCGGTTGCCGTGGCGATCGGATATGGAACGAGGTCGAAGGGCCGCTTGACCAGGCCTTAATGATCGGCAGCGGGGCCTTTCCCGCCGCTCAATCCCGATCCGGCGCCGGGAACAGTTCTCGCGCGGCGGTTTGCAGCAGCTCGATGAATTTCGGATCATCGGGACCGGTGGCTTTCGGTGCCCGGCCCTTGATCGAGGAGAGCGCGCGTTCTCCCTGGCAAAATGCAAGGGCGACACGGGTCTGGTCGTCACGGTTGGCCCCCGCCCCCTCACCCCGGCAGATATCAGCGCTTTTCATCGCCTTCGGACCGTTCAAGACGACACGGACCGTGGAGGTATCCTGCCCCGCGGCTCCCGCATCCAGCGTGTAGCTGGGATTGACGCTGCCCGGCCTGCCCTGCAGTGCGTTGCGCACCGCATTTTTTACAGGCTCAGGCGAACCGATACTGTCGGCGCCGTCCACCACGAGAAGGATATCACCGGCGCCCCGCGCCTGCGTCGCGACCGCCCGGACATCGGTGTGGACACTGTGCGGGCTTTCGACCTGCACCTGATCGTCACAAGCGGCGAGGGTCGCGAGCGCGACAAGCCCCACATAGAACCTCAACATCAAACGTCGAGATCCTTCACCAGTTCGGCGTTGTTCTGGATGAAGGCGAGCCGGAGCTCGGGCTTTCGGCCCATAAGATCGTCCACCAGCGTCATCACCACCTGACCAGTCTCGGGGTCGATCTGGACTTGTTCCAAGACCCTGGTCTTCGGGTCCATGGTAGTTTCCTTCAGCTGCTTTGCCGACATTTCGCCCAGCCCCTTGAAGCGGCCGACATCGACTTTCCGGTTCTTGAAATGCTTGGCGATGATCCGGTCCCTATCCGCCTCGTCCTTGGCGTAGCGGATGTCGGCGCCGGCACTCACCCGGAACAGAGGCGGTTGGGCGAGGTAGAGATGGCCGTTGTCGATCAGGCCCTTCATCTCGCGATAGAAATAGGTCATGAGGAGTGCTGCGATGTGGGCGCCGTCGACGTCGGCATCGGTCATGATCACCACTTTGTCGTAGCGGAGATCTGCCTCCTTGTAGTGACGCCCGGTGCCGCAGCCGAGTGCCGTCAGGAGATCGGAAAGCTCCTTGTTGCCACGGAGCTTATCGGCGGTGGCGCTCGCCGCGTTCAGGATCTTTCCGCGTAGCGGCAGGATTGCCTGGGTCTCACGATGACGGGCCTGCTTCGCCGAACCGCCCGCACTGTCGCCCTCGACCAAAAAGATCTCGGTCCCTTCTCGGCCAGCGGCCGAGCAATCCGCGAGCTTGCCGGGCAAGCGCAGCTTTCGGGTCGCCGTCTTCCGGGCAACATCTTTCGCCTTACGACGGGCAAGCCGCTCATCCGCCCGGTTGATGACGTAGTCTAGTAACGTCCGTCCGGCCTCGGGCTGGGCGGAGAGCCAGTGATCGAAGCGGTCCTTCAGGACCTGCTCGACCATTTTGCCGGCCGCCGGCGCCAGCAACTTGTCCTTGGTCTGGCCCTGGAACTGCGGATCGGGGATGAAGAGCGAGAGGAGCACGCAAGAGCAGGAGAGAAGATCGTCGGCGGTAACCTGCCCCATTTTCTTGGCGTTCTGGCCGGTGAGTTCGCCGAAGCTGCGAAGAGCGCGGATCATGGCGCCGCGAACCGCCTGCTCGTGCGAACCGCCCTGGGGCGTGGGCACGGTGTTGCAGTAATAGCCGGTATAGGGCTCCTCATCCTCGGGCCAGGCGATCGCCCACTCCACCCGGCTCTTGCCGTCTTCCAGTGCCGCCTGACCGCTGAATGCCGTCTCGGTGACGCAGATGCGCTCGGCAAGCGTGGCGTGCAGGAAGTCTTCGAGCCCCTTCGGGAAATGGAAGACATCCTTCTCGGGAACGCCGCCGTCCTTGTCCAGAAGGCTTGGATCGCAGGACCACCTGATCTCGACGCCGCGGAACAGATAGGCCTTGCTCCTGGCCATGCGGTGCAGGAGCACTGGCTTGAAGCGCGCCGGCTTGCCGAAGATTTCGGGATCGGGCTTGAAAGTCACCAGCGTACCGCGGCGGTTGGCGGCGCTGCCGACTTCGGTGAGCGGCGTTTCCGGCTTGCCTCTGACATAGAGCTGGCGCCAAAGCGTCTTGTTACGCGCCACCTCGACGACGAGCTCTTCGGAAAGCGCGTTCACGACCGAAACACCGACGCCATGCAGGCCGCCTGCCGTCTGGTAGGCCTTGTTCGAGAATTTGCCACCGGAATGCAAGGTCGTGAGGATCACCTCGAGGGCGGACTTGTCAGGGAATTTCGGATGGGGATCGGTTGGGATGCCCCGGCCATTATCCTTGATCGTGACCCCGCCTTCGGCATCCAGCCTGATCTCGATCCAATCGGCATGGCCGGCAACCGCCTCGTCCATGGAATTGTCGAGCAGCTCGGCAACCAGGTGATGGAGGGCGCGCTCGTCGGTGCCGCCGATGAACATGCCGGGACGACGCCGCACCGGCTCAAGGCCTTCGAGAACCTCGATATCCTTGGCGGAATAGTCGATACTGGACGGCGCTGTCTCGCGCTCGGCTTCAAAAAGATCATGCATGCCGTTCATATGCCCTGGCTTTGGACCCAGCACAAGAGGATCGACGATGAGAAAAGTCAATATACAGTAGGGTGTTTGCAAAATGGCGCAAGATGTAGATGAGGGCGGAGAAAATGAGCGAGGTGACCTTGCGATACGCACACTCGCCATGCCCGCCGACACCAATCCGAGCGGTGATATCTTCGGCGGCTGGGTGCTGGCGCAGATGGATCTCGCGGCTGGGATCATCGCCGCACAGCGCGCGCGGGGACGTGTGGCGACCGTGGCCCTGGACGGCATGTCCTTCCACCGGCCGGTGACTGTGGGCGACGTGGTCAGCTGCTACGCCAAGGTGACCCGGATCGGGCGGACCTCGATGACCGTCGAGGTCGAGGCGCATGTCAATCGCGGGCGCATCGGCGAGGAGGTCAAGGTGACCGAGGGCCACTTCACCATGGTCGCCATCGACGACAATGGCCGCCCCCGGTCCGTGCCGGACGGGCGGTCCATGCCGAACCCGCAGCCCGCGCCGGACCCGCAGTCCGCGCCGGACGGGCTGACATGAAGACGGTGGCTGGCATGAATGATACGCGGCGCGTAGCGCTGATAACCGGCGGTGGCCGAGGCATCGGCCGCGCGACGGCCCTTCTTGCTGCGAGCAAAGGCTATGACGTCGGCATCAACTTTGTTGGTGACGATTCGGCTGCCGAAGCAACGGCAGCGGCGTGTCGGGACCTCGGTGTCGAGAGTACCGCGATCAAGGCCGATGTGGCCGACCGGGAAGCGGTCGCCCTGATGTTCCAAACGCTCGATCGGACGTTCGGGCGTCTCGACCTCCTGGTGAACAATGCTGGAGTGATAGGTCAGGCTTCGACGGTCGAGGCGCTGGAGCCAGAGTCTCTACGGGTGACGTTCGAGGTCAATGTGTTCGGCGCCATCTACTGCGCCCAGGAGGCGATCAAACGCATGTCGCGAAAACATGGGCACGACGGCGGCGTGATCATCAACCTCTCCTCGATCGCCGCCACCTTGGGCAGCCCCGGCGAATATGTGCATTACGCCGCCTCCAAAGGGGCGATCGAAACGTTCACCGTCGGCCTGGCGAAGGAAGTCGCCGCAGACGGCATCCGGGTCAATGCAGTTCAAGCCGGCACGACCGACACCGAGATCCACGCACGATCAGGCAATCCGAACCGCCCAGCCATGGTCGCCAAGACCGCCCCACTCGGGCGGGTGGCGACGCCCGATGACATCGCGGAGGCGGTCATCTGGCTTGCCTCCGATGCTTCGGCCTACACCACCGGCGCCAGCCTCAGAGTAGGCGGTGGGCTCTAGGCGGTGTGACCGCTTCAATGGATTTCGACTGCACTCGTAGAACGTACCAGGAAGCGGAAGGCTATGCAGGCTCATCTCGACGAAGCCGCCGATTACTTTCCTGTCGCGCATTGATCACGATTGAAGAGTGAAATGCGAAAGGATTCTGGGGCTTCGTCAGGAAGAGTTCGCGTACCTTTGAATTTCTTGGCGATCTCTGCGAATATGGCAGGGTCCGAATGGCTTGGCCGCGCCCCTGGTGCCCAGATCGGAAAATTCGCTCGATCATTCCTGGCACCAATTGGGCGCAATATTCCGAGCTAACGGTTCCTTAACGCTGCATCGACATGATGTTGATCTGGTCCATGCGATCCTGGGAATCCGAGCCGGGCGCCACTTCTTCGTAGGCGGGCGGATTCTCAGGATCGCATGGATCAGAAAACGACCATGTCACGGAAAGGTTACGAAGGGATTAATGGCCTGTGTACGGCCTCCCCGTGCCTGACTCATGGGCGAGGCAACTGAAAACACCCCATCGATGAAAACTTCATGCGGTTGGTATAGCCGTCCTGGTCGAACGAACTCGAAATCAGCACACCAGCAATTTTGCAGATCAGATGAGCGTGTTGGCCTTCATGATCGCAAGGAATGGATCGCCGCAGCGTAGTCGCTCTTGGTGAAGATCGCGGAGCCCGCGACCAGCACATTCGCGCCGGCTTCGGTGGCGAGCGGGGCGGTTTCGGGGTTGATGCCGCCGTCGACCTGAATGTGGATCGGGCGATCGCCGATGAGGTCACGCAGCGCTCTCAGCTTTGCCAGCATCGCCATGATGAAGCGTTGTCCGCCGAAGCCGGGGTTGACCGTCATCACCAGGACGAGGTCGAGCTTGTCGAGCACATGCTCGATGGCGGCGAGAGGCGTTGCCGGGCAGATCGACACGCCCGCCTCCTTGCCCTCCGCCTTGATCGCCTGCAGCGAACGATCGAGATGCGGCCCCGCCTCGGCATGCACCGTGATCAAGTCCGCCCCGGCTTTGGCGAAGCCCTGGATGAAGGGATCGGCAGGCGCGATCATCAGGTGACAGTCGAATTTTTTCTTCGAGCAGGGCCGGATCGCGCTGATGATATCCGGACCGAAGGTGATGTTGGGGACGAAATGGCCGTCCATGACGTCAAGATGAATCCAATCAGCCCCCGCCTCGTCGACCGCCCTCACCTCCTCGCCGAGCCTGGCGAAATCGGCGGCGAGGATCGATGGCGCGATGATCGTGGGTAAAGTCATGCAGCTTCCATAGCCTTAGGATCATCGGCGGTCAACGGAGCCTGCGAGGCGCCGAATAGAGAGCCCGCCGATGCAACTGGACAGGATCGTCGAGGGGATCGATCAGGGCTCGAAGCACGCTCGCGGCATGGGCCGGAGGTCGTCGGCGACGACGGGCTGGAACGTCATGCGACCGAGGATATCGCTTTCCAGATCAACACCGGGCGCGATCTCTTCGAGCCGAAGCTCGCCGCCGGCGAGACGGAAGACGGCGCGCTCGGTGATGTACAGGATCTCCTGCCCCTGGGTCATCGCCTGCGCTCCGGAGAAGGTGATCTGCGTGGCCTGGTCGACGAATTTCCGCACCTGCCCGTGCGCCTCGATGCTCAAAAGTCCCCCCTGCACCTGGCAGGTGCTGCCTTTGGCGTCGAAGCTGCCGCAGAAGACGACCTTCTTCGCAGTCTGCGCGATGTCGATAAAGCCGCCTGGGCCAACCGTGAGACCGCCGAGTTTCGAGGCGTTGACATTGCCGGATCGGTCGACCTCGCCGAAGCCGAGAAAGGCCATGTCCAAGCCGCCGCCAGAGTAGAAATCGAACTGCGAGGGCGCATCGATCATGGCCGTCGGATTGCGCGCATAACCGAACAGCGTACCGGTGAGGAGCTCGCCGCCATAGGTGCCGTGCTCGATGGTCTGATAATAGAGATCCGTCTCGCCGCGGACGGCCACCAGAGCGGCGACCGCATCGGGAATGCCGAAGCCGTAGTTGATGACGGCGCCCGGCCGAAGCTCCATCGCCGCGCGTCTTGCGATCACCTGCCGAACGTCGAGTACCGGCGGCTCAATATCGGGAGCGACGCCTCGCCGCTCGCCGGAGAGGGCGGGGTCGTAGACGATGTCGTAGCTCTGGCGCTGTTCGGGATCGACGACGATCGCATCGACCAACGCGCCGGGCACGCGCACGGCGCGCGCGGGCAGTTTTCCGGTTTCAGTCAGTTCTCGAACCTGGACGATCACCTTGCCGCCGGAATTATGGGCGGCCGCCGCCATCGCGTAGATGTCAAGATTGGCCGGCTCCTGATCCAGGCTGATATTGCCTTCGAGGTCGGCGACCGACCCCTTGAGGAGCGCGATGTCGATCGGGAACGGGCGATAGCGCAAAAGCTCGCGGCCGTCGATCTCAGTGACCTCGACCAGATCGTCTCGGGCGCGCGCATTCAGCTTGCCGCCCTCCTGACGCGGGTCGACAAAGGTGCCGAGCCCGACATGGGTAAACAGGCCGGGACGGCCGGCAGCGATTTCCCGCATGAGCTGCATGACGACACCGCCCGGCAGCACATAGGCTTCGATGTCTTCGTTGCGCGCCATCTCCTGCATGCGCGGCGACCAGACCCAATGGCCACCGATCACCCGCTTGACCAGGCCTTTATGCGCGAAACAGTTCATGCCGCGCCGGTCGCGGTCGCCGATGCCGAGCGCATGCACGCAAGTGAGGTCGCGCGGAGCACCCGCCTCCAGAAAACGCCGCTCCACCGCCTGATGCAGAACGGTCGCCTCGCAGAGACCGCCACCGCCGCCGATCAAACCGACGGTGTCGCCATCTTCGATGAGGCGGATGGCCTCGTCGGCGGACATGGCTTTGGAAGGTTTCATTGAAAAGCGGCCTCCAGCACGCCGTCGTCTCCCTTTCGAAATGCATTAGCGAGCGCCATGATGGGCGGCAAGAGGAGGGCCGTGGGTGGGTCTTGTGCCGTCGATCGGATGCTCCTACGCCCTCGATGAGCGATAAGCAGCGGGCGTCGCACCGACCTCTTTCTTGAAAACGCGTGTGAAAGCCGATTCGGAAGTGTAGCCGCTAAGCGCTGCGGCTTCGGACACGGTCGCCCCTTGCTCCGCCAGAGCCTGACGCGCCAATTGCATGCGCCAATTCGTCAAATACTGCATCGGTGTCACCGCCATCTTCTTCGAGAAGTTTTGTGCAAAGCCGGTACGAGACAGGCCCGCCACCCTGGCAAGGCTTTCGACGCTCCAGGCTTCGGCAGGCTCTTTGTGGAAGGCGCTGAGCGCCCTTGAAAGCTGCGGATCCGCAAAGCCGGAAAGCCCGGCCTGCTCCGCCCCCCGGCTCTCGATGAACGCGCGGATCGCCTGCACGAGAATAGCTTCGGACATCTTCAAGGCGATCAGGTCGCCGCCGATCCTGGCCCCTCCCGCCTCCGCCCCGATGACGCGCAGCGTGGCCTCCATCCATTTGCCCGCAGCCTCGCCATAGTTCGGGATATGTATATACGAGGGAAGGCGCTCGAAAATCAGATGCTTCGCGTCCGGCGCAAAGGAAAAATGCCCGCAGATAAGCTGCACTTCCCGGTCGTCCTCGCCGCCGCCATGAACCAGCACACCTTCGCCCTGATAGCCCGACTCGTCGAGAACCCGGTCCAGCGACAGAACCGAGTTGGACGAAGAAGCGCCGCCATAAAGGCTGTGGCCGGCCCCATGCGGAATGATCACCAGATCCCCCTGTGCCAGCATCAAGGTTTCGCCAGTGTCCGTGATGCGCACCATGCAGTCGCCGCGATGGGCGAAATGAAACCGGGCGACATCCTGATAGGCTGGAACCTCCACGCCCCAAGGCGCCGTGAAGGACGTCCGGAAATACAGTGTGCCCTTGACCGAAAGACGGATGAGAATGTCGCTGAGCAGATCCAACATGCCTCCTTATCCCAGGAAAATTCTCGATCGTCCATGGATCTGTACGATCTGATAGTTTTTCTGAACTATCTGCCATTCACAGTTCGCTCAAATGACAGTCTCCTAGATCCGCCTAATCCAAAACGGAGACTGAAAGACATGAACAAATCAGCCCTCGCCTTCCTGTCGGCCATCCTTGCCTTCGCCAGCCCGGCGCTCGCCGAAGACCCGGCAGAACTGAATGATCCGCAAATCGCGCACGTCGCCTACACGGCCGACAATATCGATATCGCCTATGCGAAGCTGGCACTTGAAAAGTCCAGTAACGAAGAGGTCCGAAAGTTCGCTGAAACCATGATTCGCGACCATGAGGCGGTGAATGAGGCTGCTCTCGGCCTGCTCGAAAAGCTCGGCGTGCAGGCGGAGGACAACTTCCTCAGCCAGACGCTCAACGACAATGCCGAGAAAATCACAAGTGAACTCTCCGCCCTGGAGGGCGCCGAGTTCGACAAAGCTTATGCGGAGAACGAACTCGCCTACCACAAGGCAGTCAACGAGCTCGTTGAAACGACCTTCATGCCCAATATCGAGAACGCCGAAGTCAAAGCCCTCTTCGAGGAAGGGCTAAGGACATTCAAGGTGCATGAAGGCCATGCCGAGATGATGGTCAAAGCGCTACAATGATCGAGAAAATCAAGAGACGGCGCTTTCTCGCCGGTGCGCTGGGCCTGCCCATCGCATTGGTGGGAAGCGCCAAGCTCGTCTTTGCCGGTCCGAAGCCACTGCATGACATCGAGATCAAGGCGTTCGCGTTCAATCCTCCGATCCTCGAGGTTCGCCCCGGCGATCAGATCCGCTGGACGAACCTGGACATCAGCCCTCATACCGCCACGGCTGAAGATGGCAGTTGGGATACCGGCGAACTCGAAAAGGGGCAAAGCAGGACAGTGGACGTCACTGAGACTATGTCCGCAGCCTATCTCTGCGCCTTTCACCCAAGCATGCGAGCAGAACTGATCGTTGTTTAGAAGATCAACTAGCGCCACTTCGAAAGGAGTGGCGCTAGTGGCAGGCTCCATCGACGGCGCGTGGAAGGTCCGCTGATGATGACCTACCGCTAAATTGGCGGAATCCAGCTGCCAGCGCTATCTCGACAAGCAATGCCGATCCGAGAACCCTCTGAGTTTGGCGAGGTGGTGGTCTCGCGGAATTCGCGACACCATTGACCATCAAGGGCTTGATAGGTGCGAAGGGGGGTAATCGAGCCTTGGGCGCCGGAGCCTTCATTCGCCCAGGTCAGCGTTGTGCCTGACAGCATACGCTCCAGGGCTTCAATCCGGGTCTGCAGAGCCAGGTTGCGGTCTTCGGCTTGACTGGCGAGTACGCTGGCGACCTCAGTCACAACCTTGCGTTCTGCATAGTGAAAGCTCAGCAAACCGCCAATCAATGTGATCAGCAGGGATGCGGCGATCGGCAGGCCCCAGCGGTAAATTTCAAACCGGCGACGAAGGCGTCGCCTCTTCTCGAAAGCGAGGTCAATCGCCTGTTCGGAACGCCCGAGGCCATCCTCGTCATCCGCACCCAGCGCTAACCGAAGCTGATCCCGTTGATCGCGAAAGGCAGCCACGAGAGTGGTCTGCTCCGGATTGCCACTCAACTCTTCCTCAATGAAGCGGCGTTCCGGCAGGCTTACCTCGTTGTCCGCATAGCGCATCAAGAGCTCAGGATTGATACTCATAAAGACGCTCTCCTCGACTTTACGTCGTCGGTTGTCGAAGCACCGGCCGCGACGTCCGACGCCATGGCCTCGCGAAGACCCATGCGTGCTTGAAAGAGCCGGTTGGTGACGGTGCTCATAGGCAAATCGAGCAGCTCGGCGCATTCCTTGTAGGAATGTCCCTCGACGCAGATGAGAAGAAGGACCTCCCTTTGTGCCTGAGGGAGGCCAAACACCAGATCTCGGATCCTGGCCGCTTCAACGCCGTCCTGCGGGGATATCTGGTCACGTTCGGTTTCAAAGAGGGTCGTTGATTGTTCTTCCAGGATGCGAAGGCGGTTACCTCGATCACGAACGGTGTTTTTATGCAGGTTTTGGGCGATTCGATAGAGCCAGCTATCAAGCCGTGTTCCCGGCGTCCAGCGGTCGAGCCTGGTGATAGCGCGTTCGCAGGTCGACTGGCAGAGATCATCCGCATCCGAATATGAGGCCGTAATCGCCAGACAGAAACGCCGTAGCTGAGGCAACAGGCGCACCAAGGCGCGCTTGAGTAACTTGTCGGGGTCTGCTTCCTCCATATGTGCCTTGTCTTCCCGCATAAATCTCATTCTGAGCATCAGCTAATATTAACAACACGCAGGGAGCTGCATTTCTTTTTCGATTGCCATTTTTTTTGTGTTGTTTCGCCGAAAGAATGAAAAGGCTTAAGCGGCGTGTTGTTTCCTTAGTCCGTGCCAGCCTGGCGCCATGACTTCGACCATCCTTCCTGGGAGATCACCTATGGATCTGAATCCGGCTAAGCTTCTGACCTGTTCTGCCCTGTCTCTGCTCATCGGTCTCACCCCTCTCCAATTCCAATGGACGGACGAAGAAGGCCTTCAACTCGGCTTGGCAAAGCTCAGCGCGGACGATGACGATCGTGACGATGACGACGATGACGACGATGACGACGATGACGACGATGACGACGATGACGACGATGACGACGATGACGATCGTGACGACGACGACGATCGTGACGACGACGACGATCGTGACGACGACGACGATCGCGACGACGATGACGATCGTGACGACGATGATGATCGTGACGACGATGAGGCTTACGAGCGCCGGAAGCTCGACTATCTCTCCGCCGACAAGGAGGCGGATCTCATATCAAGAGGCTGGAAATGACCGGCCCGACTATGTTTTCGAGAGCCGGCCTTGCACTCATCGGCGTGACAATGACCGCATGCGCAGCCTCGGATGTTAGGCAGAAAGTGGAAGCTCCTGACTTTGTCATTCAGCATACGTTGAGTGCGCTGACCAGCGAGCAGTCATTTACCTGGCAGGACACGATTGGCCGATCCCTCGTGATCAGGCCTTTGGGGACCTTTCAGAACGGTGAGGTCTACTGCCGGGATTATGAGGTTCGCATCGAGGGCCTCGGAGGCAGGCCTGCAAGACGGACCGCCTGCCGCTCTGACGATCGCTGGCTTCACGTCGACCCGTCGGAACTCTAGCCTCCCATGTCAGCTGCGGCGCTGGGTTGCCCAACCTTGTATTCCCTGGGACGATTGGTAAGACGAGCCTGATCCAGCGGCCCAAGGGATGCAAGGTCAGACTTCCGGCGTCTTCTATTGGAAGATGTGATGGTCTGTGGAGCAAAGATCATTGGCCCGAACAGCAGGTCTGTTCGGGCCAATGATCGCAATGACAGGAGTTGACGACATGGCGGTACCAAGCCGGAAGGTCACCATCACCAATCAGACGGGCGAGAAGCTGGCTGCGCGCTTGGATATGCCGAGCGCCAGCCCGACTGCGTCTGTCCTGTTTGCCCATTGCTTCACATGCTCGAAGGATATCTTCGCCGCGTCCCGTATAAGCCAAGGACTAGCCGAGCTCGGCTTTGCCGTTCTGCGCTTCGACTTCACAGGCCTTGGCGCCAGCGAGGGCGAGTTCGCCAACACCAATTTCTCCTCGAATATCGAGGACCTGGTCGCGGCCGCCGACTTCATGCGCGGCGAGATCGGAGCACCCAAGATCCTGATCGGTCATTCCCTGGGTGGCGCTGCTGTCCTGGCGGCCGCCGCACGCGTACCCGAGGCCGTGGCCGTTGCGACCATAGGCGCACCTTTTGACCCCGGTCATGTCGCCCATCTCTTTCAGTCATCGGCGCCTGATATCGAAGCCAAGGGTGAGGCGGACGTGCTGATCGGCGGGCGGCCATTCAAGGTCAAGAAGCAATTTCTCGACGACATCGCCGCCCATCACGCAGAGGGCTATATCGGCAGCTTGAAAAAAGCACTCCTGGTGTTCCACGCGCCCCGCGATGCCACGGTCAGCATCGATAACGCAGCCGGAATCTTCAAGGCCGCCAAACATCCAAAGAGCTTCATCTCGCTGGACAACGCCGATCATCTCCTCTCGAGGCGTACAGATGCAACCTATGTCGCCAATGTGCTGGCCGCTTGGGCGAGCCGCTACATCACCATCGAAGATCAAGATGGCAGCGATCTTCCCGTGGCGGAGGGCGATGTGATCGTCGCCGAGACCGGGACGGGCAAGTTCACTCAATCGGTGCGCGCCGGCCGCCACGAATTGATTGCCGACGAACCTGCTTCGCTTGGCGGCGACGATCGTGGGCCGGGGCCTTACGACTATGTGTTGGCCGGACTTGGGGCCTGCACCTCAATGACGGTTCGTTTATACGCGGAACGCAAGGGATGGCCACTGACGCGCGCGGTTGTCCGACTGGCCCACAAGAAGGTGCATGCCGAAGACTGCGCTGATTGTGAAACCAAGAGCGGCAAGTTGGATGAAATTGTCCGCCAGCTGTCGTTCGAGGGCGATCTCGACCAGGAGCAACGGACGCGCCTCCTGGAAATTGCCGATAAGTGCCCAGTGCACCGAACCCTGACCCAGGAAGTCAAGATCCGATCTACGCTGTCAGACTAGCAGGCTGCGAAGACTGTATCGTGATGGATGGTTTCAATCTGAAGGAATCCCATTCTGATGCTTTTTTCTCAAAGTGATAGTTACTCTGCCGATACCGGCAATTGAGCGGCTTCAAAATGGCAGTCCTTGAAACTTGCTGCAGGCACCGGCCGCGAGAAGAGATAGCCTTGCCCAAATTGAACGCCGCATTCCTTGAGAATCTCTGCAGTCATCGTTGCCTCAATGCCTTCGGCGACCACGGCTATGCCGAGTTCCTGTGCCAGGCTGCTGGTCGCTCGGATCATGGCCATCTGCCGGCGCGTTGCATCTGAATCTCGGGTGCCGAGACCGGTCACAAAGCTCTTGTCGATCTTAATGATATCAACCGGAAACTCGTGAACATGGCTGAGCGACGAAAAGCCAGTACCGAAATCGTCTAATGCGATGCGAACCCCGACTTTCCTTAAGGACTGCAGCAGATCGGCGACATGGTCTCCGCGTTGCAAGAGGGCTGTTTCGGTAATCTCGATGACGACCCGGTCGCGTGCTCCCGGATGGCGTCGGAACATATCGTCGATCCTGCCGATCAGCCGCTCGTCGAGCTGGCGCGTCGACATATTGAGGGCGATATAGAATGTAGAGTTGGCGATTTTGGCGTCGAGAACGCCGAAGCTGCTGATGCCTTCCTTGATCACCCAATTGCCCAGCTCGTGAATCTGGCCGGTCTCTTCGGCCACGGGAATGAAGGCATCGGGGGCAATCATGTCGCTGTTCGGACAGGTTAAGCGAACAAGAGCCTCAGCGCCGATCAGAAGCCCATTCTCGAGATCGACGATAGGCTGAAAGACAAGAGAGAAGCCATCGGTCTCCAGGCCTCGATGGATTTGCTCGCGCAGTATCCCCTTGGTGCCGGCCTTGCTGCTGAGCTCCTGGCTATAGCTTCGGTGGCACCCTTTACCGCATTCTTTTGCATCATACATGGCGAGGTCAGCCAGATGCAGGATGCAATCCGGCCCATCCATGCCCGGCTCGACATAAGCGATGCCGACACTTGCACTCACAAAGCTCTGTACGCCCTCCTGCTCGAAGGGTTTTTCCAACGCCTCGATGATGCGCTGGGCCACGTGTTCGACCTCTTCTCGGCTTTCCAGCCGATAGCAGATGACCGCGAACTCGTCGCCTCCAAGCCGTGCTATGAAATCGTTTACCCGCACACATAGTCGGATCCGTTCGCCCACCTCGGCAAGCAACGAATCACCAGCCTCATGTCCATAGGTGTCGTTGATCCATTTGAAGTTATCGAGATCTATGAACAGGACGGCCGTGACCGAGCTTCCGATCATATTGGCTTCCCTGCTAACCACCCTCCCCAGTTGTTCTATCAGGCCGCGTCGGTTCGATAGGCCGGTCAGCGGGTCGGTCAGCGCCAGCTGATGCAGTCGCCTTTCAGCCGCCTTCAACAGGCTGACATCGCTCATGACACAAAGAACGGTCATCCTGCCGTCGACACCGGTATCGGGGACGGCCGAGAGCAGAACGTCTATCGAGCGATGGTCATGTGAATTGAGTGTGACAGGCATGTCATGCACATGACATCCCGCCACAACGCTTGAGAGTACGCGCTCACGAAAGAGCGGAATTGAGGCCGGCTCCAAAAAGCGCTCGATCGACTGGCCAAGCACGGTATCGCGCTCGGCGCCGATTATCGCCGTCCAATGGTCGCTGACACTGGTGAGGATCCCATCTGCATTGCAAGAGCAGAGCATCGCGGGGGTGGTGTTGTAGATGCGCTCGAGCTGCGTAAGGGCTCGACGGACCGTCGTCGCTTCCCGACTGAGATTGGCTTGCATGTCATCGAATGCGTCGAAAACAACGCCTAGCTCATCATGACGCTGAGTTTCAATCCGCGCCAGCTCACCGTAGTCCTTACTGCTCCGAAT
>JBPCVQ010000076.1:0-2908 GCA_051010395.1 Geminicoccaceae bacterium | reverse complement strand
GTCCCGCGACCTTGGACGGCAGGTCGTCGATTTCGAACCCATCGATCCTTCTCAGCCCACTCTCGCCGGCGATCAGACGCCGCCAGCTAATGTCGGTGCCGGCCCCAAGTGGCGTGACGAGGCCTATACCGGTGATCACAACGCGTCTTGTCGACATGCAGCAACCTATTCACACCCAACAGAACCAATAAGGCCACCTGGAGGCGACCTTCGAGGAACCCAGATCACACGTGCCTGCTGTCAGGCACTCGGGCCATTTTGATCAATATAGGTGATCGCATCCTTGATCGTCAGGATTTTCTCGGCGGCCTCATCCGGAATTTCGCAGCCGAATTCTTCTTCGAACGCCATCACCAGCTCGACGGTATCCAGGCTGTCTGCGCCGAGATCGTCGACGAAACTGGCATTCTCATTGACCTTGCCTTCGTCCACACCGAGATGTTCGATGACAATCTTTTTGACGCGGTCAGCAGTTTCACTCATAGGGGAGCTTCCTCGATTAGTCGGGCCTAAGAAGTGCAATTCCAGGCCTCATGGCCGACGCTATCAGGCGAAAACGCCCAAACACGCCGTGGCTAGTAACACAGTCCTGCTGGCGTTGACCAGCATTTGAACCAGATCGGATGTTTCCATTTAGGGGCGTTCGGCGATCACCACAAGCAGAGATCCCAAATCAGCCTCAAATCATCGCCATGCCGCCATTGACGTGCAAAGTTTGGCCGGTGACGTAGCTCGCCTCGACGCTTGCGAGATAGCTGGCTGCCGCCGCGATATCATCGCTTGCCCCGAGGCGGCCCGTTGGAATCTGATCCAGAAGCCGCGCCTTTTGATCGTCGTTCAGCGCATCGGTCATCGCCGTTTCGATGAAACCAGGGGCTATGCAATTGATCGTGATGCCACGGCTCGCGACTTCCGCGGCCAACGCCTTGGACATGCCGATCATGCCTGCTTTGGCCGCTGCATAGTTCGCCTGGCCGGGATTACCGGTGACGGCGACGATCGAGGTGATGTTGATCACCCGGCCGAAGCGCTTCTTCATCATGCCGCGTAGGAGCCCTCTGGTCAGGCGAAAGCCGGCCGTCAGGTTGACGTCGAGAACGGTCTGCCAGTCCTCGTCCTTCATGCGCATTGCAAGATTGTCTCGCGTGAGCCCGGCATTGTTCACGAGAATGTCGACGCCATCCTTGCCGAGTGCTTCCAGCAGCTGGTCTACTCCTGTCTCGGCGCCCAGATCTGCCGCCAGCGTGGTGGTGCGTTCACCTAGCTCCGTTGAGAGCGCCTCGAGGGCCTCCTCGCGGCGGCCGCTGAGGATGACATGGGCGCCCTGCTGATGAAGCTGGCGTGCAATCGCGCCGCCGATCCCGCCGGAGGCGCCGGTGACCAGTGCTCGCCGGTCGGTCAAGTCGAACATGGAGATTACCTCAAGTCATGTGAGATGTGTGTAGGGCCGGTGATCAGGCCAGGTGGGCGTCGAGGTCCTCGATCGAACCAATCGCCTGAGCCGCCAGGCTCCGATCGATCCGTTTGCAAAGGCCGGTCAGCACCTTGCCCGCACCGAGCTCGACCGTTCGATCGACGCCTTGCTCGACGAGGGCGAGAACGCTTTCCCGCCAGCGCACCCTCGCGGTCACCTGCTCGACCAGCGCGCGTTTCAGGATGTCGGGATCGTCTTCGGGAGCTGCGGAGACATTCGTTACGACTGGCAGGGCAGGGCGCTCGAACGTGATGTTTTCGAGGGCTTTTCCGACCGCATCGGCTGCGGGCGCCATCAGGCGGCAATGAAATGGGGCGCTTACCGGAAGGAGCAGGCTGCGCTTTGCCCCTTTAGCCTTCGCGATCTCGACTGCGCGCTCGACCGCTTCCTTATGGCCGCTGACCACCACCTGCCCGGGCGCGTTATCGTTAGCGACATCGCAAACCTGATCACCGGCGGCTTCGGCGGCGACCGCTTCGACATCGGCGAGATCCAGGCCGAGCACCGCCGCCATCGCACCTACGCCGACGGGAACGGCGGTCTGCATGGAGCGGCCACGCAGGCGGAGCAGCTTGGCGGCATCGCCGATCGAAACGGCGCCGACCGCGGCAAGGGCCGAATACTCGCCGAGCGAGTGGCCGGCGACGAACGCCCCCATCTCGGCAAGGGCCTGTCCGCGCCTTGCCTCGCAAGCACGCACCACGGCAAGCGAGGTCGCCATCAAGGCGGGCTGTGCATTTTCCGTCAGCCGAAGGGTGTCTTCCGGCCCTTCGAAGATCACGGTCGAGAGCGCTTCGCCGAGCGCCTCATCGACCTCCTCGAAGACCTTTCGCGCCGCGGGTTCGGCATCGAAGAGGGACTGCCCCATGCCGACTGCCTGCGAGCCCTGGCCCGGAAAGAAAAATGCTGTGCTCATACCTCGAACCGCCTTAAAGAAATCCCGTGGCCGACGATCGGCCGACGTTCAAGGTCTAGCGGGCGCTATTCGCCTGTCAAGCAGGCTTGCTCCCGCCGGATTTTCTTGTATAGTGCCGCTCCAGTTTGGGCTTTCGAGCCCGATAACGCTGGAGTGCTGCCTTCGGCGGGCCGGTGCTTGTATGCACGGTCCGGCTTTTTCTATGGTCGCATCCCGACAGGTCAAGGAGCCTTATAGTGACCGCCACGCGGTGTTACGAACATACCATTATTGCGCGCCAGGACCTCTCGCCTCAGCAGGCGCAGGCATTGGCCGATACCTATGCCGGCGTGATCGGCGAGCAGGGCGGTGAAGTCACCAAAAATGAATATTGGGGCCTTCGCAACCTCGCTTACCGCGTCAAGAAGAACAGGAAGGGGCATTACCTGCACCTGAACTTCAAAGGCCCGGGCGATACGGTGAAGGAACTCGAGCGTCAGGAAGAGCTTTCCGACGATGTCATTCGTTATATGACTGTC
>JBPCVQ010000075.1:0-14894 GCA_051010395.1 Geminicoccaceae bacterium | reverse complement strand
GCATCGTTCAGGCTCTGCTTCTCGCTCTGGTGATCGATCGGTTGATTGGCGATCCCGGCTGGCTCTACCGCTATCTGCCCCACCCCGTCGAAATCATCGGTGGCGTGATCGCCGACTTCGAGCGCTGGTCATTCGGCCAGGTGGCGACCGCCCGCGAGCTTTTCGGGCGCGGCCGCATGACAACGCTCACTCTGGTTTTTCTGAGCCTTGTCGTCGGCCTTCTGGTCCAATGGCTCTGCCTGCTGCTGCCGTTCGGCTGGCTGATCCTCGGCATCCTGATGAGTACGCTGCTCGCCCAGGTCAGCCTCGCCGACCACGTGCGCGCGGTTGCCGATGGTTTGGATCAGGGCTTGGCCGAAGGCCGGGACGCGGTCGCCCATATCGTCGGCCGCGATCCCGAACAGCTGGACGAGCACGGCGTTGCGCGCTCTGCGATCGAATCGCTTGCCGAGAATTTTTCCGACGGGGTCGTTGCACCCGCCTTCTACGCCTTCATCCTCGGCCTTCCCGGCATTCTCGCATACAAAGCCATCAACACCGCCGACAGCATGATCGGCCACAAGTCCGAGCGCTACCTGCACTTCGGTCGTTTCACCGCAAAGCTCGACGACGCCGTCAACTGGCTGCCGGCACGGTTATCGGCCCTTCTGATTATGGTGGCGGCCCGTTTCATGCCGGGCCCGTCCTTTGCCAGGGCCTGGCAGACGATCAGCCGGGATGCCCATCGACACCGTTCCCCCAATGGCGGCTGGCCGGAAGCGGCGATGGCCGGCGCTCTCGATATCCGCCTCTCAGGCCCACGCTCCTATCAGGGCAAGATCACCGAAGATCCGTGGATCGGCATCGGCAATCCGGATCTCACCTCCCGCCACATCGATCGGGCGCTCCGGCTCTTCTGGTGGTCCTCAGGCATCATGACAGCACTCGTTCTCCTGGCGGCCGTGCTGCTGGTGGTGTGACCACAGCATTCGATTTCCCACCACTATCGCCGGGGATCGACTGCATGCCGCCACGTCTGGACGAACAGAAACAGTTTCTTGACCACTAGGTCACACCGGCAATCCTCATAACGGCGCCGATATCGAGGTGACGATCCAGATGATCGGCAAGCTGGTCCAGGGTCTCGTCGACCTGCTGCTCATAGGCAATCGTCGAAGCCTGACGCTTGCGAATTCGGTTCAGAAAGTCGTGGCGAAAACCGTCATTGGCAAACAGACCGTGCATGTAGCAGCCGATGATCCGGCCGTCTTCGGAAACGGCACCCTCAGGCCGTCCGCCAAGCTTGAGGAAAGGATGATTGAGCGCCGCCCCCTCGCTTCGCCCGATATGCATCTCATAGCCGCTCACCCTCAGCCCGTCCGGGCATGTGATGCCCTCCGTTTCTTTGAGCGTCTTCTCACCGGTCAGCACCGTCTCCATGTCCAGCCATCCGAGGCCCTCGGCATCGGCAGGTTCCCCCTCGATGCCCTCCGGGTCGGCAATCGACCGCCCGAGCATCTGGAAACCACCGCAAAGACCAAGCACCAGCCCGCCTCTGCGGATATGGCCGTGTAGGTCGACATCCCAGCCATTATCTCGGAATGCAGCCAGATCCTTGAGTGTGGCCTTGGAACCGGGAAGGATCACCAGGTCGGCATCACCCGGCAGTGGCTCCCCCGGTTTTATGAAAACGACGCCGACATCAGGCTCGGCTGCAAGCGGATCAAGATCATCGAAATTCGAAAGTCTCGGCCATTTCGGCACCACCACCTTGAGCGCGACGCGCGCATCGTTGACTTCGTCTTCGAGGTCGAGGATGTCCTCGGCCGGCAACTGCCTGGCACCCTCGAACCAGGGGAGGACGCCCAGCGTCCTCATGCCGGTGCGCTCTTCGATGATCGGATGGGCATCATCGAACAAGGACGGATCACCGCGGAACTTGTTGACGATATACCCCTTGAGGCGTGCCTGCTCACCGGGTTCCAGCAGCGCATGCGTACCGACAAGCGAGGCGATCACGCCACCGCGGTCGATGTCGCCGACCAGCACGACCGGCAGATCCGCGGCTTCGGCAAAACCCATATTGGCGATGTCGCCTGTACGCAGGTTCACCTCAGCCGGGCTGCCCGCCCCCTCGACCAGGATGAGATCGGCATCGGCTGCAAGCCGCTCAAAGCTTTCTAGAACGTGCTGCATCAGCATCGGCTTGAGCTTATGGTAGTCCCTGGCCTGACAGGCTCCGAAAACCTTGCCCTGAACCACCACCTGCGCACCGATCTCGGTCTGCGGCTTCAGGAGGACAGGGTTCATATGCACCGAAAGCGGCACACCCGCCGCCTTCGCCTGCAAGGCTTGCGCCCGGCCGATCTCGCCACCGTCCGTCGTCACCGCCGCATTGTTGCTCATATTCTGCGGCTTGAACGGTCTCACCGCGAGCCCGCGGCGGGCGAACAGCCGGCAAAGGCCGGCTACAAGCAAGGATTTCCCGACGTTGGAGCCGGTGCCTTGAAGCATTAGGGTGGGGGTCGATTTCACCTGTCTCGCTCTACCGGTCGATACAATGCTAGTTCAGCCGAGCTTCGAAGGCGAAATCGATGAACTCGTGGTGCATCTTTCCATTAGCTTTCTGTTGGAATCACGAACGATAGTTGGCATGCGAAACAGGTCGGCAAGAAGTATTAGGAAGACAAGCATTGCTGGTAAAGAGGCTGCCAAGGCATGCAAATTCGACTGAAAATCAATCATTGTCATGAATGAGGTGCAGACCAAGGTAAAGCTCATAGCCCATCCCAATCCGAAATGCCCCAGGTAGAAACGATGGGCTGCAATCGGCCAAAGAAAAATCAAAAGAAGATAGGCGATGGCAATGGATTTTTTCTTTGTTATGCCCGCCTCCAATGTGAATGGAAATTAAAAGTTTCTGTGTTTTTCAAGTATTTTTCGGTGAGCTAGTCATGTCTTCGCTAGCTTTGGCTATCGCTTGGCAGCAAGCTCATGCGCCACTAATACTCTATGCCGAGCTGGGCTTTGACGCCGTCTCGGAAGGGGTGTTTGACCAGGGTCATTTCGGTTACCAGGTCTGCCGCCTCGATCAACTCGGGCTTGGCATTTCTGCCGGTGACCACGACGTGCAGGTCCGGACGCTTGGCGAGCAGTCCTTCGACCACATCGTTGATGGCGAGATAGTCCTTTCGAAGCACGATGTTGAGTTCGTCCAGCACTACCAGGTGCAGCGATGTATCCGCCATCATCGTGATCGCCTCGCTCCATGCGGCCTTCGCCGCTTCGATATCGCGCTCGCGATCCTGGGTCTCCCAGGTGAAGCCCTCACCCATGACCTTGACCGTCACCTGATCGGAAAACCGGTCCAGCATCTGGCGCTCACCCGTCTCGCGCCGCCCCTTCACGAACTGCACCACACCCACATTCAACCCATGACCGAGTGTGCGCATGACCAGGCCGAACGCGGCCGTACTCTTACCCTTGCCGGTGCCGGTATGCACCATCAAAAGGCCCTTTTCCTTGGTCTTTGAGGCGTAGATCTTGTCCTTCACAGCCTTGATTTTGGCCATCTTTTCGCGATGAGCCTGATTGATGTCGGCTTCGGCGTCGGTCATGGCTTCGTCTCCTCGAATTCAGGAGCCAGAGCTAACGCTCATTCGCTCTTGGATTCAAGAGCTACGTGATCCGCGGTTCGGGCTAAGCAGGACTGATTATTCCGTCAGCGGATGCTCATCTGTCGAGCACCTTGGATGACGGCATCGCCAGCGCCGTCAGCCGGTCATGCACGTCATTGGCGCGCGGACGCCAAAGGCCACGCTCGATCGCCTCACGGAATCGTTCGGCGATTTCCTGCAGGGCATCCGGATTATACTGCTCGATAAAGTCACGGACTTCAGAGTCAACGAGATACGCGTCGTATAGCGCATCGAAATGATGATCTTCGACCACGCGCGCGGTGGCCGCAAAGGCAAACAGGTAATCGGCGGTCGCGACGATCTCGAAGGCGCCCTTGTAACCGTGACGCATCACCCCTCTTAACCACTTCGGATTAGCCGCACGCCCGCGAACCACCCGGCCGATCTCTTCCTTCAACGTACGGATGCGCGGACTTTCTGGACGAGAGTGGTCATTATGATAGACCGCCGGCTGGTCACCCGACAGGTGGCGGACCGCCGCCACGGCGCCGCCTTCGAATTGGTAGTAGTCGTCGCTGTCGAGGATATCGTGTTCACGATTGTCCTGGTTGTGCAGAACCAGCTCCACCGCCCCGAGGCGCTGCTCGAGCAGCTTGTGCTCGGCCGCACCTTCGGCCTTCGATCCATAGGCATAACCACCCCAGGCGACATAGGCCTTGGCAAGATCCTCGTCCGTCTCCCAACCGCGTTCGTCAATCAACGCCTGCAACCCCGCCCCATAAGCCCCCGGCTTCGACCCAAAAACGCGATAGGCCGCACGGCGGCCGGCGGTTACTGGGTCGTGTCCGTCTTCGACGAAGCTGGCTTTATCCTTTTCGATCCGTGCCCGGATTGGATTGAGGTGGGCGGGCTCGTCCATGTCGGCGACCTCACGTACGGCGCGGTCGAACAGATCGATCTGCGCCGGGAACGCATCGCGGAAGAAGCCGGAGACCCGAAGCGTCACGTCGACCCTTGGGCGATCCAAGAGACCGACGGGCACGACCTCGATACCGGTCACGCGATGCGAAGCTTTGTCCCAAGCCGGCTGCGCGCCGATCAATGCAAGCGCCTGGGCGACATCATCGCCGCCTGTGCGCATGTTGGCCGTTCCCCAGGCGGACAGCACCACCGTCTTCGGCCAATCGCCTTCATCCTGCAGAAAACGCTCGATCAGCATCTCGGCCGACTTCCGACCAAGATGCCATGCAGCAGGCGTCGGGACAGCACGGCTGTCGACGGAGAAAAAATTCCGCCCCGTCGGCAGCACATCCAAACGCCCGCGCGTCGGGGCGCCAGAGGGGCCGGGCGGTACGAAGCGGCCGTCGAGACCGGCCAACAGGTTCTCGATTTCCGCCCGTCCGCTCGCTTCGATTGCAGGCCTGATCCGCGCCTCGATCTCGCGCAGAACCATTCTTGTAAGAGTCCAGGCGGGATCGGCCGCCCGCTCGCCGGCGACCAGCGCCCGCGCTAGCAGCTCCAGCCGCTCAACCGTATCCCCCACACTCCTCCAAGTGGTGCCATCGGCGCCAGATAGACTTGCCAGAGTCTCGGGTCTCGGTCCCTGCCAGGTTTCGGAAAAGTCACAATCCAGAGGATCGACGTCGCCGAGCCAGAGGTCCGAGGCGAGTGCCCGGATTATCGAAGCGTCGCCGCCTTTGCCATCGCCGCGCGGCACCCGGACCAGCGCCACCAGGAGGTCGATGAGCTGATCGCCGTCAGGCGCGCGCCCAAGGATGTGCAGTCCGTCCCGGATCTGCAGCTCCTTGATCTCGCAGAGATGATTGTCGAGCTTGGCGAGCGCATCATCGGGATCAACGCGTTCGACGCCCAAATCCTTGTCCAGTCCGAGCCGCCGGCTCTCCGCCAGTATCTCGCCGCGTAAATGGGCCACGCGCCTCGGATCGACGCCTGCCGCCTGGTAATATTCATCCACCAGCCCCTCGAGTTCGGCGAACGGCCCATAGCTTTCCGCCCGGGTCATCGGCGGTGTCAAATGGTCGATGATGACGGCGGATGTCCTTCGCTTGGCCTGTGAACCCTCGCCGGGGTCGTTGACAATGAACGGATAGAGATGGGGAAGGGGCCCGAGCGCGGCCTCCGGGAAGCAGTTTTCGGACAGAGCGAGCGCCTTGCCCGGCAGCCATTCGAGATTGCCGTGCTTGCCCAGGTGAATGATCGCGTGAACGCCGAAGCTTTGCCGTAGCCACGCGTAAAAGGCGAAATAGTGATGAGGCGGCACGAGTGCAGGGTCATGATAGGTGGCTACAGGATCGATGTTGTAGCCGCGCGCCGGCTGAATGCCGATGACAATGTTGCCGAACTGCAACAAAGCAAGTTTGAAGACGTTGTGGAAGACCTGTGGATCATTCTCCGCAGCGCCCCAGCGCTGTTGAACGCTTTTCTGCAGATTGTCTGGTAAACTTTTGAAAAAACGTAAATATTCATCGAGAGAAAGAGTGATTTCCGACGTTTTTTGCGTGTATTTGTTGTGATTGTTTGTGACACCGGATCGCAGTTTGTCCACAAGTGCATCGCCGCGGCCACGCCACAGTCCGAGTGCATAGCCGGCTGAGCGCAGCGCATTCAGGAGATCGGCGGCGCTTTCCGGCGTGTCCAACCCGACGCCATTCGCGAGGCGCCCATCCTGATTGGGATAATTCGCGAGGATGATAGCCACGCGACGTTTCTCAACTCCGACGTTACGAAGTTCAATCCAGGCCCGAGCGAGTTTCGCCGTGAAATCAATACGATCCTGAACGGGCTTCAGGCCGATCACCTCGATCTCGCTGCGTTCATCGAAGCGCTGCTTTGCTTTGAAGGCAACCGCACGCGTGAGTACGCGCCCATCGATCTCCGGCAGAACGACGTTCATCGCGAGATCCCGCGCTGAGAGACCGTTGGTGCCTTCAGCCCAAGCCGTCTCACTGCCGCCGGAAAACACGACCTGCAGGACGATGCGATCACCGCCATCAAGGGGCGTTGGCGCTGGTGCTGCGGGTTTGGAGATCGCAAAGCCGGTCGCGTTCAAAACGGTCGACACGTCGGCCTCGTCCAGAAGTTCGGCGACAAGGGAGGCGACGCTCTTGTCTTTCAGGCTGGTGACATAAAGCGGCAGCGCATTCATCTCGGCGCGGGCGAGGGCGGTTGCAATCGTGTCGATGACGTTGAGATCGGCAGCCTGCAGCAGCGCTCGGTAGAAGACAATTCCGACCGCGGGCCGATCGTTGCACCAATGTGCCCTTTGCAGCGTCTCCAGATCCGGCGCGGTCTCGCCCGGCCAGTAGATACCTGCGCGCAGCAAGGGAGCAGGCTCGGTCCACTCTTCCTGGTGACCCAGCAAGCTACCAGCGTAGCGGAGCAGCGCCTCGCTATTGGTGAGCCCGCCATGGACCCCATATTGCCAAAGCCGGTGGCAGGCTTCGGTTGGAAGCGTGCACCAGCTTGCAAGTTCCTGATCAGGCTGATCGTCTCCTGGCAGCACCGCAAGCGGGATGTTGTTCGATCGGCACGTTGCCGCGATCTGCTCCAACCCATAGGGCCAATAGCTCCGCCCCCCGAGCAAGCGCAGCACCACCAGTTTCGCCTCGACGATAATCGTCTCGACATACAGGTCGACCGACATCGGATGGGCCAGCCTGAGCATATTGGCGAGCCTGAGGCTCGGCGCCTCCTCCGGCCGTTTGGCCTGTGCTGCGGCAAGGCTCCGAAGTTCGGTATCAGCCGCCGATAGATAAACGATGTCGCCGCGCGACTGGCCGAGGTCGATGGCTTCGCCGTCGTCGTCGGTGGTCGCCTGACGCGCATTCAATAGATGCATGCGGAACGTCCGCCTCGTTGACTTAGGCTGCGAGCGAGGCTGGCTGGGCCAGCGCTTCGGTAATCGCCGCCTGGTTCAGATCATGCTCGCCGATCACCACCAGCTTGCCGAGCTTCGGTTCGTCCGCCTTCCAGGGACGATCGAAATAGTGCTGCAGGCGATCGCCGACACCCTGGACAGCAAGCCGCATCGGCTTCCCTGTCACCTCGACGAAACCCTTCACCCTGAGCACGCGGTGCTCGACGACGACCTGCCGCAGGCGCTCGACGAAGGCCTCAGGGTCGTCTTGTAGGGGGATGTCGACGTGGAACGACGAAAAATCGTCATGCTCGTGATCCTCGCCGTCATCGTGATGGGAATGGCGGCTGTCCAGATCATCCTCAGCCGCAGCCCCCTGGCCAATCAGCACCTCGATCGGCACGGCCGCCGCGGCCGAGCGGATGATTTGCACGCCAGGACGGAGTTCCTTCTCGATCCTGGCCTCGATAAGGCCCCAGGCATCCTCGGCCACCAGGTCAGCCTTGTTGGCGATCACCAGATCGGCGGCGCCGAGTTGCTCCTCGAACAGTTCCTCCAGCGGGCTTTCGTGGTCCAGCTGCTCATCGGCCTGGCGTTGTTGGTCGACCCTTTCGGGGTCCGCGGCAAAGAGGCCGTCGCGGACGGCAGCGGCATCGACGACCGCCACCACACCATCCACCGTGACCCGGCTTTTGATCTCCGGCCAGTTGAAGGCCTTGATCAGCGGCTTCGGCAAAGCCAGCCCCGACGTTTCGATCACGATATGATCTGGTAATGGGTCCCTGCCCAGCAGGGCCTGCATGGTCGGCACGAAATCATCGGCGACCGTGCAGCAAATGCAGCCATTGGCAAGCTCGACGATGTCCTCGTCCGAGCAGGCCTCATCACCGCATCCGAGCAAGAGTTCGCGATCGACACCGATATCACCGAACTCGTTCACGATCAGCGCGATGCGGCGTCCGCCGGCCTGGCGTAGCAGGTTTTGCACCAGGCTGGTTTTGCCGGCGCCCAGAAACCCTGTGAATACCGTGGTCGGAATCTTTTGAGCAGGGCGAAAGGACAAAGACGTTCTCCTGGTATTAAGGTTTTAGCTGTTGGGGAAGGCCAGCCGTCATCAAGACGACCCGGTCTGCATTCTCGGCGAGCCGCTGATGTAAAATGCCTGCGTGATCGATGAAGGCGCGCGCCATCGCATTGGTCGGCATGACGCCCTGACCGACCTCGTTCGAAACGAAGACGGTGGCACCGCGTAGCTGATCCAAGCTATCGATGAGCCCCTTAACCTCGGACTCGACCGCCAGGTCGTGGACCATCAAATTCGTCAGCCAAAGCGTCAAACAGTCCACCATGAGGGCGCGGCCCTCGGCGGTTACGCTGCGCAGAGTTTCGGTGAGGCGAAGGGGTTCTTCGATGGTTTGCCAGTGGTTGCCACGGCGCGTCTGGTGTCGGGTGATGCGTTCGGCCATCTCGCCGTCCAATGCTTCGGCGGTGGCAATGTAGTAAGGCGTGAGGCCGCTGGCCTCGATGAGGGTCTCGGCGTGGCGGCTCTTGCCCGAACGGGCGCCGCCCAGGACGAGGGTCAGGCGGGGCAGGGGGGCGGACTGGTTGTTGGGTAAGGACATAGCGCGGTTTTAGTCGCACTGGACGCGCGCGCAAGCATCGATTGCGGCGAAAATCCCCCTGATCGCGACGGCGTCGCCTATCTGTGACTTGGCGGTGATCAGCTTTCGGTGCTTGATGAGGTCATGCAACGAACGATGATCACCATAGTATCGCTGCTGACGCTGATCGTTTCCTGGAGTGTCCCCAATGCCGTCCAAGCGGCAACTGAGGGTGGGCTGGGAGACGTCCTCGGCAAGCTGCCGATCATCCGTGGCGAGGCGGTGTCCGAACGCTCGTTGGACGGCCAGGTGGTGCTCGTCGCCTTCTTCGCGAGCTGGTGTCCGCCCTGCAAGCATGAATTTCCGCATCTGAACACCGTCCAGAAAGCCTATGCCGACAAGGGTTTCCGAGTGATCGCCGTTAACGTCTTCGAAACCCATGACGGCCTCTCGACTTCAGCCAAGCTCGAAGCCTTTCTCGATGACGTCACCCCCATCTTCCCTATCCTCAAAGGCGACGCCGAGACGCGTCGCGTCTTTGGCAATCTCGATCGAATTCCGACCATGTTTCTGTTCGATCGCGAAGGTCAGCCGAATTTCGTCTTTCGTCATGAGCGCAACGCTGAAAAAACTCATCTCACCGAACTGGAGCTTCGAGACGTGATCGAACCGCTGCTCTAGTGGTGCGACCACTTCGGGATTGGTACGACCACATTGGACGCGGCCACCTGATCGCTCCTAACGACAAAGAGAGTGCCCAAATGAAACGCCTCGTTCTTACGCTTGCTCTTGTCCTGCATGTCGGAACCCAGCCCGCTCTGGCCGAGACGGCTGAGCCGGAAGACGTTCAAGACATCATCCCGCGCCTTCTGACCGATGACCCTGCAATCCGCAATGAAGCGATCGACCTTTTGGTGAAGAGGGGCGATCCCGACGTCGCCTCCGCCCTCATCCAGGCGATGCGCTTCATCCGCGACGACGGCAGTTTCGATTCCGCCCTCGCAAAGCTGACCGGCGAGGCGCCGGGCAAGGACTGGGGTGCTTGGATGCTCTGGCAGCAGGCCCATCCGGAAATCAAGCCCTTCGTCGGCTTCGATATTTTCAAGGCCGATATCATGGCGGCGATCGATCCGAATTTTCGGGAATTCCTGCAAGCTGGCGTCGAGCACGAAATCCGCCTTGAAGAGATCGCCTGGGGCGGCGTGGTCAAGGATGGCATCCCGGCACTCACCAACCCGAAGCATATCACGCCGGAGGAGGCAACCTACATCACGGAGGATGAGCTGGTCTTCGGGGTCGAGATCAATGGTGATACCAGAGCCTACCCGCTTCGCATCCTGGATTGGCACGAGATGTTCAATGACGTCGTCGGCGGCCAACCCGTAAGCCTCGCCTATTGCACGCTTTGCGGTTCGGGCATCCTCTACAAAACCGACCTCGACGGTAAGGAGGAGCCGGTGATCTTTGGCTCCTCCGGTTTTCTCTACCGCTCCAACAAGCTGATGTATGATCAGGAAACAAAGAGCCTCTGGAACCAGTTCACCGGGCGCCCGGTGGTCGGCCCGCTCACCGGATCGGGTGTCGAGCTCGACGTGCTGCCGGTTGCGATCACCAGCTGGTCGAACTGGCTCAATCAGCACCCTGAAACGAAAGTGCTCTCTCTCGATACCGGCTACAATCGGGACTACACACCCGGGCGTCCTTACGGCGACTACTTCGCATCACCCAAGCTCATGTTTCCAGCATTGGTCGAGGACGAACGCCTGGAAGCCAAGGATTACGTCTACGCGGTACGTGTGGATGGCCTCGCCAAGGCCTGGCCGCTTACCGATTTCGAAGGCGGCCGGATCATCAACGATCGGATCGGCGACCTTCGGGTCGTCCTGATTGGCGATGCCGACACGCGAACTGTTCGTGCTTACCTTCGCGATGATGTGGTCATCAAGGCGACTGACGATCCCAGCATGATCCTCGCAGGCGATCTGCCAATGAAGATCCGGGAGGAAGGCCTGATTGCCGACGATGGTCGGATCATGGAGCGTCTTCCCGGCCACATCGCTTTTTGGTTCGCCTGGCAGGGGTTCATCGCTGGAGGACCGCTTGCCGATGCCAACTAGTGGCAGCAACCACGGCGTGTGGTGCGATCACAGCGTGTGATGCGACCACAGCGTGTGGTGCCGCCACAGCGTGTGGTGCGACCACTCAGGCACGGCTGTAGCGATGAACGCCCTCGGCATCCGTTTTGCGGATGATCAGGCCTTTGGTGACCAGGTGGTTGATGTGAGCGAGTGCTTCGCCTAGGGCAAAGCCGAGCTGATGAGCATCCAGTTCGCGATCGAACAGGGCGGGCATGATCTCGACGGCGCTTCGACCGTCGCCAGCAGCATCGATGGCACGACGAAGGCGATCCTTATGGTGATCGATCAACTGGTCTATCCGGGCATGCAGGCCCTGGAATGGTTGGCCGTGGGACGGGAGGACCAGCGTGGTTTCGGGTAGCTCACGAAAACTTCCGAGGCTTTGAATATAGTCGTTGAGCGGGTCGGCGTCGGGCTCGGCCGGCCAGACGCTGATATTGGGTGAGATCTTTTGCAACACCTGATCGGCGGCGATCAGGACCTTACGCTCGGCATTGTAGAGGCTCATCATTTCAGGCGCGTGTCCGCGGCCAATCATGACCCGCCAGACCTCGCCATCGATCAGAAGCTCATCGCCTTCGCACACACGGTTGTAGGACGCCGGCGGCGCGCTTGCGCGTGTTCGATAGAGATTGCCGCGCTTCGCCCGCTTGTCGACCTGCTCAGGGGCCAGCCCCGCGGCATGGTCGTAGCGGCGCCCGGCTTCGGTGAATTCATCACTGGTGTCGTGCGCCAGCGCCCGCGCGGTCAGCCATTCCGTGCGCGTGGCCCAGAAGCTGGCGCCGGTCTGGCCGCAGAGCCAGCCGGCGAGGCCCATGTGATCGGGGTGAAAATGGGTTGCGATCAGACGTTGCAGCGGACGGCCCTTGAGGCTCTGCTCAAGCCTTTCGGTCCAGTAGGCTCTTGTCGGCTCATCGTCGATACCGGTGTCGATCAAGGTCCAGCCATCACCATCCCGAAGGAGCCAGATATTGACGTGATCGAGGGCGAAAGGAAGCGGCAGGCGCATGCCATTCAGCCCGGGCGACATGGTCACCATCGGTCCGAGCGCCGTGAGGTGGAGATCGGGAATGGTGCGGATTGATGCTGATACGCTTTTTTCGATCACGCGGGCTTCTCCTGAGACTGGGGTGCTTTGACACTAGCCAAGCCGTTCACTCAGCCGCAAGGAGGCAAACCAGGATCTCACTTGCAAAAAGGTGCAGATATTTCAAATCATCAAGGCCTTGGAGACTATGTTCCATTCTCATTTCGAAGACCAAGCGCGTCTTTTCGCTGTTTCCACTTCAAACATGGGGGGACTGATTGCCGCAAGGCGGTGTTTTTTCTGCAAACAGCGATGGCCTGACCGATCAGTGACTTGACGCTCCCGGCTTGATCGGGCTAGGGAGCCTTGGGCATGAAGCAATGAAACATGTGGTGAAGGCATCCCACTTCCCATGACCGACGATGACCGATCACGTATCAATTTGACTGCCCGCCATCTCCTGCGTGCCGCTCCTGCCGGCAGCCTGGCGACGGTCATGCGCGAAAGCGACGGTGCGCCTTATGCCTCCATGGTCGCCACCGCCACCGACCATGACGGCGCGCCGATCCTTTTGCTCTCCGATCTTGCCGATCACAGTAAAAACCTGAAATCTGATGACCGGATTTCGCTCCTCCTGACCGGCAGCAAAGCCCATGAGGACCCTCTCGCAGGCGAGCGGCTGTCTCTCATAGGCAGTTTGACCCGCTCAGATGCGCCCGGTCTCCGACAGCGCTATCTCGCCCGGCATCAGCGAGCTGCAGGCTATGCGGAGTTTGCAGATTTCGGCTTTTACCATATGGCTGTCGATCGTGCGCATCTGATCGCCGGCTTTGGCAGAATTCAATGGATCGAGGGCAAGGATCTCCGCATTGAGCCCTCCGAGCAGCTTGTCGCTGCTGAGATGGACATTGTCGCACATATGAACGACGACCACGCCGATGCCGTGCAGCTCTATGCGACAGCGCTGCTTGGGCGCGGTGACGGCGACTGGCGCATGACCGGAGTCGATGGTGAGGGCGCAGATCTCAGATTTCAGGAGCAGGTGGCGCGCTTGCCCTTCGGCAGTCGGGTGGCGGACAGCACCGGCGTACGTAAGGAATTGATAAGATTAGTTAATAAAGCACGAGATGCTTGAAGTTAAAGTTCCCTATAGAATAGATATTGAGCAGCAGAACAGAAGAAAAACTCTCAAACGCGACCGGCATTTGTTAAGATTAACAGCTACAGGCTAACAAACGACCAACGACAAGGATGCGAAAACTGTGGATAACAATGCGCAGCAAATCGGACCGGTTATCAGTAAACGTGGGCTGTCCTCACTTGGCCTCAGCGCTCCTGGCCTGGTTCAGTGGAACCTTTCGCCTGCAGCCCTGATCCAGCAGGCTGTCCTCCGTGGTGAAGGCGCACTGGTAGGAGGCGGCGCCTTCAACGCCACCACCGGCCGTCATACCGGCCGCTCGCCCAACGACAAATTCTTCGTCGACCATGCGAGCCTCAAGGACGGCATTGACTGGGGCAAGGTCAACCGGCCGATCAGTGCCGAGGCCGCGGGGCGGATCTGGGCGAAGGCAAGAGCCCATGTCGCCGGCCGCGATCTTTTCGTTCAGGATTTGGTCGCCGGCGCCGATCCCGCCTATCAACTGAAGGTGCGGGTGATCACCGAGCAGGCCTGGCACAATCTTTTCGCCCGCAACATGTTCCGTGTGCCGAGCGCCGAAGAGCGCATCGACTTCGCGCCGGATTACACCGTGCTGCAGGTGCCTGCTCTCGAAGCCGATCCTCGGAGCGACGAGACCAATTCCGAGACGGCCATTCTGGTCGACCTCGAACAGAAGTCGGTCCTGGTCTGCGGCTCGAGCTATGCCGGTGAGATCAAGAAATCGATCTTCGGCGTCTTGAACTACCTCCTCCCGGAAATGGGCGTGATGCCCATGCACTGCTCCGCCAATGTCGGGCCGCGCGGGGACACCGCCATCTTTTTCGGCCTGTCCGGCACGGGCAAGACCACGCTTTCCGCCGACAGCACGCGCACGCTGCTCGGTGATGATGAGCATGGCTGGGGGCCGAACGGGGTCTTCAACTTCGAAGGCGGCTGCTACGCCAAAGTCATCAAGCTGCGTGAAGAAACCGAGCCCGAGATCTTCGGTGCCGTGCATCGGTTCGGCACCATTCTCGAAAACGTCGTCGTCGATCCTTTGACCGGTGCCTGCGATTTCGACGATGGGAGCCTGACCGAGAACACCCGGGCCTCCTATCCGCTCGACTTCATCCCCAATGCCAGCGCCACCGGCATGGCTGATCATCCGAAGAACATCGTGATGCTGACGGCCGATGCTTTCGGCGTTCTCCCCCCGATCAGCCGCCTTACGCCCGAACAGGCGATGTATCACTTCCTCTCCGGCTACACCGCCAAGGTCGCCGGTACGGAAAAGGGCCTCGCCGAACCGCAGGCGACCTTCTCCACCTGCTTCGGGGCGCCCTTCATGCCGCGTCACCCCTCGGTCTACGCCAAGTTGCTGGGTGATCTGATGAGGAAGCACGAGGTCACCTGCTGGCTGGTCAATACCGGCTGGACAGGAGGCGCTTACGGCGTCGGCGAGCGCATGAAGCTCGGCTACACCCGCGCCATGGTTC
>JBPCVQ010000074.1:0-4615 GCA_051010395.1 Geminicoccaceae bacterium | reverse complement strand
AGCCCACTGCCGGCAAGATTTCCGTACTTGGCCGGGACATGCTGTCTCTCGGTGGCGAGGAACTTCGGACAATGCGCGCCGTGCATATCGGCATGGTGTTCCAGCATATGGCGCTCCTTCCGCACCGTACCGTACGCGACAATGTCGGCTTTCCATTGCAGGTCCGAGGCGAGCCCAAAGCCAAACGCTGGGAGGTCTCGCAGCACTGCCTGGAGCTGGTCAATCTCGACGGCTACGAGGACCGGTTTCCCCGCGAACTCTCGGGCGGCATGCAGCAGCGCGTCGGCCTGGCGAGAGCGCTTGCCTCTGATCCCGAAGTCCTCCTGATGGACGAGCCGTTCTCCGCCCTCGACCCCCTGATCCGCCGCCAGCTGCAGGACCAGTTCATGGCTCTATCGGCGGAGCTCAACAAAACGACCGTCTTCATCACGCACGATCTCGACGAGGCGATCCGCATCGGCAATCGCATCGCCATCATGAAGGATGGTCGCATCGTCCAGATCGGTACGCCCGAAGACATCGTCACCAAGCCTGCCGATGACTACGTCAAGGATTTCGTCGAAGGCATCTCCAAGCTGAAGCTGGTTTTTGCCCACTCGATCATGGTGCCGCTCGATGAATATCAGGCATCGAAGCCCTTCGACCTCGCGGCCGCCGAACGCGCACCCCACGGCACCGATCTCGATCAGCTCATCGACATCACCACCACCACCGAGCACCCGATCGTCATCCAGGATGACGACGGCGGGGATATCGGCGTGATCGACAAGACGACGCTCTTGAAGGGTATCCAGGGAGGCAAGGCATGAGCACCGACACCGGCCTCGAACTCGGACCCAAGTCGCTCGCAAGCTCGGTCGGCGATTTCGTCGGGGAAAAAGAAGGCTATTACAACGATGCCTTCGCCAAGATCCAGGGCAAGACAGGTATCGCCTGGTCCTGGAACGGGGCAGCAGCACTGGCCGGCCCGCTTTGGGGTGCTTTCCGCGGTCTCTGGGGATTTTTTTGGACGTTTTTGGTACTTGAACTCTTCGCCCTCGTCCAGCTCGGTCGCGGTCTCTGGGGCGATCTCGGCGCCGATAAGATGGCGCGCTATGAGAAGCTCACCGCCAACATCGATAAGCGCAAGCAACAGGCCGAGGAGCTGGTGGCGGGCGGCGACCAGGCCGGCGCCGATGCCGCCTTGAAGGTCGCCGGCAACCTCGAAAAAGCCGCGCAAAAAGCGCTTGGCGAGGCCGAGGCGGCGTCCGCCGAGGCCTTCACCATTCTGTTTGCCGGCCTGGCCTTGCTCGTCGTGATCAAGATCATCGAAGGCTTCTACGCCAACTATGCCTACGAAAAGCAATATCTCCGCTGGCGCGCCCGGCCCGACACGCCATCCGGCGTCAATTGGGCGAACGTCGCCTTCGGTGGCTTTTTGCTGCTGGGTATCTGGCCGCTTACGATCTACCGCTTCACCTTCGCCAAGCCGGCGGAGATCCTGACCAAATTCCCGATGAACAAGGAATGGTTCACGCCGGTCGCCAACTGGATGGAAGGCTGGTTCGATTGGCTCGCCATCGAATTCGGCGATGTCTTCAAAGGCGTGACCGCAGCGATCAAGGCCGTGCTCGACGGTCTCGAAATCATCCTGGTGCAAACACCCTGGCCCGTGGTGATGTTGGTGATCGTGGTGATGGCCTGGCGCCTCGCCGGCCCGAGGATCGCGGTGTTCACCGCAGCAGCCCTTGCCTATCTTGCCACCTTCGGCTTGTGGGAAGTCTCGATGGTGACGGTCGCCCTCCTCGGCGCTGCCGCTTTCCTCTGCCTGGTCATCGGCATCCCGCTCGGCATCTGGTTCGGCAAAAGTTCTCGCGCCTATGCGGCAGCGCTTCCGATCCTCGATTTCATGCAGACCATGCCCGCTTTCGTCTACCTGATCCCGATCATCGCGTTCTTCGGCACAGGCAAACCGCCTGGCGTTCTCGCCACCATCATCTTCGCCATGCCCCCCGTCATCCGCCTCACCGCACTCGGCATGCGCCAAGTCCCCGAAGGCACCAAGGAAGCGGCGGTCGCGTTCGGCTGCACTAAATGGCAGCTCTTGAGCAATGTCGAGATTCCGCTCGCCATGCCTTCGATCATGACCGGCATCAATCAAACGATCCTGATGTGTCTCTCGATGGTGGTGATCGCTTCGCTGATCGGCGCCGGCGGGTTGGGGGCCAACATCCTCGAAGCTCTCCAATACGCCGCCAAGGGCCAGGGCATGCTCGCCGGGCTCGCGATCCTCTTCTGCGCGATGGTGATCGACCGCATCATTCAGGGCATGTATCGCCGGCGTATGGAAAATGCCTAGCCCCGAGGCGGGGCGGCCTTGACTTGGAGATGGAACCGCCCCGGGCTCGAAAAAATTGATCCAGACGGACTCTGAGAAAAGTCACACAATGATCTGCATCAATTGGATTTCTGATTGAACCCTCTATGGTTTCCAGCTCATGCAAATATAGGCGTTGGATTGGCTTAGAGGCGTTCTAAACTTACACTTTAGTATGTTCGTCTTGAATTTCCCCGATCTTGGCCTCTTATCTGTGGGGCGGTGACAATGAAACCCGAATGGGAGGCGATTGAAGAGGCCATGGATCATCTCGAAGAACAGGTTCTGAAGGCAGCGGACTTTTTGAAAGCGCTCGCCAATCCCCATCGTCTGATGATCCTCTGCCTCCTTAGAGATGATGAGTTTGCGGTGAGCGAG
The DNA here is from genome assembly GCA_051010395.1 of Geminicoccaceae bacterium. Classification (GTDB taxonomy): domain Bacteria; phylum Pseudomonadota; class Alphaproteobacteria; order Geminicoccales; family Geminicoccaceae; genus JANQPX01. The sequence goes on along the minus strand of JBPCVQ010000074.1, from coordinate 1,881 downwards.
TTGGAGCGACAGCTCGATCTTCGCCAGCCGACGCTCTCGCAGCAACTGGCGCGTCTTCGCGAGGACAATCTGGTCGCGACCCGCAGGGATGGGAAGCAGATCTATTACAGCTTGGCGAGCGACGAAGTTCGGCGCACCATCGCGCTTCTGGACGACATGTTTTGCTCGGGCGCGCTTGCGGCAGGCGAATTGGACGAACGCAGAAAGCCGACAGTCGTCACCACATCGTGATGCCAGCAACCGCGTCGATCTGGCCTAAAGTATCAGCATGGCTGATATGGATGAGGGAGATCGCCATGAAACATTCGATGATAGCTGCACTAGTCGGCATTGCCTTGGGCGCCGCATCGCTATTCGCACCATTATCCGTAGCGGAAGCTGGCGAGGTCAAACGCGTCACCATTCATGTCGACGAAAACGACCCCAAACGCATGAACATGGCGCTGAACAATGCCGCCAACATCTTCAAGCACTATGATGCGGCCGGCGAGGCTGTGGAGGTCCGCCTGGTCGCCAATGGCCCCGGCCTGCACATGCTGCGCACGGACACCTCGCCCGTGAAGGACAGGATCGCCGCCATGTCGCTCGAGCATGAGAGCCTGAGCTTTGCCGCCTGCGGCAACACCCACCGCATGATGTCCAAACAGACGGACGGCGAGGTGCCGCTGGTCTCCGAGGCCGAGATGATCTCGTCAGGCGTCGTGGAGCTGATCGAGCTGCAGGGCGACGGCTGGGCCTATATCCGCCCTTAGTGGTAGGGCTATATTGATCACATGGACCATCAATACCCTTCCCTAATAACTGAGCCGGTCTGAGGATGGGTAAGCACCTGCCCGAATAGGCAGAATTCAATACCTACGGTGTCAGGTCTCTGGAAGAGTGACGCTGGGCAGTGTCGCGGTGACGGCTGAAGACAACAGGTCGACCATAGCCGTGACCCCGTTCTCATCGGAGATCAGATCATTACGGACTTCCAGGAGAAGATGTGGGAGCCCGCGAGGCTCGGCGTGAATTGGAATGGTGTAATCCGAGGCGTCTTCGATCTGGTAGGGCGCGTCCAAGACGACCGGCAGATCGGATCGGATCGCCAGCATCTCGTTCCGAAGCCTCTCTTTGAAGCTCTTGTCCTGCCTTGACAAGAGGCCAATCGCCATGGTCCTCGGCGGCTGATTCTGAAGTTGCCGGGTGAAACTGTGAACAGCCAGAAGAGCCGGCTTGCCACGCGCTGTGATCAGTTCGGAGACGGCTTTGTGGAAAGGCTGATGGATGGCCCGCCAACGGACCTCGAGCGCGTCATCGTCAAGGCTCTGATTGAATGAGATCACGCTGCCATCGCTTTCGGCCGAAGCAAGGTCGGGTGCTTGTCGTGGCCGATTGCAGTCGATCACCAGGCGGGAAAAGGGCTGGATTGTCAGCGGCGCATCGAGGCGGAATGCAAGGGCGCGCGCCACGTTGGCGGCACCCGGGTCGTAGGCAATATGGCGTCTCATCTGCTTGGCGGGCGGCGCACTTCCTTGAAGAGACGCCGGCACCGCGCGGCCGCCATGCTCGCAGGTGAGCACAAGGGGGGCATGCCCCCCGGCGTTGACTAAGGTCACTGGAGGCGGATCGTTGGGTGTCAGGAGGGGCGGATCGGCGGGGTTCATCGCGTGACCTTTTCAAAAGCCATACAATCCATGAAAATTGACGGCGATCATCCTGTCAAACCAAGAACGTCCGGGGCCTTTTCATGCCGCATTTGTCCGAGCCGCTGATCCACCTCTGCACGAGCGACGTCGCCGGCAAGCTGCGCGGCAAGGCGCTGCCTTCAAGGCTCATCGATGACGGCGGGGTTCTTCAAGTCGGCTGGACGCCGACCAATGTGCAGATCACCTGCTTTGA
>JBPCVQ010000073.1:0-10302 GCA_051010395.1 Geminicoccaceae bacterium | reverse complement strand
GCATCCTTAAGCTACTGTCGGAGGAACGGCAGGTCTTGTCATCGCCTCATGCAGTCACCTCCATAAGAACGTGCAAAACAGTCACTCACACGACTTCACGTCGCACTCAATAGTGTGAACAAGCGGCCTGCCACGCAAATGCCTGCTTCTCTATCGCAAAGCGGCCGCTCGAGGGCTTGGCGCTGCAGAGGTTTATTAAAAGACATAGAATTTCATGATGATGAACGAGAAGACGAAAATAAAGAATATAGCCATGAAATGATAAAGTGCCGTAGCGTCGGGAAGGTAGGATTGAATAAGATTTAGCGCCAACTGAGTGAAGAGCAAGATCGTCCCATGGGCGAGAAGGAATCTCAGAAACTCCAGAATGACGCTCCGTTCCGAGCCGAATGTATATCGTCGATGACCTAGGTAGCTAATAGGTAGAGCCACGAGATAAGCGGTTGCAACGATGACGCTTGGCTGTAAGGTCGTGGCTCCCGTCAGAACAATGACGACCAGGAGATATGTCACCGTCGCGACCATGCCGACGCTGATGAAGCGGCCCATGACGTGTCCGATCGCGCACGTCTTCACGCCGATCCGAATTGGTTTCAAACGAAGAGATCCGACATGGTCTTCGGTGCTCGCAGTCGCTTCAAAGTCGATGCCGATGCGCTCAAACGGTGGCGGTCATGTAGTATTGGGCACCCAGATGGGCGAAGCCCAGAGCATGGTCCAGCCGTCGCAATACCGACACTAATGGGGGTATCGTCAATACGGCGCGGGTCTTCACATCTGCGCCGCCAGCCTCAAGGAAGAGCGCCCGCAGCTTTGCAGGCCAGAGCAGAACAGCATCTTCATCAAGCTCGCAATTATTGACGATATGCCGGGTTACGGGATTGACCGGATTATGCTCGATCACTAGGCAAAGCCCGCCCTTGCGGGTTACACGGAGCATCTCGGCGGCAAGCCCCAGCCACTTCGAAGGCGGCACATGATGGAACACAGCGACCGCGATCGCAATATCGTAGCTATCATCATCGCTGGGGATACGATGGCCGTCGTAAACACGATAATGATGCTGGGATTGGGACTGGACGGCGACGGCGATCGACGCAGCGGAAATATCGATGCCATCAATCCTGGCGAACTTGGACCCTATCCGCCTGTGCAGCAGGCCTGTGCCGCAACCAACGTCCAGCAGCCGAGATGTCGAAGCGTCCATTGATCGATTCATCAAGACGTAGTCGATAAGCCACGACTTATGCTCCATAAAGAAGTCATGATTGGCGCCGAACTTCCCAAGGGATTCATTGATGCTGTCCGAATAGGTCTCGGCCTGTCGATCAAAGACAGTCGTCAATATGTCCGCCCTCCGAGTTTCATCAAGCACATGTCGGTTTAAGCCCATTGAACTGGGCTTGAGCCCAGATACGGTAAGAAGCGCGAGCAGGTGATATCTTTTGAGAGTCTGTCTGCGGTATTTTTAGCAAAAGAGGCGCATTTTGCCAGAACTTTTCAACTTATAAACAAATCTCATCTTCGTTGCTTTACAATAATACGATAGCGTGTTTCAAACCGCTTTCGATATCGAAGCTAACGGATCTTCCTTGTTAGATTACGTTAGCTTTAGGGTGCGAGGCGGAAAAGAGTGATTGATGAACATGGGTTCGAATGCGCCTTTGCTGACCGCCGCGTGCTTGTTACAGGCCACACAGGCTTCAAGGGAACCTGGCTCTCATTGTGGCTTGCCGAGATCGGTTCGGAAGTCCACGGTATTGCCAGAGCGCCAAATACTAATCCAAGCCTTTTCGAGGCCGTGTCCTCCGGCCATCTCACCTCAAGCCATTTGATCGATCTGTCTGATCGAGATCGCATTTGTGAAACGATTCTTGCTATTGATCCTCATTATGTTTTTCATTTGGCGGCACAACCTTTGGTTCGTTATTCTTACAGTCATGCGATCGAGACATTTGCGACGAACACGCTTGGGACGGTTCACGTTCTCGAAGCCAGTCGGCGGACCAAGAGCACAAGAGCCTTTGTCTGCGTAACAACCGACAAGGTCTATCGGAACCAAGACCAAACGACAGCTTTTGCCGAGGATGATCGGCTGGGCGGCGCGGATCCCTATAGCGCTTCGAAGGCTTGCGCCGAACTGGTGGTCGAGTGTTACCGTGAAACGATGAGTTCGCTTGGAAACGACCTGGGAATTGCAACCGCGCGCGGCGGAAATGTCATCGGTGGCGGCGACTGGTCGGACGATCGTCTCGTGCCAGATTTCGTCAAGGCGGTGCGCGGTCCTCATCCCCTGATGATCCGGCAGCCGGAGGCAGTAAGACCTTGGCAACATGTTCTGGAACTCTGCCATGGCTATCTCAAGCTCGCGGCAGCGCTTGCGGACGATCCGCAGGCATTCGGCGGCTCTTGGAACTTTGGGCCTGGTTCCAGCGACAATGTGTCGGTTCGAGACATGCTGAACATTTTATGCGAGGCGTGGGCTCGGCCCGATATCCAATACGCGCGGTGTGACGATCTGCATGAGGCCTCTTGCTTGCGGCTGGATAACGCAAAGGCGCGAAGGGCATTAGGCTGGGTTCCAACGATGCAGCTGGCGAGCGCGGCAACCGAAACGGCATCCTGGTACAGAGACTTTTTTCAAAAGCCCAATCGGGCGGCCGAGCTTACGAAAAAGCAAATCAACGCCTATCGGCAAACGATCGGCCGAGCCCGCCAAGGCTGACTTCTTGATGTCCGACGCAACGAATAAGGCTACCTTCGATATCGGCCTCGTTGGTGGGGGGCGATGGGCGCGTACGGTCGCAAGCACTCTATTGCAGCTAAAGCTCGAAGACCGTCGCATCCTGGTCTGCTCTCCAAGACACCGTGACGGATGGATTTCATTCAAGGAAAGGTTGGAGGAAAAGGACCGTCATTATGTCGAGATCGTCTCGACCGTCGAGCAGCTCTTATCGAAAGAGACGGTCGCTTCGGTCCTGATCGTACGATCGGCAAAGGATCATGCGCGTACTGCGATCTCGGCACTTGAAGCCGGAAAAGACTGTTTCATCGAAAAACCGTTTGCCCTCACTCTGTCAGAGGCCGAGCAGGTGGTGGCAGCGGCAAAGGGGCGGCGTTGCCTGGTCGGCCTCGTTTTCCTCTTTGCTGAGAACCTTCGGCTGTTCGCTGACAAGACGTCGTGCATCGACATGCTCGACCATGTCGACATCGTCTGGACCGATCCACGCGCTGAACAGCGCGGAGGCGAGAGAAAACGCTATGATGCTGGCATCAATGTGTTGGTCGACGTATTCCCTCACGTCTGGTCGATCATCGCCTTGCTGTTGGATCCCTTTACACTCCACGACCCGGAAGTCCGGATCGACGGCGGTGGACGGATCGTGAAGCTACGGCTCGCAGCCGATGCCTGCAATGTCACCGTTCATATGGAGCGCGATGCGGGCTGCCGAACACGTCTCGTGCAATGCAGGGGCCGCAACGGCCAATCACGGATCGATTTTTCCAGAGAGCCTGGCGTTGCTACCGTCAATGGAGAAGCCATCGACGTCAGCAGTACGTTCACCAGCCCGCTTCAGCGGGAGCTGCGCTTCTTCCTCGGGATGATTGAGGAGATATGGCCCATGCACTTCGCCCATGTCGATCAAGCCCTTCAATCGGTATCGTTGATTGATCCGGTTGGCGCCAAAATTAAGGAACAACAGCTAGCCGCGATCCGAACGGGGTCGAATGAGCGGGCAACACCTGCCGATCGGCTTGCTGCGGCGTTTGCTCTTCGGGAACTGCAGCTTGGCTCGATGGGCGTAGCATCGAACGGTGATCTGAGCGCTCAAAACGAGCAGGAAAATTTAACTAGAACTATTGATTGCTAGGTCGTAAAAAGCAACCTGTGCGTGACTCTCAGCCTTGCTGATGAAGGCAACCTGAACGCTGGGTTTGCCCATCGGATTAACATGGGGCATGGAAGTGAGGTTTGCCATTCCATGATTGAACATGACGTCGCTCCGGGAAAACTCGACAGATGTCAGGTCTGCGGATCGGTGGATCTGGATCTCGTTATCGATCTTGGCCACCAGCCTCTTTGTGACGGCCTGTTGTCAGCAGCTATGCTGGACGAACCCGAAATTTCCTATCCCTTAAGGCTATTTCGATGCACCTCCTGCTCCCTCACTCAGCTTGACTATGTGGTCGACGGCTCCGTTGTTTACGCGCCGGACTATCCCTACCGAAGTGGCATAACCAAAGAGCTCGCGGTCTACCAGCAAGCCTTTGCCGACGGCGTGATCGGATCGTACGGCATGGAAGACGGATCACTTTGCGTGGATGTCGGGTCCAATGACGGGACGCTTCTTACCGGGTTCAAGAAGCGGAAGATGCGAGTCCTGGGGATCGAGCCGACCAATATTGCCAAGATTGCGATTGACGAAAATCAGATCGACACGTGGCAAGCATTCTTCACGGAAGATCTGACCAGGCAAATCGTCGAAGAACACGGCCACGCCAAGGTCGTAACCATGACGAATGTCTTCGCACACATGGCCACGCTGGGCGAGGTCATGAGAGGCATAACGCGATTGATGGACGATGATGGCATGTTCATCACCGAAAGCCACTACTTGATGGATGTCATCAAGGGGCTCCAGTACGACACGATCTATCACGAGCATATCAGAACCTATAGTCTGCGATCGCTCATAATGCTGTTCGAGCAATATGATCTCGATGTCTTCGACGTTCAGCGGGCAGACCGCTACGGCGGCAACATCAGGGCTTATGTTTGCCGCAAGGGGGCTCGATCCGTCAGTCCCGCTGTCGGTAGTCTTTTGCAAGAAGAGCGCGATTTCGGCCTTTATGACAGCGCCGTCTACAAGGTGTTTCTCGAAGGTGCCCGATCGACGCGCAATGCCCTGATGGATTTTGCCTACGAGGCCAAGTCATCGGGAAAGTCATTTGTCGGCAATTCATGCCCTGGCCGATGTTCGACCTTGATCAATTACTGCGGCCTCAATCGTGATCTTCTGCCCTATCTCGCCGAGCAACCGACATCGCTCAAATTGGGCAAGTATCTTCCGGGAATTCACACACCGATTGTCGAAAATTCGATCCTCATCGACCACCAGCCCGACTATGTGCTGTTGCTGGCTTGGCACTACGCCAAGCCAATCATGGAACAGCTGAGAGCCCGAGGGCTGCGCTCCAAGTTCGTTATGCCCCTTCCGACATTTAAGGTCATTGCTGACGATGAATGTGCATAGCTTGCCCCATAAGGGCATCAGTACAATTTCCGTCGTAATCCCCGTCCTCAACGAGCGTGACAATGTCCTCCGCGCCTATGACGAGGTGGTGCGGCAGTTTGAATGCATGGGCCCAAAATACGACTACGAGATCATCTTCAGTGACAACCACAGCACCGATGGAACCGAACACGAGCTCATCAAGCTTGCCGAAAGGGATCAGCGCGTTAAGGTCCTGCGCTTGGCGCGAAATTTCGGGTTCGAGCGTTCCCTGTTGACTGCCTATAGAGCGTCGACCGGCGATGCCGTCATTCCCATCGATTGCGACCTGCAGGACCCTCCGTCCCTGATCCCGGACTTTGTGGAGCGCTGGGAAGCCGGACATGACGTCGTCGCCGGTATCCGAGAGAAGCGCAAGGAAGCAATGTTTCTCCGTCTATGTCGACATCTTTATTACATGCTTGTGACCAAGATTGCCGGCGGAAACAATCTTCTCGAAGATGCTGGAGATTTCAGGCTGGTCGACCGAAGTGTCGTCGATCGACTTGCTTTCATCAATGATAGCCATCCCTATATGCGTGGATTGACATCGTCTCTTGCCGCCAATCAGATTGGTCTTTGTTACGAAAGAGATGAGCGCACGGCTGGAGAAAGCAAATTCCCTATTTCAAAGCTATGCGCTTTTGCCGCTAACGGATTGGTGAGTAACTCCCTCATTCCATTGCGCCTTGCAACATTTACTGGAATTTTGGCATTCGTTATTTCTGCCCTGGTCGGGCTTTATTACCTCACCGCTTGGATGCTTGTTGGCCAGGAGTGGCCAAGAGGCTTCGCGACCACAACCTTGCTGCTCGTTTTCGGCATCGGCTTGAACGGCATCTTTATCGGTATCGTCGGCGAGTATGTCGGGCGGATCTACGAGCAAGTGCGGCAGCGCCCGACCACGATTATCGAGTGGTCCATCAACATGGATGACACCTCAGCGCTCGAACATGCGCAAGTTGCCGGCAGGCGAGGATGACGGTGAAGGCCGTCATACTAGCCGGCGGGCGCGGCACGCGCATTTCCGAAGAAAGTCATCTCAGGCCGAAGCCGATGATCGCCATCGGGAATCGGCCGATCCTTTGGCATATCATGAAGACTTATGCCGCCCACGGTATTACGGATTTCATTATTTGCCTGGGCTATCGCGGCTACATGATCAAGGAATACTTCTCGAATTATGCGCTTCACGCTGCGGGAGCCGTGACATTCGAGCTGCAGAAGGGGTGCACATCCCTTCAACATGAATTTGCCGAGCCCTGGCGGGTCACGCTGGTAGAAACCGGATTGGACACGCAGACCGGAGGGCGCATCAAGCGAGTTGTCGACTGGCTGGACGACGACGAGATTTTCTGCGTGACCTATGGTGACGGTCTCGCGGACATCGACATCAGGCGGCAGTTACTCTTTCATCACCGACATGGCGGGAAGGCGACGGTCGCAGCCGTTGCACCGGCTGCACGCTTTGGCCTTATCGAGATCGGTGACGGAAGTCAGGTCAAAGAGTTTTCGGAAAAACCACCGCGAGAAGGTTCGCTGATCAATGGCGGCTTCTTTGTTCTCTCCAAATCGGTCATCGATCTGATCGAAGGAGACCATACAATATGGGAGCGTGAGCCGTTGGAATGCCTCACGCGGTCCGGAGATCTTTTCGCCTATCAGCATCATGGCTTTTGGCAGCCGATGGACACGATGCGGGAGCGCGATCAACTGGAAGCCCTTTGGACCAGCGGGAATGCGCCCTGGAAAGTCTGGTAAGGCCAGGATGCTCGAGACAGGTTTCGTGCTGTGACCAGTCGGACGATAGGGGGCGGCGGCACCAGCCCGCCTTATGATCAGCGAGGTCCCGAAGGGAGCGAAGGTGCGGACTTAAGAAAGATAGCGCAGCTATCGCTCATCTGCCTTTCGCTCATTCTCCACAGCTTCGTGCTGCTCAAGGTCGTCGGCACTGACGCAGGTCACTTTGACTTCGTCTTCTACGCGACAGTGACGATCGTCGTGCCCGTTCTGTCTGCTGTCATCTTCAGCTTAGGCGCCTCCCGGGTGACGTCGCTTGGGGCTTATCGGGTAGACGTGCTCAGCACCTTCTCGATCTTGGTGATGGCCGCATCGATCATGTTCGCAGCACTGAGCGTGATCATCTGGGTCGGGGAAATCGCAGGCGAAACTTGGCAGCCCGCCTTGATGGGCGGCCTTAAGGTTCTCTCGGCCTCTCACGTCCTGGTCATTGCCTTGGCCTCAATCCAATCGGCGTGCCATCGTTTTGGCATTGCCAAACCCTTCACGGCCGATGCTGATCACGACCCGCGAGCATTATCCGTTGCCCCTTTCACAGCCCTGCCTGTCGTCATTATCACGATGATGATGAGCTTTCAGTTGAGCGGAAGCATTCCCTTTTTCGGACTGATCCATGATTTATTCGCAGGCCTGACACCGCCACCCGGCCTTGGGCTCCATGTCGCATCGGTCGTCCTGGCCTTGATCGTCGTCGCCGTGGCTTTTCTGTTGTTGCGTTACGAAGAACGTCTCAGTGGCGATCATCTTCTGCGTGTGAGAAAGCGGGCTTTGCTCGGGACTTTGTCCGCCGTCACGGTCCTGTATTTCGACCTTCGCTTCAACAGCGATGTTCTGCACAATCTCACGAACGCCGGACCTGCGAACCAGCTCATCCAGGCCGGCGGCACTCCGATGGTGGACGCCTTTTCTCAATATGGCCTCGGTCCGTTGCTGATGACATGGTTAGGCTTTCTCATCGATCGTCCGTCGCTGAACACGGTGAATGTCGTAGCGCAAGTAAATTCGCTGGCGCTCTATTGTTGTGTCCTCTGGTGCATGTATCGCGTCTCCCATCGAAAACTGGCGGCTCTTTGGATCGGTTTTTTCGCGATCGCCGTGCTGTTGTCCGGATGGTGGGGCGGCAATCACAGCCTCAATAGCGTACCGTCATCCCAGGGCCTGCGCTTTCTACCCTGCGCCATAGTGATGTTGGCCATCTCGCTGATCCCATCGGACAAGCAAAGCTCGACCTTCTTGTCAGCGTCGGTCGTCCTCTGCACGCTTTGGAGCTTTGAGGTCCTGATCGGCGGTGTCGCGATCGCTTCACTTTATATCGGGCTGGAATTCGTCCGGTGCCGTCGTCCGACGGCATTGCTGCGCTCCATCGCGCTAACCCTGGCTCTCCCGATGGCATTAGCCGCCACACTCCTTTCCTCACTGACATTCATTTGGAGCGGACAGCCACCCAACATCCTGACCTATCTCGACTTTGCACTCGTCTACAATATGACCTCGGCGTTCTGGTCAATTTCGGCTTCCGGTGAATTTCTTGGATGGGTGCCCATCGCCATGGTCGTCACCACCGGCATGGCGCTTGCCTGGTTATCGGTGCTGCGCCTCGGACCGACCATTGACATGATTTCGCCGATGACCGCTGTTCGGTTGATCGCCCCGCTCGCTGGGCTCACCGCGATCATGAGCAGCTATTATGTTGGAAGGTCAGTCGATTTCACCTTGATCATCGCCTTCCTGCCGTTTTGCGCATTGCTCATTCCGGCGTTCCTGTCCACGTTCGCGACCGCGCCCATGGCAATGCGCGGCCAAAGCTTGTTGTCGTTGATCGGTTGCCTTCTGATGGCCTTGTCGGTCACCTATTCCACGCTTGCCGTCTACCGTCCTGGAGGTCCCTACATCACCGTCGGCGGTGGTCTGATCAAGGCGATCACGCGCGGTGACGAAGGCGAGCTTTCGGAAGCTGCCGTTCGCTATCGAAACCGCGCCATGCTCGATTACGATGCCAATCCCGGCTATTATGAAAAGGACGGGATTGCGCACGACGCTCTTCGCGCTATCGAAACCTTCGCGCCTGATCGGAAAAGACTACCTCTTCTGCTCGGCCAACATCAGACAAGCCCCTGGTCGGTTCATACCGATATGGTCTTGCTGCTCGCCAAGGCAGGCCATCGCTGGCCGATCTCATATGTGTTGAGCGACGAGCTGTCCAAACGGCGCCAGGCGCAGATCCTGGAGGCTGACGTCGAGCTTGCGGACGGAGAGGTCGTGATCGTCAGAAATGATGAGGCCAGCCTCGGACCATTGGAACAAGGCATTCTCGACGCTATCAAACGTCGCCATCATCTTTGCCCGCAGCCTTTTTCCAGCAACTTCATCGATATCTACCTGGTGTCAGGGGGCGACAACTGTGAGAGCTATGCTGGTGTTCCGATCAGCTCTCGATAGGTCCCCATGGTTGAGCGTCGCGCACGAATCATTGCCGTGTCGGCCGTGATGTCGGTGCTGCGTCTAAACCGGTTATTGATGCCGTATCTGACTCCAGCATCCACGAGCCGTTCGAACGTCAACGTCAACGCCATCATCGCGTTCGCCTTGATTTGCGGATTGGCTGGCGCCGTGCCACAGGTCCTTTTTCTGCATGATTTCGGGGGGCATGCCTACTTCCAGAGCGCACCGGACGAATCGTTCTATCTGCTTGCCATCTTTGGAGATATTCCCGCCTGGAATAGTTACCCGCTACGCTCAATCCTGTCGTTTCTCGTTCATGTGAGCAGCTTGACGAAACCGGCATTCGCCATCGCGGCCGACATTGTCTTCCCCTTCGCCGTCGGCTTAGCTGCCGGCATGGTGGCGATGGCGACGACGAGAACGCTTCCAGCGATCATCCTGTCCGCATTCATCATCACATTCGGCAGCGATCTCTTCAGCTTCAATTCATCAATATTCAGCATCGGCAATCTGCAAATAACCAAATGGCTTCAATCATACGACATCAGTGATCGTCAATATTTTCTTGATATTATTTCTTCGTTCGTAACTCTCTACAGAACATTGGAGCCTCAGCTAAGTTTCTCGATTTTTCTTTTTCACATTGCCAATCTGATCAACTTCCTGCGTTCTACACATCCTTCGGGCGCCAGAACTGCCCTTACCGCCGCAACGGCGCTCTTGTGTGCCGGGGCTTACGCATTCTTTTCTCTAGCAGCTGCCGCGATTGGTTGTGCAGCCGTCGTGG
>JBPCVQ010000072.1:0-6924 GCA_051010395.1 Geminicoccaceae bacterium | reverse complement strand
ACGGCTCTCCATTCAAGTTTGGCTCATGGCCATAGCAACATCATAACGTTGCGAGCTTGTGCTGCATTTCGCTGATTATCAAAGGTCTTCACCTCATTCGGTCAGGTAATCTGCACCAAAAGCAACTCCCTTTTCCCACGGGCTACGTCACCCTGCCAGTTGACAGCAGGTCACCGCCGCTTGGGCTCAAACCCCTTCACAGCAAGGGGTAAGGCATTCTGATTTCCTCCCTTCTCCTTGCATTCCAGTCATATGCACCCCGGACAATCCGGGTCGAGGCGCACGATAGGTGATGTCGGTGCCCCCCTTGACCGGCTGATCGAGAGCAGGCGGCCCAAAGAAACTCCCGAGGCCGATCCATCGATGAGCAAGCCGGCACTGTTCTACGCTGCCTCGTCATCATCAATCGGTCCTATCGCGACGTAATCATCGGTATCGACGTCATGACGCTCACTCGCAGACCGTGCTATTCGTCAACAGGCTGGTAGGATTGACGACAGGTGAAGGCTAGGCATTGTCGCAACCTCCCTCTTAAATGGCGATGCTCTTGCTCGCCGCATAGGCAATTTGATGAGTTCATATCTGCCATCTAGTCACTTGACCAGCCCGAGTGTTCATAGGCGCCGGGCTGCTAGAATCGGGCGATGCGGCCCACGTCCGCTTGCACTACATGTTGCCTATGCGGAATGGGCCTGGCGGTCTGGAAATTCGCAACAGCTGGCCAGCTTCTATCAAGGTGTCAAAGCTTATCGACATCATCCCTATCATCGGGATGCCTTGCGACGACCAACAGTCTGGGAAGAAGGCAACTGCCGACTGATAGATTATGGGCCCATTGATGGATGGCCGCTTCTAGTCATACCCTCGCTGGTCAACCGAGCATACATACTTGACCTCATGCCGGGTGCTAGCCTACTCGAATTTCTTCGTAGTTGTGGCGTCCGCCCCCTGCTTCTCGATTGGGGCGATGGAACGGGACCGGACCGGCAACTCAGCTTGAACGGACTGATCCAAGAGCGCATGGCCCCTGCATTAAGCTGGATTCATTATGCCATTGGTAAGCTCCCCCTGGTCTTGGGCTATTGTATGGGTGGAACTTTGGCGACCGCATTGGCTTGTCGCCACCAAGATCAGATGGCTGGCCTAGCACTTCTCGCCACACCCTGGGACTTCAATCATGATCATCGTTCTTCAGATCAATTTATGTCATGCTGCAATGAACTTGCATCTGGAACGAGTCGCATCGGCGGCTTGCCGGTCGACTTTCTGCAAACTCTGTTCGCACAAATCGATCCGCTGAACGTCCCAAGAAAATTTGCTCACTTCGCCAGGATGAATCCGACATCGGACGCCGCTGTTCGTTTCGTCGCTATCGAAGATTGGCTGAACGATGGCGTGTCCTTGAGCCCCGAGGTCGCCGCCGAATGCCTGCGCGACTGGTATGGCTACAATGTTCCAGCGCGCGGCGCCTGGCAGGTCGGCGATTTCATTGTCAGACCAGAACTCCTTGATCTACCCGTCTGCCTTGTAATACCGGATCGTGATCGGATCGTTCCTCCTGATTCAGCACTGGCTCTTGGAAACCTTATTCGAGAACGCGAACTCATTAGGCCAAAAGCAGGTCATGTTGGCATGGTCGTCGGCCAGAACGCCAAAGCCACGCTCTGGACTCCCCTTTTACTATGGCTCAGGCACATTGCTGCGATGCAAAAAAAGCCTTGGAAAAACTGACAGAACGCCCCTATTCTTGAGAGTATGAGGGTGAAGATATGTCGTCATCTTATGATGGTGATCTGATGGGGTCGGTTTACCGCACGGAGAGACACCATCGTGCCCGACGAAGATTTCAGCGCCTTTGAAGCCGCCAACGAATGGGAAGCCAAGTATGTCCGACATCGTCATAGCCAGCGCAGCCAGAACGCCAATCGGCAGCTTTAACGGCGCACTTTCTTCGTTGCCGGCACATGATCTTGGCAAGATTGCCATTGAGGCGGCGCTAGAGAGAGCCGGCGTACAACCGGCTGACGTATCCGAAGTTATTCTTGGTCAAATTCTTAGTGCTGGTCAGGGCCAAAATCCGGCCCGACAGGCCTCTATAAATGCTGGCGTACCAATGGAGGTTCCGGCTTGGGGCGTTAATCAGCTCTGTGGATCAGGACTCCGTACGATCGCACTCGGCTATCAGGCGATCAAGAATGGCGACAGCCAGGTCGTGGTGGCCGGTGGCCAGGAAAGCATGAGTCAGGCTCCTCACTGCACCTATCTTCGGCCCGGTGTGAAGATGGGTGGCGCCGAGCTCGTCGACACGATGCTCAAAGATGGACTTATGGATGCCTTCCACGGCTATCACATGGGCACGACGGCTGAAAACGTTGCTGAAAAATGGCAGATCACGCGTGACGAGCAGGATGCTTTCGCCGTCCATTCGCAGAACAAGGCCGAAGCCGCTATCAACGACGGACGGTTCAAAGACGAGATTGTCCCGGTAACCGTTAAGAGCAGACGCGAGGAAAAGATCGTCGACACCGATGAGTTTCCGCGTTTTGGCGCCACGCTGGAAGGAATGGCGAAATTACGACCTGCCTTCTCCAAAGATGGGACGGTAACCGCCGGCAATGCATCCGGCATCAACGATGGTGCCGCCGCCGTCGTAATGATGACCGGCGACGAGGCGAGCAAGCGCGGTATCGAGCCGCTTGCTCGGGTGGTTTCCTGGGCGCATGCTGGAGTCGATCCGGCCATCATGGGCACAGGCCCAATCCCTGCATCAAGACGTGCCCTTGAGCTGGCTGGCTGGAACACCAACGATCTGGATTTGATCGAAGCAAACGAAGCCTTCGCCGCACAAGCCTGCGCCGTCAACAAGGACCTCGGCTGGAACACCGACAACGTCAATGTCAATGGTGGCGCCATTGCACTTGGGCATCCCGTTGGGGCTTCTGGAACACGGGTTCTGGTCACATTACTGCACGAAATGATCAAGCGTGATGCAAAGAAAGGCTTAGCTACGTTGTGCATTGGCGGTGGCATGGGCATCGCGCTCTGCGTTGCCCGCGATTGACCAGTTACAGGCTGAAATTGTCACATCATCAGTGATATTGTCGCTAGCGGTCGAAAATTAGCCTCCTGCGTGCAGAAGTTAAGCATCCGTTGAGAGGCGGAGTTTTATGTTGCTTTGGCGTGTTGCCCAGGCTTCCAAATCCAGGGGAGAAACTGGTAGAGCCTTTGCGCCAGATGCTCAGCTGTTCCGGCGAGGACATCGACGAGCCAAGTTTGCAGGTCGATGTCATTCAGTTTGGCGGTACCTATCAGAATGTACATAACGGCAACTCGTTCACCATCGCGATCGGAACCGATGAAGAGCCATGATTTTCTTCCGAGAGCCAAAGTACATAGCGATCGTTCTGCTGCATTGTTCGTCAGGCAGATCCTGCAGTTCTCGAGAAAGCAGGCGAAGCCATCCCAACGTTTGAGCATGTGGATCCCATGAGCGCGTTCTCCATGCATCCAGGCCTCGAGCCGCACTCAGAGCCGCTCCCCGATAGGCGGACAGTGACGTTGGAATTTTACGCTACGGAATCGCGTCCGCTAGTCAGGTTCTCCGTGGTCATATCACGCTGCCATCTCGGCCGGCGCCGGGGTGACAGGTTGGTGATAGGTAGCATCCGGCGTTCGACCATCATGGGCGCCATGTGGACGTCGCTGGTTGTAGAAGGCCATCCAATGCCCGATCCCGTCCCGGGCCTCACGACCGCCGCTCCAGGCGTGCAGGTAGACGCACTCGTATTTCAGGGATCGCCATAGCCGCTCGACGAAGACGTTGTCCAGCCATCGGCCCTTGCCATCCATCGAGATGCGCACACCGGCGGCCTTCAGCGTCTGGTTGAAAGCAGTCGAGGTAAATTGGCTGCCTTGGTCAGAGTTGAAGATTTCAGGCTTGCCGTGGCGATCCATGGCCTCTTCCAAAGCATCGACGCAAAACTCGGCCTCCATGGTGTTCGACAGCCGCCAGGCCAGAACCTTGCGGCTCCACCAATCCAATGATCGGCACAGCCGATCATCCGTTCGCAAAGCGACGGCGCGTAGTCACGCCGAGGGGCGACCAGATAAAGAAAGCCGCGAGCCAGAGGGATGTACGTCAGATCACGGCACCCCTTGACCGGCAGACGAAGGCAAAGCCTTCGGCGAGAGGGGGATCTGGTTGGGGCGGTCAATCGTCAAACCGCGCAGCAGATAGGGATAGATCTTGTGCCCCGGCGCCGGCGTGCTGGTCTTCGGGCGCTGATAGATCGGCATCAGGCCCATCTTACGCAGCGAGCAAGACCGTCATGCTGGGAGCATGACGCAAGCTCGCGAGCCGGCGAACCCGCTTGACGTTGACCGGCCTGCCTTTCGCCCGCAGATGCCAGGTCATCTGCCGGACGCCATAGAACGGCGTGTCGAGAAACTGGCGATCGATCTCGGCCATGATGGCGAGGTTCTCGTCGCTCTCACCGCTCGGCGGCGCGTAGAAGGTCGAGCGGCTGATTGACAGCAGCTGACACTGCCGAACAACCGACAGGTCTGAGCGGTTGCACTCGATCATCGACCGCCTCACTTGCCGGCCCACGGTTTGAGCTTTTCGGACAAGCTAAGGGGAACCGTCATGCCGGGGGCATGACGCAAGTCCCCGTGCCATTGGCCACCGTCAGCTCGCCAATCTTCGCGTGCAGCGCTTTGACCTTCGCCTCGTCGAACACCGGTTCCTTCGCCGACGAACCGCGCTCGAACAACTCCGGTGCTCCTTCCAAAAGTGCTTTCTTCCATTGATGGATCATTGTCGGATGTACGCCAAACCGGCTCGCCAACTCGGACACCGTCTGTTCGCCCTTCAGCGTCTCGAGCGCCACCTTCGCCTTGAACTCCGGCTTATATGGCTTCCGCTTCGACATCGTCGGTCTCCTCCAGTTGGCGACCAACAGACACCGATCTGTAGCTTACGTCACTGTCCGGTTATCGGGGAGCGGCTCTGTATCGTATCTACCGCCCTGGTCCGGCTTCAGGGACAACGTCACCATGACTTACACCCTGGCTGCCTACCCAACATCGCACTATCAGACGGCAGTCCCGGCCGCCGAGGCGAGATATACGCACCATGAACCGATGGAGATGCGGACACTTTCCGATTGGTCCGATGGCACTATCACGATTTTCGAACATTAGGCTAAGCTATAAGTTATCCAAACGCCCGTGATTCGGACAATCAATGCCGTATTCCTGAGCTAAGGGAAATGACCATGACGCCTCCATTTGGACGTGATGAGTACGCAGATCGTTTGGAACGTGTTCGCACCGCCATGGAAAGGCACAGCCTCGATGTGCTGGTGATTGGTGACCCCGCCAACATTAACTGGCTGACTGGTTATGACGCCTGGTCCTTTTACACACCACAAATCATGGTTGTGGCCCTCGAATGCGAGCCCACCTGGCTTGGCCGTGAGATGGATGCGGGCGCAGCCAGATTTACGACCTATCTTCCGGATGAACAGGTGGTTCCCTTTCCTGAAGCTCTAGTGCAGCAGCGTGACATGCACCCGGCACAATTCATGGCCGATTGGATGGTTTCCAAAAATTTCGATGGCAAACGTATCGGCTTTGAAAACGACGTCTATTTTCTTACGCCTGCGACGATGGATCACCTTAAGGCCCGCCACCCGAATAGCACATGGGTGGATTGTGAATTCCTCGTCAACTGGCAACGGCTGACCAAAAGCCCAGCGGAAATTGAGATGTTACAACAGGCCTCCACCATTGCGGCAAAGGCCATGCAGACAGCCTATAACGGCGTCAGGCCCAACGTACGGCAATGTGATTTGATGGCCGATATTGTGGCGGCGCAAATCAGAGGAACGCCTGAATTTGGCGGCGACATGACAGCACTGCATCCGTTGGTTCTGGCGGGCGCAGCAGCATCTACGGCACACCCAATGTGGACGGATGCTCCTTTTGAAAGTGGTCAGACCATTGCATTCGAGCTGGGCGGGTGCCGCAAACGCTATAATGCTGGGCTTGCCCGGACGGTTCACATTGGTGCTCCCCCGCAGGCTCTCTTGGCCACGGCCAAGGCCGTTGGAGAGGGCATGGATGAGGTCCTCCAAACCATGCGGGCAGGCCTGCGCTGCTGCGAGGTTCACGCTGCGTGGCAGGCCGTGCTGGATCAATACGGATTAGAGAAAAAAAGCCGGATCGGCTATTCCATCGGACTTGGCTATTCCCCGGACTGGGGCGAGCATACCATAAGCTTTCGTCCAGGCGATGAGACAATTCTTCCCGAGAACGCGGTTGTCCATATTATCTTGGGCATGTGGATGGACAACTGGGGCATGGAACTGAGCGAGACCATTCATGTGCGTGAAAAAGATGCTGTCTGCCTGACTGATTTTCCCCGGGATGTACATGTCATTAATGCATGAACAGGGTGCCTCTGGAGACTGACTTTCCCTCTTTTTGATAGAGGAAGCGTCGTCAGTTTACGGATGAACACAAGGCGGGAAGGTCAGGTATTACGAGGAGAGCAGCCATTTTCTGCAGTTGGTTGCCGATGAACTTGGCGTCCATGCCAACCGATTACGCGGTTGGCGCAATGAGACCCTGAAGCACGCCGCAGCTTTTTTCGCATGCGAGGTCGGGACATGAAGTCTGCGTTCATCGCCGAGATCCATGGAATCTTCGAGCCGAGCGGCAAGGCTTGTGGCACTGGCCTGCACTAACATCGCGGGTGGATAACAATAGGTGCATGTACGAGTGTACATGACCCCGCTAGCGCACTTTCTAACCTAATGGAATCGTTAGGGATTCCAATTTTGGTACTAATCTGATTCAAGATATGGGCTGGTTTGGGAGGCCAGCTTGCATGTCGACACCTCTTTCGATGGATTTACGCGA
>JBPCVQ010000071.1:0-4176 GCA_051010395.1 Geminicoccaceae bacterium | reverse complement strand
TGACCGCCTCGAGCGCCAAAACCAGCTTTTTTGAGGGTCTTAGCATGGCAATCCATCCCGCATTTCTGTTTTCCTAATTGAGATCATCCTAAATTAGATGTGTCGCATCTTTCAAATTGACAGGGGTCAGTCGTCTTTCCTCGCCTGATTCTTGATGATCACCCCTTCGCATCAGCATCCCGGCGTTCATCGAAATGCTCGGCGATCCGCTGAACCAACCTCTCAGCAACAGCAGTCTTGGTCAGCCTTGACCAGCCCTCGGGCGCAGCATCGCCGCGAAAGAGCCGTATTGTGTTATGAACATTGCCGAAGGTGTTTTGTTCCGCCGATACGTTGTTTGCGACGATCCAATCACAACCTTTGGTCATAAGCTTCTTCTGAGCATTTTCGACGATATTCTCCGTTTCCGCCGCGAAGCCGACCACGAGATGAGGACGGTCTCCTCTGGGATCTGACAGGAATTTCAAGATGTCCGGGTTTTCGATGAGCGTTATGGACGGCGGCGCATCGCTCTCTCGTTTTTTAATTTTTTGCCTCAAATGATCAGCCGGCCGCCAGTCCGATACCGCAGCCACGCAGACCGCAATGTCGACTGGAAGCGCTTGCTCACAGGCCTCCAGCATCTCGATCGCCGAGGTGACCCCGACCACCTTCACGCCACCTGGATGCGGCTCGGTCACCGGACCGGAGATCAACGTGACCTCGGCACCCGCTCTTTGCAGCGCCGCAGCGATAGCATGGCCCTGCTTGCCCGAGGAGTGATTGCTGAGAAAACGGACGGGATCGATCGCCTCGACTGTAGGACCGCTGGTCACCAAGGCTCGTCTTCCCGAAAGCAACCCCGCCGGAGACGAAAAAAGGCCCGTGATTGTCGCGACGATCTCGTCGGGCTCCGCCATCCGGCCAAGCCCGGTCTCTCCGCAGGCCATGTCACCCTGGTTCGGCCCCACGAACTGAACCCCGTCCTCTTGCAGCCACCGAACATTTCGCGCAGTCGCAGGGTGCTGCCACATCTGGGGGTTCATCGCTGGTGCAATCAGTACCTGCTTGTCGGTCGCCATCAACGCGGTGGACGCCAGATCATCCGCCAGCCCATTGGCCATTTTGCCGATGAGGTCGGCTGTCGCCGGTGCAACCACTACCAGATCGGCATCGCGTGAGAGCTGGATATGCCCCATCTCCGTTTCGTCGGTCAGCGAAAACAGGTCGGCAAACACCTTATTGGCGGAAAGGGCAGCGATCGAAAGCGGGGTCACAAAAGCAGCGCCGGCTTTGGTCAAAATGCAGCGCACATCGATACTCTGATCCCGGAGCCGACGGATCAATTCGAGGCTCTTATAAGCGGCAATGCCGCCGGCGATTATCAGCAGGACACGATTGGACAAGGCGCCATTACCTCCGGCTCGGAAGGTCTAGTCATCAATGCTCACAGGATGACAGATGGGCATGGCCTTGCAAATCACCAGAAGTTTGCTCAGTGCTCTCACGAAGGCAGCTCGGTTTCTGGCTTCAGGTAATCAAGGCACCAATGACCATTCCAGCCGTGACCAGGAGGACCGCCCAGCCGATCGGAGCGAGGCTGCTTTGATGATCGCGCCAGGCGCCGGCATCGAGCTTAACGCCGTCGTCGAGGACGGAATCGAGGGCGCGTTCGGCACGTTCGATCAGTTGCGGCAGGCGCCGAAGGGTCTCGACACCATCATCGATCACTGTCTGGATCTGCGCCTTCGGTCCGAGATTGTCGATCATCCAGGTTTCGATCAATGGCTGAGCAAGCTCCCACATGTTGACATCGGGATTCAGCCTGCGGCCAACGCCTTCCGCCACCACCATCGTCTTTTGCAAGAGGAGCAGCTGTGGCTGTGTTTCCATGGCGAAAGCCTCGGTGATCTCGAACAGCTGGCCGAGCAGGCGGCCGATCGAGATCTCGGTGAGCGGCCGGTCTCGTATGGGCTCGGCAATCGAGCGGCAAGCCTGCATGAACGCCTGCCGGTCCTGGCCCGCCGGCACGTAGCCCGCATCGAAATGAACGTCCGCGACCCGCTTGTAGTCGGCGGTGAGAAAGCCGAGCAGCATCTCACCAAGGAAACGCCTGGTCGCCGGATCCAACCGCCCCATGATGCCGAAGTCGACCGGCACCATCTCGCCTTTGTCGTCGATGAAGATGTTGCCGGGATGCATGTCAGCATGGAAAAAGCCGTCCCGAAACACCTGCTTGAACAGGATTTCCGCAGCACGGGTCAAAATCAGATCGGGATCGAATCCGGCCTCGATCATCCCGTCCCGATCGTCGGAGGCGAGGCCCTCGACGCGCTCCAGCGTCAGGATGCGGCGTGCGGTTCGCCGCCAGTCGATCCTGGGGACACGAAAACCGGGATCATCGGCACAGTTCTCGGCAAGCTCTGCTGCGGCAGCGGCTTCGAGGCGAAGGTCCATCTCGATCCGCGTGGAGGCAGCGAAGGTTTCGACCGCCGCACTCGGTTTCAGACGCCTCATCCCGGGCTGCAGCCATTCGACCCAGCCGGCGATCCAGGCAAACAGGTCGAGATCGGCGGCCATCTGCTGCTCGATCCCCGGACGCAGCACCTTGACCGCGACCTCCTCCCCCTCGGTGGTGGTGGCGAAATGCACCTGGGCGATCGAGGCGGCGGCCACGGGATGGTCGTCAAACGCCTCGAAGAAATGATCGAGTGGCTCGCCCAGTTCCTGCTCGATCTGAGCGCGGGCGACATCGCCATCGAAGGGCGGCAGCCGATCCTGCAGTTCGGCGAGGTCAGCGGCGAAACGCTCGCCAAAGAGATCGGCGCGGGTCGCGAGGCTCTGCCCGAATTTAATGAAGGTCGGTCCGAGCATCTGAAGGGCGCGCGCCAGACGCTGCCCCTGGCGGCCGCGCGCATTCTGATTGGATAAGCGGCGACATAGCGCGGCGACGAAACCCGGCAACGGCAGGCACTCGACCAGAAACAGCGCGTTGTGCCGGGCCAAGCATCTAATAATCTCGATCAGTCGAATGAGGTGTCGGCAGGATCGCCACATCAGGATTTCTTCCTGGGGCTAGTGGCATATTCGACACGATACTTACCGTAGCTATGCCGACGAAGGATCGCATACCCTCTGAATTCCAGGTTCGTTCTGCGAAGACGGTGGAAACCGAATGATGTAGTCATACCACCCACTAGATGCGCCAGGCGGAGTGGAGGGCGGCAACGCCGCCGGTCATGTCGCGGCAGCCCACACGCGAAAGTCCGGCCGCCTCGATCATGGCGGCGAACGTCTCCTGATCGGGAAAGCGGCGGATACTCTCCACCAGATAACGATAGGCTTCGCGGTTGTCGGCGATCCGTTCTCCGAGCCAGGGCACGACGTTGAAGGAATAGGCATCATAGAGTGGCTGGAGCTCTCGCCATTTGAGAGCGGAAAACTCGAGGCAAAGAAAACGGCCGCCCGGCTTCAGCACCCGGCTGGCTTCGGCAAGGGCTCGATCGATGCGCGTCACATTGCGAATGCCGAAAGCGATGGTGTAGGCGTCCATGCTGGCACTCGGCAGCGGCAGGCACTCGGCATCGGCGGCGATCCAATCGATGCCGGAAAGCAGGTTTCGGTCGATCGCTCTGTCCCGGCCGACGCCGAGCATCGAAGGATTGATGTCAGCCACGGTGATCATGGCTGACGGCCTCTCCCGCCCCCTCAACCTGTCCAACACGCGAAAGGTGATGTCCCCGGTGCCACCGGCGACGTCGACCATGCGAATGCCCGGCCGCGGCGCCAGAACATCGACCATGGACGACTTCCACAATCGGTGTAGACCGCCACTCATCAGGTCATTCATCAGATCGTAGCGATCGGCAACGCGCGCAAACAGATCGCCGACCATCGCCGCCTTGTCCTCGACGCGCACGTCCTGAAAGCCGAACGAGGTCGCTAGCCGATTCCTGGCGTCGTCCGCTAATGTCCTCGCCCGAGGGCTCGTTTTTGGGAATTCGGTCATCGAACCTTTGCCTCGAAGACCCGATGCGCGGGCCTGATGGTCGATGTTGTACGAAAGCACCTGCCGTGCGACAAGCGCCGCGCCTGTCTCCTGGGGAATAACGAGAAAAGTCCGAGGCGATGCCAGACCTGCCGGAAGTCGAGACCTCGCTGCACGAGCTGGAGGCACGATTTGTCGGTCGGCCCATC
>JBPCVQ010000070.1:0-20016 GCA_051010395.1 Geminicoccaceae bacterium | reverse complement strand
CCTCCGGCTCCATCTCCAAGAGCTCTTCGCCCTCGTAGAGGACGCTGCCGCCCTTGATGTCATAGCCGTCACGCCCGGCGAGCACATAGGCAAGTGTACTCTTGCCCGAGCCGTTCGGCCCCATGATGGCATGCACTTCACCCGGATTCACATCCAGGCTGAACCCCTTCAGGATCTCCTGCTCACCAACCGAAACCTGCAAATTCTCAATCTTAAGCATCGTGTTCCTCAAACCCTCAAAACGTGTCTCGAACGGTCCCGTCAGTCTCAGGCAAGTTTACGGTGAACGCCGTGCGTTCAGCCGACGGAGCCCTCAAGGCTGATGGCGAGGAGCTTTTGCGCCTCGACCGCGAATTCCATGGGCAGTTCCTGCATGACCTCCTTGCAGAAACCGTTGACGATCAGGCCGACCGCATCCTCGTCCGAAAGCCCCCGCTGGCGGCAGTAGAAGAGTTGGTCTTCGCTGATCTTGGAGGTGGTCGCCTCGTGCTCGACCTCGGCCGTGCGGTTCTTGATCTCGATATAGGGCACGGTGTGCGCGCCGCATTGATCACCGATCAGCATGCTGTCGCATTGGGTGTGGTTTCTTGCACCTTCAGCGGATTTCAGCACCCGGACCAAGCCCCTATAGGTGTTGTCGCTGCGGCCGGCGGAGATGCCTTTGGAGACGATCCTCGACGTGGTGTTCTTGCCGACATGGATCATCTTGGTGCCGGTGTCGGCCTGCTGCAGGTTGTTGACCAGAGCGACCGAATAGAATTCCCCGACGGAGTTGTCGCCCTGCAGTACGCAGCTCGGATATTTCCAGGTGATCGCACTGCCGGTCTCCACCTGAGTCCAGGAAATCTTCGAGTTCTTGCCCCGGCAGACGCCGCGCTTGGTGACGAAATTATAGATGCCGCCCTTGCCTTCGCTGTCGCCGGGATACCAGTTCTGGACGGTCGAATATTTGATCTCGGCATCGTCGAGCGCGATCAGCTCGACCACTGCGGCATGCAGCTGGTTCTCGTCGCGCATAGGCGCCGTGCAGCCTTCGAGATAGCTGACATAGGAGCCCTCGTCGGCGATGATCAGGGTACGCTCGAACTGGCCAGTATTCTCCGCGTTGATGCGGAAATAGGTGGAAAGCTCCATGGGCGAGCGTACACCCTTCGGCACGTAGACGAAGGTGCCGTCGGAGAAGACGGCCGAGTTCAATGCGGCGAAGTAATTATCACCCTGGGGCACGACCGTACCCAGATATTTCTTTACCAGCTCAGGGTGATCCTGAATGGCTTCCGAGATCGAGCAGAAGATGATGCCGAGTTCGGAGAGCTTTTCCTTGAACGTCGTGGCGACGGATACGCTGTCGAAGACGTAATCGACGGCCACGCCGGCGAGGATCTCCTGCTCACGCACGGGAATGCCGAGCTTCTCGTAGGTGCGCAGCAGTTCCGGATCGACTTCGTCCAGGCTCTTTGGCGCGTCCTCCAAGGATTTTGGGGCTGCGAAATAGCTGATGTCCTGGAAGTCGATCGGCGGGTACTCGACCTTGGCCCAGTCAGGCTCCTCCATCTGGAAGAAGCGCTCCAGCGACTGGAGGCGCCATTCGGTCAGCCATTCGGGATCGTTCTTCTTAGCCGAAATCAGGCGAACCGTATCTTCGTTCAGCCCTTTGGCGGTGACCTCCGCCTCGATATCGGTGACGAAGCCGTATTTGTAGTCGCCGCCTAAATCCTTGACTGTGTCCAGGGCTGTCGCCATGGGTGCTTTCTCCTACCCGATCCCGACCCATCAGGTCGACGATCGTTTTTCAACAGTGTCACTCATTTCGGTTGGCGTTTTGAACGTTTCGGGCGTCCCGAACGCTTCGGGAATAGCGAGCGCCATCTCCTCGACATTGATGCCATCCAACGCTGATCGAATCGCGTCATTGATGCGCTGCCAGTTGGCGCGCGCCGGACAGAGACTTTCGATGTCGCAGGCCCCCGAGCCTTCTTCGATGCAGGCGGTGAGCGCGATCGGTCCTTCGATCGCCGTGATCACCTCGGCGACCGTGATCGTGCGGCCTGCGCGGGAAAGGCTGTAGCCGCCCTTGGCGCCGCGATTCGATGTCAAAAGGTCTGCTTTGGTCAGCATTTTAAGAATTTTGCTTACTGTCGGCTGCGGGATCAGGCTGTCGGTCGCGATTTCGGCCGCACTGAACTGACCTTCCGGCCGCCGCGCCAGATTGGTCATGATCACGATGCCGTAGTCTGCGAGTTTACTCAGCCGAAACACGCTCTTTGCCTCACCAGCAGGAAATAGGGACCAATTCGGTCCTAATTGACCTTAAATGTGTCCATCTCGCCCTGATTGTCAAGCGGTAATCATGAGAAAACGCCCAGAACTCTTATGGCTGCGCGCTAGCTTAGAAAAAGACTAGATCGAAGCTGGGTGTCATTGGCAGCACCCTCATTCGTCAGTGATGCGAAAGATCAGCTTTTGCGGATGGGCGTTCTGCTGGCCGGCTCTGCTTCCAGACTTGGCAGGGCCTCGGCCTGATTTTTCAAAAGTCTGAGGCTCTCCTGTCTCGGCAAGCTGTTCAAGCGTCTGGATAAGTCGGTGAAATCCGACCCGGTCCAACTTTACCGAAAGCGTCTTACCGCTGCTCTCGATTTCAAGACGCGCCTTGCCTCGCGGTGCTCTCTTCTCCATTTCCTTGGCTGTGGCCATCCTCATGCCTCCCATGCCGAACCCCTAAAGCAACCGCAATTGGTCGCCGGGTTTCTTGAAAAGATCCATTCTCAATGCCGTAACCTTGTGGTTCAGGCCATATTTTTTCCTGGCCACCATGAAACGCCTGGCGATCAGTTCGGCATAGGTCCCTTCACCACGCATCCGGTGGCCGAAACGGGGGTCGTTGAGCCGCCCGCCGCGGCATTGGCGATGCAAGGAAAGCACTCGCTCCGCCTTCAACGGTTCATGATGTAGCAACCAGTTTCTGAACAGCTCCTTAATCTCATGGGGCATGCGTAAAAGCGTATAGGTTGCCCACCAGGCGCCGTTCTCGGCAGCCGCCTCCATGATCGCTTCCGTTTCATGATCGGTGAGGCCGGGAATGATCGGCGCCACCATGACCACCGTCGGAATGTTGGCAGCGGCCAACTCGCGGATGGCATCCAACCGCCGATGTGGCGCTGAGGCGCGTGGTTCCATCTTCCGTGCCAGCGTTGGATCGAGAGTGGTGATGGAAAGGGCGACCGAAGCCAGACCCTTCTCCGCCATGGGAGCCAGGATATCGATGTCGCGGGTGACAGCCGCCGATTTGGTGACGATGGTCAAAGGATGATCATGGCGCGCCAGCACCTCCACGACTTTTCGCGTGATCCTGAGACGCCTCTCGATCGGCTGGTAAGGGTCCGTGTTGGCGCCGAGTGCGATCGACGAGCAGCGATAGGCAGGCCTCGCCAGTTCCTTGACGAGAAGTTCGGCAGCGTCGTGCTTCGCCCAGAGCTTGGTCTCGAAATCAAGGCCGGGAGAGAGGCCGAGAAAGGCATGGCTCGGTCGTGCATAGCAATAGATGCATCCATGTTCGCAGCCGCGATAGGGGTTGATCGACTGCTCGAAGGGGATATCCGGTGACTGATTCTGCGCGATCACCGACTGGCTTCGATCCGGATTGACCTCGGTTTGAGGCCGGCCCTCTTCCTCTCGAGCTACGGCAAGCGTGTCCCAGCCATCGTCGAACGGCTCCTGGTCCAACCGATCGAAGCGCGATTTGGGATTGAGTGCGGAACCGCGTCCTTTGAATGGCCGGTCCGTGAGCTTTTCCACCGTGTCATCCATCATGAAAGAAGTGTAGACTGGCAAGAGAACAAATCAAGAACATAATCAGATGCGATCGATGCTTTACCCGAGGACGCATCCGACTAAGCTGCCCTTTGCCATGAAGCACGGGATCGAGCGGAGGAAGACTGGATGACGACGACCGCAGGCTATGCAACTTGGTCATCACCGATCACACTGGAAAGCCTGACCGAAGCCCAGATCGGCCTAACAGGGTCGACCGTCGACGCCGGTTACATTTATTGGCTGGAGTCTCGGCCTGAGGAGGCGGGCCGCAGCGTGGTCGTGCGTTGTGGCGCGGACGGCAGGGCTATCGATGACCTGACGCCTGCCCCCTTCAATGTCAGGACACGGGTGCATGAATATGGCGGCGGTGCGTTCTCGGCCGAAGCCGGCATTCTTCTCGCTGTCAATTTCGCCGATCAGCGCCTCTATCGGCTGAGGCCAGGCTCACCGCCGGTCGCCCTGACCCCGGAAAGTGACCGGAAGCTCCGATATGCTGACTTTGCGATCGAGGCCGACAGCGGCTCCGTCTACGCTGTTCGGGAGGATCACCGGAATGAGGGCGAGGCGGTCAACACCATCGTTCGGCTCAGTCTGAATGACGGGGAGAATGAGGGAACAATCGTGGCCTCCGGGCACGACTTCTTCGCAGCCCCCCGTCTCTCGCCTGACGGCAAACAGCTCGCCTTCCTCTCCTGGGACCATCCCAACATGCCCTGGGATGGCACCACGCTCTGGCTCGCCGACATCGCCGATGACGGCGGCGTCATCAATGCCCGGGCGATCGCCGGCGACGACGGCGTTTCCATCGCGCAGCCATGCTTTTCCCCAGATGGCAGGCTTCACTATGTTTCGGATGAGAGCGGCTGGTGGAATGTCTGCCGATATGGGGAGGATGGAAGCGAAACCATATGCCCGATGGAGGCTGAATTCGCCGTGCCGGCCTGGGGATTCGGTCAGAGCACCTATGGCTTTCTAAGCGACGACCGCATCCTCGCTTGCTACACCCGACAGGGTGCCTGGCACCTCGGCATCATCGAGCCGGAAAGCGGTACGCTCACCCCCATCGACCTCCCCTACACATCGCTCTCGAGCCTCTCAATTGGGGCCGGCGAAGCCGTATTGCGTGTCGGCGCTGCCGACAAGCCTGCCGCTATCATCAGCCTCGAGCCTTTGAGCGGCCGGCATCGCGTACTCAAAACATCGGGTGCTTTGACGATCAGCGCCGATCTGATCTCCATCCCGGAGGCCATCGCCTTTCCGAGCGAAGGTGGTGCTACGGCCTACGCTTTCTACTACGCCCCCAAAAACCCCGACTACACGTCACCGCCAGGCCAGCGGCCCCCGCTGATCGTCAAGAGCCATGGGGGTCCGACCGGCAATACCTCCAGCCAGCTCAATCTCGCTACCCAGTTCTGGACATCACGCGGTTTCGCCGTGGTCGACGTCGATTATGGTGGCAGCACCGGTTATGGGCGGGCCTATCGCGAACGCCTGAACGGCCGCTGGGGTGAGGTCGATGTGGAAGATTGTGTCGCGGCTGCCCGGTATCTGGCGGATGCCGGCAAGGCAGACCCCGAACGTCTTGCTATCACCGGCGGCAGTGCCGGAGGTTTCACGACGCTCGCCGCCCTTACCTTCCACGACGTCTTCAGCGCCGGCGCCAGCCATTACGGCGTCAGCGATCTCGAAGCACTCGCCAAGGAAACCCACAAATTCGAAAGCCGCTACCTCGACAACCTCATCGGTCCGTACCCGGACGGGGTGGACATCTACAGAGCCCGGTCGCCGATCTACCACGTTGGTGGGTTGACCAGCCCGATGATCTTCTTCCAGGGCCTGGAAGACGTGATCGTGCCGCCGAACCAGGCGGAAATGATGGTCGAGGCGCTCCGGAAAAAAGGCATCCCCGTCGCCTATCTCGCCTTCGAGGGGGAGCAGCACGGTTTCCGCAAGGCCGAGACCATCCACGCCGTCCGCCGCGCCGAACTCGCCTTCTACGGCCGCGTCTTCGGCTTCGAACCGGCGGATGGCTTTGGCGATCTGGTGATCGAAAATCTTTGATTTTTTTGCCTTGCCTCGATTGAGGCCGGGAGATGCAGTGCTGTGGCCATCCCGTTGCCGGCGTTGTTCGCCGGCAATCCCTGCCTTTCCGCCCTTCTCCGGTCATGCCGGCAGTTAACGAGTTCTTATTTGGTCATGAAAAGTTAATCATGCTGGTGTCATAGCCGTGAAGATTTCGGTGGCATGATGGGGAGCATGGAAAGACAGAGAAACATCCCGGCCTTCAAGGCCCCTTTAAGAAAGACGCCCGTGACGAGCACGGGCGCAAGCTGGGGTAACCTCGGGGGTAACGGGGGTGTTCAGGATTTGGCGAACAGGCCGGCCGCGGAAGCGATCTTGGCCGGGGCGGCTGCGTGGGCCCAGCGGGCCTGCTCGTTGACGGAATAATAAGGCGCATATTCGGTGACATCGGCCTGCGAACGGACCTTGCTGTTGACGTTGTCGAGAATAAAGACATCGCCGCCGACATAGGCAGCCAGGACCGCGTGGGCCAGGTTGCGCTTGAGATCCTTCACCACCACCAAACGCAGCTGATCCGCGCTGAAGCCCATCTGGCGCAGCGTGACGTATTTGGCGATCGCGTAATCCTCACAATCCCCTGAACGACTGAAGAACTCGGCGGGCGACGCCCAATAGTCGCTCTGCTTGTAGTTGTAGTTGTCGGTGCGGTAACGCCACTGATTGATGAAGCCGTTGGTCGCCTTCAGCTGGTCGATCTGGCGGGCGCTTCTGTTGTTCCGGATCATCGCCTGCCAGGCCTTGACAGCCTTCGAACTGCTGGTGGCGTAGGATTTCTGTTCCTTGACGATTTTCTGCATCGCCGTCTTCCACTGGGGAAGCTTGTCGAAATTATCGGTGCGGTATTCGATGGTGTTGAAGAGCGCTGGGGTTTGGGCCGCTGCGGGCGTCGCGAAGGTGGCGAGGGCGGCGAGGGCGAAGATGGCGGCTTTTGCGAAGTTGTTCATTGCGGCGTTACCCCAAGTTCTTTGATCTCGTTGAGACCAAAGTAGGGGTTAGCGCTTAACGACTTTTTTATTTTCTTAATTAGGTTTTGTTTACCCTAGACAAATTTTTCCTAGTGCGTTGAAAACATTACCTCATTGACAGGCAATTTTTTCCATATTTTTTCACGGTAACATCATAACAAGCGGATCTTTCGAGCGTATCATGACTTATGATTAATTGAATGTTACTGTTTTTTATTTTCTAAACTAAGAAATTTACTGCGTCAAATGCCGAACATGTTCTCCAAAGCTTCTGCCGTTCGATTTGACGCTCGACTGAGCCTGCAGCATCATGAAAGCTGTGCAGGAGTGTTGCCAGATGGGATCACGTTGATGAAAATGCCCGACCCCAGACAAGAGAGCATCGCAAAACGCGACCTGCTGCTCGAAGCATTGCGCGCCATAGTGCCTGGCGAAGGCGTGATCGCAGCGGAGGATGAGCTCCGCGCCTATGAATGCGACGGCCTCTCCGCCTACCGCGCATTGCCGATGGCCGTGGTCCTTCCCTCCACCACCAACCAAGTCGCCGACATCTTGAAGTTCTGTGACCAGGAAAATATCCATGTGGTGCCGCGCGGTGCCGGCACGTCCCTTTCCGGCGGCGCTCTTCCTGTGACCGACGGCGTTGTACTCGGTCTCGGCAAGTTCAATAAAATCCTCGACATCGATTATGAGAACCGCACGGTTACAGCCCAGCCCGGCGTCACCAATCTCGGCATCACCAACGCCGTCCAACATGAGGGCTTCTACTACGCGCCCGATCCCTCCTCGCAGATCGCCTGTTCGATCGGTGGCAATATCGCCGAGAATTCCGGCGGGGTGCATTGCCTGAAATACGGGCTCACCACCAACAATGTGCTCGGCCTCGAGATGGTGCTGCCCAATGGCGATATCGTCAGGCTGGGCGGCAAGCACCTGGACAGTGAAGGTTATGATCTGCTCGGCCTCATGACCGGCTCCGAAGGTCTATTGGGTGTGGTCACCGAAGTCACGGTGCGCATCCTCAAAAAACCGGAAACTGCGCGGGCGATGCTCATGGGCTTTCCGAGCAACGAGCAGGGCGGCGATTGTGTCGCCGCGATCATCGCGGCCGGCATCATTCCGGGCGGGCTCGAAATGATGGATCGCCCCGCCATTCACGCCGCCGAGGATTTTTGCCACCCCGGCTATCCGCTCGACGTCGAGGGGCTGTTAATCTGCGAGCTGGATGGCCCGGCAGTCGAGGTCGATCATCTGATCGACACGGTCTCGGCGATCGCCCGCCAGCATGGTGCCGTTGGCATCAAAGTCAGCGAAAGCGAGGAGGAGCGCCAGCGCTTCTGGCTAGGTCGCAAGGCCGCCTTCCCGGCCATCGGGCGAATTTCACCCGACTACTACTGCATGGACGGCACCATTCCCCGAAAGAAACTGCCGCATGTTCTGAAACGGATGGCCGAAATGTCCGAAAAATACGGACTTCGGGTCGCCAATGTCTTCCACGCTGGCGACGGCAATCTGCACCCATTGATCATGTATGATGCCAACATCCCAGGCGAACTCGAGAGAACCGAGGAATTCGGCGCAGAGATACTGAAGCTTTGCGTCGAGGTCGGCGGTGTGCTCACCGGCGAGCATGGGGTTGGCGTGGAGAAGCGCGATCTGATGCCGGTCCAGTTCGGTGAGGAAGACCTCAATCAGCAGCAGCGAGTCAAATGTGCCTTCGATCCGAGCCAGATCCTGAATCCCGGTAAGGTCTTCCCAAAGCTGCACCGCTGCGCCGAACTCGGCCGTCTGCACGTGCATCAGGGCGAAGTGCGCTTTCCAGATCTGTCGCGCTTCTAGTGGTGTGACCACGCCATTTGGCTGTCGACGCTATCGAAGAAAGAACCCGAAACCCAAGGGTATGCGACCTTCTGTCGGTTTGATCCTGAAGTTCTCTCGCACCAAACCTACCGAACGGATCTTTTGCCGAAGCGGCGAGAAACTATGTGAAAACAGGTTCCGCGGCCTGGGATGGGCAAGCGCGCCGCGGAACGAGCTGGCTGGTTCGGCTTATTTTTCAGTTGGATCCACTTCGAAGGGCCTAACCGCCTGAACCAGTCGACGGAGGGCTTCAGTCAGCCCTTCCTGGTCCCGAAGACGAAAAGCGGTTGCTGCCAGAATGGCTGTGGTGATCAAGGACTGGAACGGCGCATAGTCGAGGGTGCTGACGTCGTTTTCCCGAAGAAAATCGGCTCGTGGCTGATCGTTCAAACCTTTAGTGCCGTTCCGGGCGCTCTTCCTATCAGGTGTGATCATAGCAAGTTCCTTTGGAACAGTCCTAAGGAGTTGTTCTCGCTGGTCATCCTTTCTTAAAAAATCGCCCCCGTCGGCACCGGCCGGCGGGGGCGAATAGAGGGAGGGACACACCGTCTGACTTGACCCTCTTTTTGTAACTGACATCGCTTGAAGAATCAACAAAAAAGTTAACTTCTAAGAATTAATTAACCTATAGGTAGAAAATTTACATGAGTAAATGGAGCTCCCTCGCGGTGATCCACCTGACGAAAACCGCGAGAAACGAGCTGAATTCACGTCAAGTCGGAAGTCAATTCAGATCGAGATTGGTTGCCAGGAACTTCGCAAGCTCATATTGCATGGCTGAGTCGAGTTCGAAGGCGACGTTGGTCCGATTCTCGGCAACATTGACCACGCGGCCGAGAAGTGGCTGGGCCAGCCGTTCGCTGTGGACCTCGACCATATGGCCGACGGCTGACGGGATGGCCGGCGCGAGCCCCGCTCCTTTGGGTGAGATGTTGCAGATCTCACACATCCAGGCGCCACCGTCGAAGGTCAACTTCGCCGGGATCTGACTTGAAAGGCGTCGATGACGCCGCTGCTCCGATGGATCTTCAGGATTCCAGGACATGCAAACAACCAGATTGCCAATGAGATCGCCGACGTAACGGCACTTCCCTCTCTCTCTAACGGATCGACTCTTAAAGTCAGGTTAACTCAAAGTAGAAATTTTCTAGACAAAATCAACAGATCGGCCAAACCTCATGGCGGCCTTGAGTGTAGACTCCGCAGAGTCGGTTTCGGGCGACCGGCGACAGCCTTTGGGATAGGTCGCTTTTGTGCTAGAGAGCGGGCTTGATGGATGAAGGCATCTTAAGGTCGGCAAAGCGAACAAGACGGATCGAAGGACGATGGCGGGACATTCCAAGTTCAAGAACATCATGCACCGCAAAGGGCGCCAGGACGCCAACCGGGCCAAAACCTTCATGCGCCTTGTGCGCGAGGTCCAGGTTGCGGTGAAGATGGGCGGGGTGGATCCCGGCTCCAATCCGCGCCTGCGTACAGCGCTCGTAGCGGCCCGCGGCGCCAACGTGCCGAAAGACAATATCGAGCGCGCCATCAATAAGGGGGCTGGCGCTGACAGCGAAAACTATGAAGAGGTGCGCTACGAGGGCTACGGGCCAGGCGGCGTCGCCGTGATCATCGAGACACTCACCGACAACCGTAATCGCACCGCCGCCGAAATGCGCACCGCTTTCTCCAAGCTCGGCGGTTCGCTTGGCGAGACCAACAGCGTCAGCTTTCAGTTCGACCGCATCGGCGAAATCCACTACCCCGCGGAGGTCGGGGACGCCGACACCGTGCTCGAAGCGGCGATCGAGGCCGGCGCCGAGGACTGCCAATCCGACGAAGGCGGCCACGACATCATCACAGCACCAGATGACCTGAATACTGTACGCGAGGCCCTCGAAGGTCCGCTTGGCGAGCCCGAACAGGCGCGGCTTGGTTGGCGGCCGCAGGTCACAGTGCCGATCAATGAGGATCAGACTTCGACCATGTTAAAGCTCCTCGACACCCTCGACGACAATGACGATGTCCAGCGTGTCATCGCCAATTTCGAAGCCGACGACGAGGTTCTCGAACGCCTCAGCGCCTAATGGCGTGGCCATCTCATTGATTTTGACCGCCTCGACCCAGGCCCATGGTTTGCGTCCCGGTTTTCGTGTTAGGAGTGCTATGATCCGACGACTGAAGACCATGGCGCAGCTAGCGAACCCTCCGGGCGGCGCCCGGTGATTTTGCTGGGGATCGATCCGGGGTTGCAGCGGACCGGTTGGGGCGTGATCCTGTCGGAGGGTAATGTAATCAGCTTTCGCGCATCGGGCGTCGTCACCTCTGACCCAGCCGCTCCGCTGGCGGAGCGGCTGGATGCGCTTTATCGCGGCTTAAGTGACGTCGTCCGAAATTTCGGGCCGGATGCGGCCGCCGTTGAAGAAACCGTCATTAACCGGAATGCAGGATCATCCCTGAAACTTGGCCAGGCGCGCGGCGTCACCTTGCTCGCGGCTGCGCATGCCGGTGTTCCGGTGACCGAATATGCCTCGAAAACCGTAAAGCGCGCGGTAGTCGGTACCGGTGCTGCGCAAAAAGGTCAG
Organism: Geminicoccaceae bacterium; assembly: GCA_051010395.1. Classification (GTDB taxonomy): domain Bacteria; phylum Pseudomonadota; class Alphaproteobacteria; order Geminicoccales; family Geminicoccaceae; genus JANQPX01. The sequence goes on along the minus strand of JBPCVQ010000070.1, from coordinate 8,726 downwards.
GTGGCAATGATGGTGCAAACGCTCCTGCCAGGAGCCGGGCCCGTTAAAGGCGACGCCGCTGATGCGCTGGCGGTCGCTGTTTGTCACGCCCACCACCGTACCCATCTCGCCAGGCTTGCCGAAATCGCGGAGACCGCACATTAAGAGGCTGTAGATCAAGTGGAGACGAGATGATGATCGCCCACCTCAAAGGCCAGGTCTTCGACATCGGCGAGGATAGCTTGACGATCGACGTCGGCGGCGTCGGCTATCTCCTCCACTGCTCCGCCCGCACCCTTGCCGGCCTGCCGGCGGTCGGTGAACCGGTGGCTCTTCAGGTGGAAACCCAGTTTCGTGCGGAGAGCCTGACCCTTTACGGCTTCGAGACGGCGGCGGAACGGTCCTGGTTTCGCCTGCTGCAAACCGTGCAGGGGGTGGGCGCGCGCGTGGCGCTCGCCCTCCTCACCAGTCTCTCTCCCGATCAACTTGCCCAAGCGATCATCGCCAAGGACAAGGCTGCCTTCACGCAAGCGAGCGGCGTCGGCCCGCGCCTCGCCCAGCGGCTGATCAGCGAACTGCAAAGCAAGGTCGGCGAACTCCCGACGACACCCGTCGTCACCCTGCCAACGTCAGCGACCGCCGCCAGCGGCGGTGGTGGTACGGCCGAGGATGCCGTGTCTGCACTGGTCAATCTCGGCTACGGGCGAAGCGAGGCCCATGGCGCTGTCGCCAAGGCCATGGCCAGCACCGGAGAAGATGGCGATGTCGAGGCACTGATCCGCCTCGGACTCAAAGAACTAACGGCAGCGCTTTCAGGTGGAGGAGGCAGCCGTGCCCGAGCATGAAAGTCCGATGACCGAGGACATCGTCATCGCCAATGGCTTTGATCGCTTTCACCTTCTCACGGCAGCGGTCGAGGCCGAGCGCCGAGGTCGCTTGGAACATTGCATTGCCGGCTTTTACCCAACTTTGCAGCTCCAATCCCAACTCGCCAGGCTCGGCCTGGACCGTCAACAAAGGATTTTGCGGCTGATGGACCGCAAGGTCGCCTTGCCGGATGAGCGGCTGGTCACCATGCCGATCCTGGAAACTGCCGGCCACGTTGGTGCGCGGCTGCTTGGCGACCGGAGTGTCAAGGTCGCAAGGCGCCGTTTCGGCGCGAAGGCAAAGGCGGTCATCAAGGCCTCGAACGCCAAGCTCTATCATTACCGCACCGGCTTCGGCCACAATTCGGCGGCCGCCGCCCGGCAGCGGGGAATGGCGACGCTCGCCGATCATTCGATTGCCCATCCAGGCGTCCTCGCCCATCTGGTCGCCAACCGGGGACGGTTGCCAGCCGAGGGCAAACAGGGAGCCATCTCGCCGAGCTGGCAGGATGTGATGGACGACCTTCGCCATGCCGACCGGGTTCTCGTAAATTCCGATTTCGTCAAGGAAACCTTCATCCACCAGGGCTGGGACCCGGCGCGGGTCGACGTGATTTATCAGGGGCTCGACGAGTCTTTTTTCGAGTTCCTGCCGGAACCCGGCGAACGAAGCCAACCCGAACCCAATGCACCGCTTCAATTGGTGTTCGCCGGCGCTTTCGAACAGCGTAAGGGCGCCGATCACCTCGCGGAAGCCCTCGCGCAGCTCGACGACGTTCCCTGGACGCTTCAACTCGTCGGCCCGATCGACGAGGGGATGCGCACCCGCCATGCGGGTTTCCTCGACGATCCGCGCATCACTGTGGTCGGAAGGGTCAGCCGGGGCGAGCTCGCCAGACGACTGCTCGAAGCCGACGTCTTCCTTTTTCCATCCCTGGCCGAGGGTTCAGCCCGCGTGGTGTTCGAAGCGCTGGCCGCAGGCTGCTTTGTCATCACCACGAAGAATAGCGGCTCGATCGTTGAGGATGGCGTTCACGGCTATCTGGTGAGACCGGATGCCCCTTCGACCACCGCAGAGGCCCTTCGCCGTGCCCACGCCGACCGCGACATGGTCGCCAAGGTCGGCGATGCCAACAGCGCCCAGGTCCGGACCGACCATCGGCAGTCTAGCTATGGCGACGCGCTGATGGCTGTATATGATCGCCTCCTCCGCCATCGCCAGCCGGCGATTGGGAAACGAGAAGCTGCATGACCAGGGCGACGACAAGTGCATCAGCCGGCAATGCCGATGAACGCGAGGCTGCGTAACCATGGCCATGTCAAGTGAACCCGTCGGCGACGGGAGGCTGATCGATACGGAGGCATCGCCGGATGACGCAGACGTCTCTCTACGCCCGAAGAAACTGGATCAGTTCATCGGTCAGGCGCAGCTTCGGACCAATCTTCGCGTCTTCATCGAAGCGGCCAAGCAGCGTCAGGAAGCGCTCGATCACACCCTGTTCGCGGGCCCGCCCGGGCTTGGCAAAACCACGCTTGCCCAGATCGTCGCCGCCGAGCTCGGCGTCGGTTTCCGCATGACCTCGGGGCCGGTGATCGCGCGCGCGGGTGACCTCGCGGCGCTGCTCACCAATCTGCAGCCGCGCGACGTGCTCTTTATCGATGAGATCCACCGCCTCAGCCCGATCGTCGAGGAAGTTCTTTACCCTGCGATGGAGGATTTCCAGCTCGATCTGATGATCGGCGAGGGACCGTCGGCGCGCTCGGTCAGGATCGATCTCCAGCCCTTCACCCTGGTTGGCGCCACCACACGCACAGGCCTTCTCACGACACCGCTCCGAGATCGCTTCGGCATCCCGCTTCGCCTCGATTTCTACACCCACGACGAACTCATTCAGATCGTCAGCCGCGGGGCGCGGCTCCTGGACTTGGACCTCGCTCCCGATGGAAGCGCCGAGATCGCAAGGCGGTCGCGGGGAACCCCCCGTGTCGCCGCTCGCCTGCTTCGCCGCGTTCGGGACTTCGCAACGGTGGGCGGTTCGGCTGTCGTTGATGCCAAGACCGCCGATGCTGCGCTCAATAATCTCGACGTCGATCGCCTGGGCCTGGATAGCATGGACCGGCGTTATCTGCGCTGCATCGCCGAGAACTATGACGGCGGCCCGGTCGGCATCGACACCATGGCGGCGGCACTTTCCGAACAACGGGATACGCTCGAAGATGTGGTCGAGCCGTTCCTTCTGCAGCAAGGCCTCTTGCAGCGTACGCCACGCGGACGGTTCCTGACCCGGCTCGCCTGGGAGCACCTGAAACTCTCACCACCGAAGATGACGGCGTCAGGCGCGGATTTATTCGACGGCCTCGACACCGATAAGCCGTCAGACGAGTAGGATAAGTGACGTCCGAACAGGCACCAAGCGCTGGATCGCAGCCGGATCATCATTTCGAGATCCGCGTTTATTATGAAGACACCGATGCTGCCGGTATCGTCTACTACGCGAATTACCTGAAATTCACGGAGCGAGCACGCACCGAGATGATGCGTGACCGGGGAGCGAGCCATGAAGATCTCCGTCGGAGCGCTGGCCTTTCCTTCGTGGTCAAACGCTGCACGGCGGATTATCATCATCCGGCGAGGCTTGACGATGTCCTTGATGTACAGACACATATCGGCAAAATCGGCGGCGCCTCCCTAAATCTTCACCAGCAGGTTTTTGGCGGGTGGCGTCTTCTCGTCTCGATGGACGTCAAGCTGGCGCTCTTGAACCTGTCCATGAAACCTGTCCGCATTCCGAAGGCGTTGATTGCGGCGCTGCGGCCACAATATAGAGTTGGAAAGTGAGGAAAGGCGGTTGCAACGAGCTTCTGGCTTGACACTTCCGCGCGAGAAGCGTTTCTCGTCGGAGGGTTATGGCTTGGCTTCGCTCCCGATTTACCGCCTTCGCCTGCCAGGCTAGGAGGCTGGCGCTCCCTCACAATTCGTAGTTCCAGGCGAAGCCGCAGGGCGGCTGTGATAGAGCACAGGATGACAGCATGGCAGCAGACAACACCATTGCGACCTTAGGTCTGGGCGGCGATCAGGCGATCGGCCTCAGCATCTTTTCGCTCGTCGGGCAGGCCGACCCGATCGTCAAGGGCGTGATGCTGATCTTGGTGCTCTCTTCGCTCTGGTCCTGGACGGTCATCTTCCAGAAAATCTGGCGTTTTCGCAGCCTTGGCCGTCGCGCTAAGACGTTCGAACGCGAGTTTTGGTCGGGGGCTGCCCTTGACGATCTCTACCGCAGGCTCGGCACCCAGCCGGACAATCCGATGGCTGCCGCCTTTGCCGCCGGCATGGAGGAGTGGCGGGATGCGCCGCGCCCGAGCCGGGCGAGTGGCGCCGCCGCCCTTCTCACCCGCGTCGGCAAGGTGATGTCGCTTACCGCCGAACGCGAGATCGAACAGGTCGAGCGCCATCTGAGCTCTCTTGCGACGATCGGCGCCACTGCCCCCTTCGTCGGCCTGTTCGGCACGGTCTGGGGCATCATGGGCAGTTTCCAGGCAATCGCACTCACCAAGAACACTACGCTGGCCGTGGTTGCGCCGGGCATCGCCGAAGCTCTCCTCGCCACCGCTTTCGGCCTGGTGGCGGCCATCCCCGCCGTCGTCGCCTACAACAAGCTCTCGGGCGATGTCGACCGCTATGCGGGCAGGGTCGGCACCTTCACCGACGAGTTCACCGTCGTCCTCTCGCGCGAGCTGGATGATGGCCAGAGCGGCGGCTACGACAGCACAAGGGCGGCCTGACCTTGGCGATCATATCAGCCGATAGCACGACACGCGGCAGCAATGGCCGCCGGCGTTCCAAACCCATGGCCGAGATCAACGTCACGCCGTTCGTGGACGTGATGCTGGTGCTCCTCATCGTGTTCATGGTGACCGCACCGCTTCTGACAGTTGGCGTCACCGTCGATCTGCCCAAAGCCACCAGTGCGCCACTGCCGGGTCAGGACGAACCCCTCACCGTGAGTGTCAGCAATGAGGGCAAGATCTATCTCCAGGAAAGCGAGATCGAGATCAACGATCTCGGCCCAAGGCTGGTCGCCATACTCGAGAACAAGCCTGAAACACGCATTTTCGTGCGCGGCGACAAGGTGATCGACTATGGCCGTGTGATGGAGGTGGTCGGCACCATCCATGACGCCGGCATCGTCAAGGTCGCCCTCGTCACCAAATTGCGGGATGAAGGCGCCGTCCCCCTGACTATCGAGGACGGCGACGATGGAGCACAATGATCAACCATCGATGATCGGTCCCGACAATCGGGATCGGAGGCGGAGCTGACGCCGATGGGCGGCGCGAGCCTGGTTTCCCTCATTTTCCACTCCGTCCTGGCGGTCGTTCTATTCTTCGGCCTGCCGTCCTTTGGCCGCCCACCGCCCGCGTTCGAAGAAACCGTGATCGTCGAGCTGGTCGATACCGTCGACGACCCGACCCCTGAGCCGCCGGCACCCGAACAGGCTGCCACAGCCGAGCGTGACCAGGAAGCCGCCGACGCCATCGAGCCGGAACCTGAGCCCGAGCCGGAACCCGAGCCCGAGCCCGAGCCGGAACCCGAGCCTGAGCCGGAACCTGAGCCTGAGCCGGAACCTGAGCCTGAGCCGGAACCTGAGCCTGAGCCGGAACCTGAGCCCGAGCCTGAGCCTGAGCCGGAACCCGAGCCTGAGCCGGAACCCGAGCCTGAGCCGGAACCCGAGCCTGAGCCGGAACCCGAGCCTGAGCCGGAACCTGAAGCGTTCGAGGAGGATGAACCACCTCCAGAGCCCGAACCGGAGCCTGAGGAAGAAGCCGAGGCACCGCCGATACCGGCTGCGCGTCCGGGGATCGCCCGGCCTGAGCCTGAGCCTGAACCGGAGGACCAGTTCGCGGCTCTGCTCAAGAGCGTCGAAGACCTCGATCGCAAGGTCGCGGCCGACGTCGAGCAGGAAGGCGAGGGCCGGGTGCTCGAGGGCGATGGCAGCGCCAGCAGCCGCAGCGGCGAGGCGGCCAGACTTACCGCAAGCGAGATCAATGGCCTGCGTTCACAGATCGGCCGCTGCTGGACCCTGCCGGCCGGCATCGACGGCAATAAAATCAAAGGCATGGTGGTCAAGCTCAACATCCAGGTCCGCCCCGACCGCACGGCGCAGCGCGTGTCGGTCGTTGATCGTGGCCGCTTCGACAGCGACCCGACATTTAGAACCGTTGCAGAAAGTGCGCGGCGCGCGGTAGAGATATGCGGAAAACTCAGCCTGCCAGAGGATAAATACACGCTTTGGCGTGATATGATCCTGACCTTCGATCCAGAAACCGCAGTGAACGGATGATAGAGAGCATGGGGAATTTTATCCGAATGATCTGGCGCTTTCTCATCGTCATGTCCCCTCTTCTCGCCTCATTGCCTGCACATGCGGTGCTCGAGGTCGACATCACCGAGGGCGTCGTCGAGCCGCTGCCGATCGCCATCAGCGATCTCTACGGCCAGAACCCGGAGGCCGTAAAATTCGGCCGCGACATCGCCGCCGTGGTCAGTGCCGATCTCGAAAGTTCAGGCCTGATGCGGCCGCTCGATCCCCGCGCCTTCATCCAGTCGCCGGAAGAGTTGCAGAACCTGCCGCGCTTTGCCGACTGGCGCCAGATCAATGCCCAGGCTCTGGTTGCCGGCACGGTGGTCGCCGGCGAAGGTGCTACCGACATCACCGTCGAGTTCCGTCTTTGGGATGTGTTCGCCAGCAGCCAGATGCGCGGCCTGCGCTTCACAGCGAGCACGGATCAGTGGCGGCGCGTCGCCCATCGCATCGCCGATGCCGTCTACCAGCGCATTACCGGCGAGAACGGCTATTTCGATAGCCAGATCGTTTATGTCAGCGAGACCGGCCCCGCCCTCGATCGTGTCAAGCGCATCGCTGTCATGGACCAGGATGGCGCCAACCACCGCTTTCTGACCGATGGCAGTGACCTGGTGCTCACACCCCGCTTTAATCCCGAAGGCACCAGCATCGCCTACATGGCCTATCGCGGGCTGGTGCCTCAGATCTACGAGCGCAACCTGCTTACCGACAGCGAGCGCCCCTTCGGCAACTTCCCAGGCATGACGTTCGCGCCGAAATTCTCACCGAACGGCAACCGCCTGGCGATGTCGCTCGCCAGCAACGGCAACACGGACCTCTATCTGCTCGATCTGGAAAACGGCAGGAACCCGGATCAACGCGAAAGGCTGACCAACAGCCAGGCAATCGATACGTCCCCTTCCTTCTCGCCGGATAGCGAACAGGTCGTGTTCAATTCCGACCGCGCCGGCTCCCCGCAGCTCTACGTCATGGACGTCGACGGCGGCGAGCCAAGGCGCATCAGCTTCGGCGGCGGCAACTACGGCAGCCCCGCCTGGTCACCACGCGGCGATCTGATTGCGTTCACCAAGATCAAGGGCGGCCTGTTTCACATCGGGGTCATGACCCCCGATGGCAGCGACGAACGCCTCTTAACCCGCAGCGCCCTCGACGAAGGTCCGACCTGGGCGCCGAATGGCCGGGTGATCCTCTTCAGCCGTAAGAATTATTCCACCAACAGCACCCGCCTCTTCTCCATCGACATCACAGGCTACAACGAACGCGAGCTGCCAACCCCGCTCGATGCCTCCGATCCAGATTGGTCCATCTTGATTCCATGATCACATCGGCTTATTCAATGAAGTGCCAAGATGACTTTAACTGACTTGGCATGCCATGCCTGTGATCGGTGATCTGGTTTCAGACCGCTTTTCGTGTGTGCTGAACGGTCATGGTCATTCAGGCAGAAAGGCGTTGGGGAAGCGCACGAGAGCTGTTTTTTTTGGCAAGGGCACCGCGGGTGCCGATAGGGAGCTATCGATGTTCAGGACCACTTCTTCCCTGATGGCCGTCGCCTTTCTGCTGGCGGCTTGTTCGTCCAATGACGACTACGACTACGGCGACGATAGCGATGTCGGCGCTGCCAACCAGCAAACGGCCTACGACAACGGCCAGAGCGGTATCGGCACCGACAGCGTACCCGCCAATCAGCCGGCAGCCGGCACCCAGGAAGAGCTGGAACTCTCCGTCGGCGATCGCGTGTTCTTCGACTATGACAGCGCCGTGCTCAGCCCGGTGGCGACCGAGACCCTGGATCGTCAAGGCGCCTGGCTCCGTCAGTTTCCGAATATCGTGATCACCGTCGAAGGCCATGCCGACGAGCGGGGCACGCGTGAATATAATCTGGCGATCGGCGATCGGCGGGCGACCGCGGTCAGAAACTATCTTCTGGCTCTCGGCGTGGAACCGAATCGCATTCTGACCATTTCCTATGGCGAGGAACGCCCGGCGGACGCCGGCAGCGGCGAAACAGCCTGGGCCAACAACAGGAGGGCCGTCACGGTGGTGACGACCGTGAACTGATGCAGCATTCTCGAACTCTGGGCTTGGCGCTGATGCTCGGTCTGGTAACGATGCCGGCGCTCGCCGACGTGTCGATCCTTAACAGCTCACCCGGATCGTTCCGCCTGGATCGACAAGGCAACCCCGCCATCCTGCAGGTCCAGGCCCAAAGTCCGGGCCAACGGGCAAGAGAGCAGGCGATCATCGGCCAGCTCGAGGAGGAGATTCGCCGCCTCAATGGCCGGATCGAGCAGCTTGAGTTCGAGCAGCGCAATACCAACAGACGCATAGACCAGCTGATCGGGGATCTCGACCAGCGCTTGGGATCCCTCGAAGGCGGCGGTTCGGCTGCGCTCGATCGCCCCGCCGACGAGCAGACCACCGAGACGGCTGACGGAACCGGCGAGAGACCGCCGCGGGCAGGCGTGAGCCCGGAGGAGGCGTTGCGGGAGCTCTTGGGCGAGGCGCCCGACGA
>JBPCVQ010000069.1:0-3518 GCA_051010395.1 Geminicoccaceae bacterium | reverse complement strand
AAGCCCTCGTGTGCAAGCTCCCTGATCTTCTTGTTGACGGCCCTCGCGTCGAGGTCGGCGGCGTCGAATTCTGTGCGTTTGTTGAAGTCGAGATCCGGGCCGTCGGGGTAGAGGAAGTTGTCGCCGTCCTCGGGTGAGAAGAACACCTGCTGCGAGCGCCCGCCGAGCTGCTCGGTATGCATCCCCATCTCGAAGGACGAGGACGAGGCCTCGTCCCGGTTCACTTGTTCGTCCATACCCGGACCTCCCCTTCATATGGGTCGTGTGTATCGATCTCGTGCGGAAAGACGCTTCTTATCGCGACTTCCTCGGAGGCGAGCGCAATGAAGTCGTCGCTCTCGTAGAGCACCATCGGTTTTGCCGCCATGACATCCTTGGCCATGCCGAGACTGTCGGAGGTTGCCACCAGATAGGTGAAGACGCCGTCCAGGGCATCGATCGAGCGGGTCATGGCCTCTTCCAACTCATCGCCCTGGTCCATGCGGTCCGCGAGATAGACTGCGATCAGTTCGCTGTCGCAGTTGGACATGAACCGATGGCCGCGTCGCTCCAGCGCTCGCCTGCCTGACCAGTAGTTGGTGAGTTGGCCGTTGTGCACGACCGAAACGTCGCTAAACGGATAGGCCCAATAGGGGTGGGCGGAGCGGATGTCGACATCGCTCTCGGCCGCCATGCGCGTGTGGCCGATGCCGTGGGTACCCTTCATCTTTTTTAACTTGTAGTCGCCGGCTACTACGGCGGCATCGCCTAGGTCTTTGATGAGCTCGAGTGCTTGACCCACGGACAAAGTCTCGGCGCCGTCGACGTCCTCGACATAATCGATCAGCCGCTTGAGGTCGCCGTCGTACCTGAAGAAATAACGGAAGGCGTAGTCAGTGGCTTTGTCCTTCTTCAGAACCTTGGCGCCGAATTCCTTCAGGCGCTTGTCGACCTCGGCCTTCCTCGCCTTGACCTGATGGATGATGTCGAAACCATCCTTCATGTCCTCCTGTTCGGCGACCTTGAAGCGCATCACATAGGTTTTTGGGTCGTTGTCCGGCTTGCCGTAGAGGGCGAAGCCGGTGCTGTCGGGTCCGCGGTGCTTCAGGCTTTGCAGCATCGCGGTCATCTCTTTGCCGATCGCCCCGCTCTTGCCGCGGTGGATCAGTCCGGCGATTCCACACATATAGATTGCTCCTTCGTCGCGTTCCGTTCCAGCCCGCTCCCCCTCCCGACCGCCCGCAGCGTGTCCGACAACATCGGGCGGTCGGGAGGGGGAGCGGGCTGGCGCCGCCCGAGCCAGGAATCATGGTTGGGCGAAACGCGGGCAACCATGAGAGGCACATCAATGGAACCGGCCAGGGCCGGGCGAGACGAGGGAGAGCCCAATCATGTGTGGAATTGCTGGGCTGATCCACCGCGGCAAGAGCGGTGCGATCGGCAAGGAGATGACCGCGATGCTGCAGAGCCTGAAGCATCGCGGGCCCGACAGCACCGGCTTTGCCCTCTACGGCAAGCCGGACGGCAACCCCAAGACCCATGTGATGCGCTTCAAGGTGGCCGAGCAGGAGGATCTGAGAAGCGGCTTCGACATTCATCACCAGGTCAAGGCGCGCAAAGCCGAGGTCGACAAGCGCCTGAAGGAATTCGGCGCCAAGATCAAGGAAGAGAGCGAGGCGACCGAATACGCCTTTCGCTACATCGTGAGATATGACGGCGATCTGAAGCGCCTGATCGACTATGTCGAAGATGTCGAGGGGGTGGAGACCCTCTCGGTCGGCCAGGGCCTGGAGCTCATCAAGGACCTCGGCGATGCCGGCACGGTCGCCGGCGACTACAAGCTGAAGAAAATGAAAGGGACCCATGCGCTCGGTCATACGCGCATGGCGACCGAGAGCGACGTCGATATCCGCTCCGCCCATCCCTACTGGGCCTATCCGTTCAGCGACGTCTCTGTCGTGCATAACGGCCAGCTCACCAACTACTGGACCGGCAGGCGCGCGTTGGAGCGGCGCGGCCATCGCTTCATGTCCAATTGCGACAGCGAGCTGATCGCCGTCTATCTGGCCGACGCCATGGATCGCGGCGAGGACCTGGAAGGCGCCATGACCCGCTCGATCGACGAGCTGGACGGCGTCTTCACCTATCTGGTGGCCACCGCCGACAGCCTCGGCATGGCCAAGGACGTGATGGCGGCCAAGCCGATGGTGCTCTACGAGAGCGACGACTTCATCGCGCTTGCTTCCGAGGAAGTCGCCATCCGCAGCGTCTTCCCCCACGAAATCGATACGCATGATCCTTACGAAGGGGAGGTCCGGGTATGGACGAACAAGTGAGCCGGGACGAGGCATCGTCCACCGCCTCTTTTGATATGGGGATGCATACCGAGCAGCTCGGTGGGCGTTCGCAGCAGGTGTTCTTCTCACCGGAAGATGGCGAGAACTTCCTCTACCCCGACGGCCCCGATCTCGACTTCAACAAGCGCACAGAATTCGACGCCGCCGATTTGGACGCCAAATCCGTTAACAAGAAGATACGGGAGCTGGCGCATGAGGGGTTCGGCACGATCGTCATCAAGAATCCGGGCGCCAAGCACTCGCTCGGCGTCGGCATCCTGCATCGTCTCCGCCTGCACTTCGAGGGCTCGCTCGGTTACTTCGGCTGCGGGCTGGTGGACGGGCCGAACATCCGCATCAAGGGCCGGGTCGGCTGGTCCTGCGCCGAAAACATGATGGCCGGCGTGGTGGTGATCGAGAAGAACGCGGGCTCCACCTTCGGGGCGGCGATCCGCGGCGGCGATCTGGTGTGCATGGGCGATGTCGGCTCGCGCACCGGGATCGACCAGAAGGGCGGCACCATCATCGTCGGCGGGCGCACCGGCGCCTTTACCGGCTTCATGATGCAGCGCGGCCGCATGGTGATCTGCGGCGATGCCGGCGCCAATCTCGGCGACAGCATGTATGACGGCACGATCTTCGTCGGCGGCGAGATCGACAGCCTCGGCGTCGATGCGGTCGAGGGCGAGCTCACCGATCTGGACAAGGCGTGGTTGACGCGAAAGCTGAAGCCCTATGCGCTGAAGCCCAAGGGCGGCATAGGCAAGTTCAAAAAGATCGTCGCCGGCAAGCAGCTCTGGAATTACGACAATCTCGAGCCCTCAGAAAAGAAACTGGTGCTCTAAGGGAGGCAGACGACATGGCGACCAGAAAGATAGACGCCTCCGGCGAGGCCAGCGAGGCGCTGGACCCCAGACTTAAGCAAGTTACAAAAAAACGAGATACCAATCGGCTTGGGAGCAGCTTCATGTTCCCGCCGGAGGTCATCGACGACATCCACATCAAGTCCGAGCTCGGCCGCTACCGCATGCGCGGCTTCTCCTTGTTCAAGAAAATCCCGACCTGGGATGAGCTGACCTTCCTGCCGGGCACGCTGACCCGCTTCGTGATCGAAGGCTACCGCGAGAAGTGCCTGACCAAGACGGTGCTCGGACCTCGTGCGAAAAGGCCTCTGGTTCTGGACATTCCCGTCTACATCACCGG
>JBPCVQ010000068.1:0-5922 GCA_051010395.1 Geminicoccaceae bacterium | reverse complement strand
TCTTTCGATGATCGTTTCGGTCCTCGCCGGCTACGCTCTCTCGCGTTTTCGCGTGCGTGGCGGGCAATCGCTCGGGCTGTTCATTCTGACGGCCAAGATGTTGCCGGCGACCCTCCTAGTGATCCCGCTGTTCGCCCTTTTCAGCCAGTTCGGCATGATGGGCTCGCTCTGGACGCTGGTCCTGGCGCACGCGACCTTGATCATCCCGTTCACGACCTGGATGCTGAAGGGCTATTTCGACACCATTCCGCGCGAGCTGGAGCAGGCGGCGATGGTCGACGGCTGCTCGCCGCTGGGTGCCATGTGGCGGGTGATCCTGCCGGTGTCGGCGCCGGGGCTTGCGGCAACCGCCCTCTACGCCTTCGTGCTCAGCTGGGCGGATTACGCCTATGCGCGCACCTTCCTGGTGAACACCCAGGACAACTGGACGGCCAATCTGGGCATCGCCACCATGCGCGGCGAATACACCACGGACTGGAACGAGATTTCCGCTGCCGCCGTGTTCGTCGCGATCCCGATCATGCTCATCTATCTCTTCCTGGAGCGCTATCTGGTCGGCGGCTTGACCGCAGGCGCGGAGAAATAAGCCATGGCACGCATCAGCATCGACAATGTTCACAAGAATTACGGCACGCTGGAGGTTCTGCAGCCCTTCTCCCTGGAGATCGAAGACGGCGAGTTCGTGGTTCTGGTCGGCCCGTCGGGCTGCGGCAAGTCGACCATGCTCAAGATCCTGGCCGGCCTCGAGCCGGCGTCCGGCGGACAGATAAGCCTTGGTGATCGCGATGTGACCGACCTTGCACCCGGCGATCGGGATATCGCCATGGTCTTTCAAAACTACGCGCTCTACCCACATCTGACCGTTCGCCAGAATATCGGTTTCGGGCTCAAGATGCGCGGCATGAGCAAGGCTGACATCGACAATCGCGTCGGGATCGCCAGCAAGACGCTTGGCGTCTCGCATCTGCTGGATCGAAAGCCGCGGGCTCTGTCCGGGGGGCAGCGCCAGCGGGTCGCTTTGGGACGCGCCATCGTGCGTGAGCCGCAGGCCTTCTTGATGGATGAACCGCTCTCCAATCTCGATGCCAAGCTCCGTGTTCACATGCGCGCCGAAATCAGCGCCCTGCACAAACGCATCGGCGTCACCACGGTCTATGTCACCCATGACCAGATCGAGGCGATGACCATGGCGGATCGGGTCGTGCTGATGCGCGAAGGCGTTATCCAGCAGATCGCCGATCCCGACACCTTGTTCCAGGAGCCCGCGAACCTGTTCGTTGCGGGCTTCATCGGATCGCCCGGGATGAATCTTCTGAGCGCCGGCGTCACGAAAACGGAAGGGGCGCCGTCTGTCGCCATGTTCGACAGGCTAGTCCCGATCGAGGGTCATGACGTTAAGGGCGCATCCGATGTCATCGTCGGCCTTCGTCCCGAGCACCTATCGCTCGGTGAAGGGCCCGTAAGTTTCAAGATCCGCCCAAGCCTGATCGAAAGCCTGGGCTCCGAGAAATACATCTACTTTCAAGACGATGCCGATCAGCTTGCGCGACGCGGTGACGAAGAGGAAACGTCCAAAGGCCTGATCGCGCGCGTGCCGCATGCGGGCGCTCTGCATGAGGGGGAGGAACTGACCCTCTCCTTCGATCCAACCAATCTCTATCTATTCGACGCACAATCCGAACAGGCGCTCTGATCGATGCGTATTCTTGTAACCGGATCCGCCGGGCGTATCGGTAGCGCTGCGCTCGAAGTCTTCATCTCGAATGGGCACGACGTCGTCGGGCTGGACCGGCGGGCATCCGGGCGGAGTTGTGAAACCTATGTCGAGAAGGTTGCGTCCCTCGACGATATGGCGGCTGTCACGGAAGCCATCAAGGGCGTCGATGCCATCGTCCATCTCGGCGCCTTCATGTCCTGGAAGGCGGACGATCGCGATGAGATGTTCCGCTCGAATGTCGAGGGAACACGGGCCCTGCTCGAAGCGGCGGAGGCATCAGGCGTCAAACGCTTCGTCTTTGCAAGCTCGGGCGAGGTCTATCCGGAAAACGCGCCGCTGTCGCTGCCGATCACCGAGGATCATCCGCTCTGCCCGACGTCTCCCTATGGCCTGACCAAGCTATTGGGCGAAGAGCTGGTGCGCTTTCATCAGCGTCGAGGCAGCATGGAGACCGTCATCTTGCGGTTTTCGCACACGCAGGACGTGGTGGAACTCCTCGATGAAGACAGTTTTTTCTCCGGCCCGCGTTTTTTCTATGGCCCGCGCATCCGACAGCAGATGGCCTTCGGCAATCACGTGATCGCCGATCTGCTTCGCGCGCATGACCCCGGTCGCCCGGCTCACATTCTTGCACGTAGCGAGAACGGGCGCCCCGTTCGCATGCACATCACCGACACCCGCGACATGGTGGCAGGCCTTCTTCTCGCCCTCGATCACCCGGCGGCCGCCGGGAGGGTGTTCAATTTAGGAGCCACGGATCCGGTTGATTTCGAGCCCTTGATATCAGCGATGTCCGAGATTACCGGCTATCCAGTGGTCACGGTCGATCTGCCCGGCCCCGGCGTGTTCTACCAGACTTCGAACCGGCGTATCCGTGAGCTGCTCGGCTACGCACCAAAATGGACGATCGACAGGATGCTCGAAGACGCCGCGATGGCGCGAAAAGCGCGGACGGCCGAATGATCGAACGCGCAAAAACCATCCCCGCCGGCACCGCGGCTCTGGTCAAAGGGTTGACCGTTCTGGATCTGGTGGCCGAAGCGGAAAAGCCCTTGCGGTTCGCCGAGCTGCAGCGGCTTGCGGAGCTGCCGAAACCCACCTTCGTCAGGATCCTCAACACCCTGGTGGCGTTCGGTCTGGTCAACAAGGATGACGTGCGCGGAACCTATGCACTTGGCCGCCGGTTCCTGGAGCTGACCCACAAGGTCTGGGACTCTTTCGATCTCCAGACGGCTGCCGCGCCGGAGCTCGAACGTCTGTCGGCCGACCTCGGCGAAACCGTGGCGCTTTGTGTCCTTGACCGTGATCAGGCGCAATATATCGACGAACGTTCAGGCCAGGGTCTCGGCGTTCGCATCGAGGTCGGAAGGCGGACCGCGCTTCATTGCACGGCTGCCGGCAAGGCCCTGCTCGCTTTCTTCGATCCCGCCGTCTCACGCGGATTGCTCGACCAGCTGTCTCTTGAGGCCATGACGGCAAAGACGATCACGGCCATGACGGCCTTGGAGGCGGACCTCACCCTAACCCGCGCCCGCGGCTATGCCGTGTCCTATGAGGAGCATTTGGCCGGCGTGAATTCCGTTGCGTGCGCGATCGCAGGGCAGGACGGCAGCCCCATCGGCGCCCTCGTCGCCCTCGGGCCGGCGTCTCGCTTCGACAATGCCCGTCTTCACCCGGCAGGTCGCGAGCTGATCGCGGCGGCAAGACGGATTACCGGTCATGCCGGATCGTTTGCGATCTCGCCCGGACCGCGTCCGCGCAGCATCAAGGGCATGCAGGCGCCCGATCTCGAATGCGTGCTGCCCTGGGGCGCAGAGCTTGGCGAGGCGCCGCTTTGGCATGCCGAGGATCAGCGTCTCTACTGGGTCGATATCCTGCATCCCGCCATCTACCGCTTCGACCCGGTCACTAGCCTGAATGAAGCCTGCGAGCCCGGCAAGCTGGTGAGTGCCGTGCTTCTCGGCCGGGATGGCAAGCTTCGGATCGCGTCGCAGGACGGGATCGAACAGCTGGACTTCGAGAGCGGCCGCACCAGCGCCTTTGTCGATCCCGAAAACGGCCTTGCGCAAAATCGTCTGAACGATGCGAAGGTTGGCCCAGGCGGCGCCATCTGGGTCGGCTCGATGCGGCTCGACGCCAGCAAGCCGAGCGGCGGGCTCTACCGCATCGCTCCCGATGGTGAGGTGCAGCGCAAGGACAGTGGCATCACCGTCTCCAACGGAATGGACTGGAGCCCGGACAAGAGGACCTTTTACTTCGTCGATACCGTCCCGGGCCTGATCTACGCCTACGACTTCGAGGCAGGCTCCGGCGTGCTATCGAATCGAAGAATCTTCGCTGAAATACCGGAAAGCGAAGGTCGGCCCGATGGGCTCTGCGTCGACGCTGAAGGTGGCGTCTGGTGTGCGATCTGGGATGGCTGGCGCATCAACCGCTACGCACCGGATGGATCGCTGGAGCGCGTGCTCGACATGCCGGTGCCGCGGCCGACCAGTGTCGTATTCGGCGGTGAAGATCTTTCAACACTCTATATCACCACGGCGCGGACGCGGCTGCCTGCCTCGGTGTTATCGGATGCGCCTCTGTCCGGCGGCCTCTTCTCTTGTACTCCAGGGCCGCTGGGGCTTCCCACGGGATTGTTCAAGTGACCTCTTCGCTGCAGTCGATCTTCGGACTGGAGGGCAAGACAGCGCTCGTCACCGGCTCGAGCCGCGGCATCGGCGCTGCCATTGCGCGTGGTCTCGCCACTGCGGGCGCAGAGGTCATCGTCCACGGCACCAATCTGGCTGGAACGCGAGCGACCGAAAACGCCATCCAGGCGGATGGTGACGTTGCCCTGGTTGGGCGGACGACCCGGTAAGTTTGGGTTGTTCGAACCAAAGCAGGACAACGCCAACTGAATGCTCGGTAAAATAATGGCACACCGAGTTTGCCTCCTAGCTCTCTGAATTTTCTCCCGACGGTGGGCTGGCTAACGCCGAGCAGTCTCGCAGACTTCAGCACACCGCCAGCCTTCTCTGCAAGCTCGTTGTCGATGCAGTGTTGCTGTGCGCCAATGAGTGTTCTTTTCCATTGTTTTGCCGTGGCCTTGGACTTCTCTATGTCGCCGAAAAGTTGATTACAGTCAGCTAAAGTACTCTACAAGGCGACAGGCATGGTTTGCCATCATATTACTCACAATTGCATTACACATATTCATTTTTGCGCGTTGCTATGCCTTCTATTGTTCGCTATGATGTAAAGGGTGATTTTACCAGGGGACGCTTCAAATGAAACGATGCAACCTTTTGATTGCATTTGTTGCTATTTTGGCAGCTACAATGCTCAAAGCACAAGGAGAAGAGCCCCCGCGCGTCATGCTGGTTCTCGACGGTTCATCGTCAATGTGGAGCCGTGTTGATGGTGATGTGTCCAAGATAGAGGTAGCCAAACAAACCGTTGCGGATTTGGTCGGCGATTGGGAAGCCAAAATGGAATTTGGCATCACCACCTATGGACATCGAGAAGAAGGTAACTGTGATGATATTGAAACCGTATTGCCCGTTGGAAAGGTCGAATCCGATGAGGTCGTCAATGCGGTCAACAAGATTCTACCTAGAGGCAAGACACCATTGGCAGCTGCGCTGCGCCAAGCAGCGGAAAGACTGGATTACAAAAACCAGCCGGCGACCATCTTGTTAGTTAGCGATGGCATCGAGAACTGCGGCCAGGACCCATGCCAGACCGTTGCGGACCTCGCAGCCAAGGCGAAGGATCTGACCATCGACATTGTCGGCTTTGATATGAACAATCACCAAATGGGCCAGCTCGAATGCATAGCAACCCACGCTAGTGGTCGTATGGTTCGCGCCGATATTGCCGACTTTGCCGAGGCCATGGGTCACAGCATGGACGCAGCGATTGACGTTGAAAAGCCGACTGCAACCCTATCGATTTCGACAACTCTTGTTGGCAAGATGGTGACTGAAGATATTCGCTATGTTGTCTATCTCAACGAGGATGACGACTTCTCGTTAAAGCTTACCGAGTCATTTGCTAGCGCGCCAACTTTCACTTTACCAGTGGGCAAGTTCAGCGTGCAGGCAATTCGAGGAGAAGGCGCAGGCGCGTTGGGCAAGGCCGTCGAGGTCGAGTTGATCGACGGAGCACATGTCGAGCACATATTCAAGCTTGCAGAATTCAGACCACTCGATCGGTAGGACATC
>JBPCVQ010000067.1:0-12139 GCA_051010395.1 Geminicoccaceae bacterium | reverse complement strand
GTGCAGCACCACAACGGTTGAGGCTAGCCAAGTTTGTCGAAGATACAGTAAATAGATGTTATCTGTACAGCGTTTTGTGATGCATACTGTGTAGCAAAATAGCCCAATTGCAAAGACGGAGATTAAGGGTAGTTTGTTTTCTTGTTATTTTTCAATATTTTAGATGAAAGTGGTCATGAGCCTATGGCGGATGGGGTGGGATTCGAACCCACGAGGAGCTTGCACCCCTGCTGGTTTTCAAGACCAGTGCCTTCGACCACTCGGCCACCCATCCACGGAGCTTGAAGTTTGCCAACTAACGGCAGATGCTGCGTTGGTCAAGTCATGGGGCGGAGCTCGGGCGATCATTCGACTTCGGGATGATCGCCGAGGAGATAGCGGGGGCCGGTGCCGTGGCGACGGGCGCAGTCGTCGGGGTTGTAGAGACGGCATCGTCGAAGAGACAGGCAGCCACAGCCGATACATCCGTCAAGATGATCGCGGAGGCGTTCGAGTGTCGCCATTTTGGCGTCCAGCGCCCGTCTGAAGCGATGGCTGATTCGCGCCCAGTCCTTCTTTGTTGGTGTGCGCTCATAGGGCAAGGTTTGCAGCTGAGCGCGTATCTGGTCGATTGAGAAGCCGAACTGCTGAGCGATCAGGACGAAGGAAAGCCGCCTGATGTCCGAGCGCAGAAAACGTCGATGGCCGCCTGCATTGCGCTCGGCCGAAACCAGACCTTCGGTCTCGTAGTAGCGAATGGCGGAGACGGCAAGTCCCGTTCGGCCTGCAAGCTCACCGATCGATAGCCTGTCCTGAGTACGCAATATCCCAATCCCTAGGACGTTTAGAAAAAAACTTGATCTCAAGTTACCTTTAGAAATTAGACTGATCAAGAGTTGCTGGATTGATCACGCATTTTGAGGAGAGAGCCATGAGGGAAGTCACGCTGGAGCATGTCAACGTCACGGTCAGCGATCCGTTGAAGACGGCCGAGCGTCTATGTGCGTTGTTCGATTGGCGCATTCGCTGGCAAGGCGATGCAATCTATGCAGGACGCTCTATCCATGTCGGCGCTGAGGGGAGCTACATCGCTCTCTACCGCCACCCTGAAAATCTGGCTGACAATGCCAACAGCTACGGAACGCGAGGTGGCCTGAACCATATCGGCGTCGTGGTCGACGATCTCGACGATGTCGAGACCAGGGTCCGCGCCATGGGCCATGAGCCGCATTCCCATGCGGATTACGAACCCGGTCGTCGCTTCTATTTTCGTGATGACGACGAGATCGAATTCGAAGTGGTCAGCTATGCAAAGGCGAAGGGTTGATCATTGTCGCCTCGCCTTTTTCGGAGATGTTCCGCTGATCTGTAACATTTTCTTCGGCGCCCATTTGCTTGACGATGTGCCGAAATGCTCGCGGTCCCGGGCAGGCACGCTTTGTTGATGGTTTCGTTCAAACGCAACCGGTTCTAAAGTCGTTAAGATCATAATGTCGAAACGAGGAGAGGCGAGCGTGACCAAGCTTTCGGGCGACGAGGTTTTGAACGGGGTCTGGTGTCCGGCGTTGATGCCGTTGGATGAAAAGCTCGAGCCTGATGTCGGAAAATTCATCGATCATTGTCGCTGGGTACTAGACGAGGGCTGTCACGGTCTTGTGATGTTCGGGACGACCGGCGAGGCAAATTCGTTTTCGGTGGAAGAGCGCATCCGTGTTCTTGATGCGGCTGTCGATGCCGGCCTCCCTGCCGATCGCATGATGATCGGCACCGGCTGTTCGGCGCTGCCGGACACCGTGCGGCTGACAAGACACGCGATCGATCGCGGTGTGCTCGGCATTCTCATGCTGCCGCCATTTTTCTATAAGGGCGCTTCTGATCTGGCGCTCGCCGAAAGCTACGATCGGGTGATCGAGAGAGTGGGCACGGACGATTTCAGGCTAGTCCTCTATCACATCCCACAGGTCTCCGGCGTACCGATCACGCTCGAACTCGTCGATCTCGTGAAGGCACGGCATCCGAAAACGCTTGCCGGCATCAAGGACAGCACCGGCGATTGGGATCACAGCAGGATGCTGATCGAGCGTTTTACCGACCTCGCCGTTTTCCCTGGTGCTGAAAACCTAGTCGCGGCCGGGCTCGAGGTCGGTGGCGCCGGCTGCATCAGTGCTGGCTGCAACGTCAATGCAGCAGCGATCCGTGGCCTCTATGATGCAGCGCTCGCGGGCGAAAACGTTGCCGAACGTCATGCCGACGTCGAGCCTATTCGCCAGATCCTGCAGCGCTATGCATTGATACCAGCTATGAAGCAGATGATCGCCGATGCCAAAGGCGATCCTGCCTGGGCAAGGCTACGCCCGCCGCTGATGTCGCTTTCCGAGACCGATGCAAAGGCACTGGCCGCCGATCTCCGGGACCTCGACTTTAGGCTGGCAGCCTGAGCAAGGCATCGACGATGGTGCCGCGTTTCACCGGCAAGGTCGTTCTAATCAC
The DNA here is from genome assembly GCA_051010395.1 of Geminicoccaceae bacterium. GTDB lineage: Bacteria > Pseudomonadota > Alphaproteobacteria > Geminicoccales > Geminicoccaceae > JANQPX01. Next base: position 9,670 of record JBPCVQ010000067.1, on the reverse strand, counting down.
AGGCGGCGGCAGCGGTATCGGCCGAGCGATGGCCGAACGCTTTGCAGGAGAAGGAGCGAAGGTGGCCGTCGCCGACTTAAACGGCGAGGCGGCCAAGGAAACGGTTGAAGCCATCGCCGGGAACGGCGGGGCAGCCGTTTCGGTGGAGGTCGACGTTCGCGATGAGGCGTCCGTGCGGAAGATGACGGACGCCGTCAAGGAAAAGGCTGGACCGCCCTCGGTCCTAATCACCTGTTGCCGCCGCTGAAGATCGGAGACAAATTGCTCTTTGCGATCGGCAATACGCTCGAACCTGCCGAATGATCAGGTGTCGATGCATCTGCCCGAAGGGGAAGACACATGCTGAAGGAAACTGGGATGACTGGCCTTGCCGAGAAGGATCGTCCGGATCTTGCCTCGTTCAACTGGGAAGACCCGTTTCTCCTGGAGGATCAGCTCAGCGACGAGGAGCGGATGATCCGTGATGCGGCGGCGGCCTATGCAGCGGAGAAGCTGCAGCCAAGGGTGACCGAGGCTTTCGCCAAGGAAAACTCCGATCCCGAGATTTTCAGCGAGATGGGCGAACAGGGCCTGCTTGGTGCTACCCTGCCGGAGGCTTATGGCGGCGTCAGTGCGGGCTACATCTCCTACGGGCTGATCGCCAGGGAAATCGAGCGGGTGGATAGCGGTTATCGCTCGATGATGTCGGTGCAATCCTCGCTTGTGATGTACCCGATCTACGCTTATGGCTCCGAGGAGCAGCGTCAGCGCTATCTGCCGCGCCTCGCCGCCGGCGAGTGGATCGGGTGTTTTGGTTTGACCGAGGCGGATGCCGGTTCCGATCCCGCCAGCATGAAGACGCGCGCCGAGAAAATCGACGGTGGCTATCGTCTCTCCGGTTCCAAGATGTGGATCTCAAACAGCCCGATCGCCGATGTCTTCGTCATCTGGGCGAAGTCGGACGCGCATGACGGCAAGCTTCGGGGGTTCGTTCTCGAAAAGGGCATGGTCGGGCTTTCCGCGCCAAAAATCGAGGGCAAACTCTCCCTTCGCGCCTCGATCACTGGCGAGATCGTGATGGACGGCGTCGAGGTTGGTGAAGACTCGCTTCTACCCAACGTCCAGGGCCTGAAAGGTCCCTTCGGCTGTCTCAATCGCGCGCGTTACGGGATCTCCTGGGGCGTGATGGGCGCTGCCGAGGCGTGCTGGCATGCCGCCCGCCGATATGGCCTCGATCGCAAGCAGTTCGGTCGCCCGCTGGCGCAGACGCAGTTGTTCCAGAAAAAGCTCGCGGATATGCAGACGGAGATCGCGCTTGGCCTGCAATCCTCGCTCCGCGTCGGTCGGCTGATGGACGAGGCCAAGGCGGCGCCCGAAATGATCTCGATCGTCAAGCGCAATAACTGCGGCAAGGCCCTCGACATCGCGCGGCAGGCCCGTGATATGCATGGCGGCAACGGCATCGCCGAGGAGTATCAGGTAATCCGCCACATGATGAACCTGGAAACAGTCAACACCTATGAGGGTACCCACGACATCCATGCCCTCATCCTCGGCCGAGCCCAAACAGATCTGCAGGCTTTTTTTTAGTGGCGTGGCCCCATCATTGACTTTGGATGCTTGCGTGGAAAACGAGCTCTTCAGGGGATGAGTTTGCGAGCATTCTCGGTGGCCCTCAAGGGTTTTGTGTCTCCTTAGACTCGATGGACTCGGCGGCCTGGGCCGAAGCGGGTCCAGGCGAGGCCGGCACCGGCGAGCAGTCCAAAGAGATGGCCTTCCCAGGAGACGCCGGACTGGCCGGGAAGAATGCTGCCGATGATCGACATTCCGTAGGTCACGCCGACAAAGAGCGCCACCGCTGCCGGCACCAGCCGGCGTTCGAGCATGCCGGCGGCGATCAAAAAGCCCATGAGTGCGTAGATCAGCCCGCTTGCTCCAATATGCAGGGCAGGGCGGCCGAACAGCCAAAGCGCCACGCCAGAGATCAGGGTCAGGAGGATCATCGTGGACCAGGGGCGCGGCCGGCTAAGCACCATCAGCCCGAGCAGGATGATCAACGGCAGGGTATTGGAAAACAGATGGGCGAAGCTGCCATGCAGGAACGGCATGGTAACGATGCCGGTGAGGCCAAAGAAGGTCCTTGGCACCAGGCCCAGCTGCTCGAGCGGCAGGACTAGGTCGAAGAGATAGACGATCCAGATCACACCGACGAAGATGACGATTGGTCGGGCACGGTCTATGAGCGTCGGTGCGCCGGTATCTTGCCCACCAGGGATAAGCCTCGATCGATCAAGCATCTGCCGTCGGTCCACCATAGCCTTCCGTCGATGGCATGTGTATAAGTCTGCGCTGTTTTTTTGTACGGGCCAAGTCCGTCGGCTTCCATCGGGTGCATATTTCTTCTGGAGCCTATCGACCGTTTTTAACTGTAAAGTTGAAACAGGTCGATCTTCAGCTTGGTGCCGAGATCAAGCTGCAGAGACAAAGGGCTGCTTATAGATTCTTCGCGTCCAGCCTGCCTGGATCTATCTGGGACGCACTCGCCTGCGCTAATATCGGGGATGGACGACTATAGGTCATGCACGTCCAGCACCATCGCCTACCAGGAGGTTGACTGGGCTTGTTTATTCGAAATACGCGTCGACGTTTTGGGGGACTCAACGGGCTGCGAGCGTGGGATTGCGATCTCGGCATCAGTTCGTGGTTAGTGTTAGAAGGCGCGGCCGTCGCACATTGCATCTTTTTCTTCATTTTTGCCGCTGTTCCAGCGTGGGCTGCGGAAGAGCCTGCTTGGCCGCAGCAGTGCCTCGAGTTGCAAGATGAGGTGGCCAAGACGTCGTTCGTCAAACGATACGACCTGGCCTTCGACGATCATCCTGCCGGCTATGAGACCTTTTGCGTGGTGGCGACGGGTGAGGCGGTGATCGTCTTTCAGTGGTCAGAAAACGCTATTCAGAAATTCATGGGCAGAACAGCCATCAAGCACTGCCGAAAAGAGGTTTGGCAATGGGCGGAAAAGAACGGCGCCGAGCCGGGACGACGATTGGATCTCCGCGACATGCAGTCCTGGACCAACGTCACATCGAACGGCTCGCATTCGCTGGCTGCATTCTTTGATCAGGTTCCGGAGCCGTCATCGATCAAGGCTGTTCGGGAGCCCGATGGATCCTATCGATATGCCCTGCTAGATCTCATGAGCGATGCTGAAAAGGACAACTGGCCCGTTCAGAGCGCAGCCATACGGTCACCTTGGACCGAGGCGATGGTCCCGGCGGCCTCCATCAACTTGATGGATCCGGTGCGCTATCGCGTATCGAAGGCAACGAAAGTCGTAGCAATGGAGGAAGACCCTTCGACACCCATTCCTCATCGACGCTATCAGGTCACCGGCCCCGATTTCGAGTTCGACATGACATTTCGAGCCGATGACGGAACTCTGCTGGAGATGGAGGGGAAGGACGCCGCTGCCCAGATTCGTATGATCCTTGTCGACGATGGCGTCAACGAGACGACATGTCCGTTTCCCGAACCCGCCGAGGATGGCGCATTGAACTAGCGGTGTGACCACATCAGAAGATGAAGTCGGATGGGAGCATAAAACATTGACTCCAAATCCAATTGCCAAACTCTGCATGAATAAATTGATGTGGTCACACTACTAGCGCATTCCCTTGAGGTCCACATCGAAGACTTTGCGGATCGACCTCAATGCTATTCGGCGGGGCAGGAGCGGGACAATCCAGTCCAGCAGGAATTTCAATCGCCAGTCATTGTAAGCAAGCAAGCGCCCTTTCATCATCGCGTCATAGCCGACCTTCGCGACGTTCGCAGCACTCGCCATCTCCCATTGGATGGCTTTCACTTTTCTCATGTCGGACACATCGAAGAAATCGGTGTCAACGGGGCCCGGCGCCAGCATGGTGACGGTGATGCCCGTTCCCTCGAGTTCATTGGCAAGCGCCTGGCTGAATGAACTGACAAATGCCTTGCTCGCATGGTAGGTCGCATGAAGCGGACCGGGTATCATCGCAGCCGTTGATCCAACATTGAGGATCTTGCCATGCCCTCGCGCCAGCATGTCCTGCAGACATAAGTGGGTCAGGCTCATGATCGCCTTGACGTTCAGATCGACCATGGCGAGATTCCAATCAAGATCCCTTTCATGAAAGAATCCATGCCCCCCGAAACCGGCATTGTTGATCAGAATATCAACTTTCAGGTCCTGGGATTTGATGTTGTCGTACAGCAGCTGGCATCCATTCGGGTCGGTTAGGTCGACTGCCATGACGGCAGCCGCAATGCCATAGGTCTCGTGCAATTCATGCTGCAAGGATTCGAGCGGGGATTTGCGTCGCGCCGTGAGGATGACATCGCCTCCCGCCATGGCATGGGCACGGGCCAGTTCTTTCCCAATCCCGGAAGAGGCGCCGGTGATCAGCGCCATTGGCCTGGTCATGAGTTTGTCCATAGGTGAAATCGCTTCCACGCAGGGATGGAGGGGCTTCGGGGTGATCTTTTCACATAGCACATTTAATTGGGGCCAATGATCCGCTACGCGCGGGGACAGCGGCCAAGACCCAATCGACTGTTGCAAAGAAGCGATGTCACATCAGGGCAGCATCTTTTTGGGGGCATTATGCGTTGCAGATCAGGCCGTTCCTTAGCTGGGTATTTAAGTGCCTCCTTGGGCAATCAGGTTCACAGTGCCTGCCGGATTCGGCTCCAATAGCAACCTCGCCGCCATCACCGCCGCTTGACCGTCTTCGCCCGGAACGTCACTTTGTTGCCGAGGGAAAGCGATTAGATTTCAAGCGAGGACTGGAGCGTGGAGCCATCCTCAGATCAGGGGTGGGGGGATGAGCGGGGATGCATTGGAGATTGAAGATCTTAGCCACAGCTTCGGCAAACGCCAGGCCCTGAACAATGTTTCTTTCACGATTGCACCGGGCGTTTTCACCATCCTGCTCGGCCAGAATGGCGCAGGGAAAACCACGCTCTTCAATCTGATCACCCGACTTTACAACAATCGCACCGGCCATATCCGGATCTTTGGCGTCGAGATGCGGGCCGACCCTGGGGCAGCGCTTGCGCGGCTCGGCGTCGTCTTTCAGCAGCGTACTGTCGATCTCGATCTCACGGTGCGTCAGAACCTTCTCTATCATGGCGGCCTGCACGGTCTGTCATCCTTGGAATCGAGAGATCGCACCGAGGCCGAACTCCAGCGTTTCGAGCTTGCCGAGCGTGGCGATGACAGGGTGAGAGAACTCTCCGGTGGCCAGGTTCGCCGGGTCGAGATCGCCCGTGCCCTCATCCATCGTCCGAAGCTGCTCCTCCTGGACGAGCCGACCGTCGGCCTCGATATCGGTTCCCGCCAGGCCATCCTTGATCATGTCCGAAAGCTCTGCGACGAGGACGGCATCGGTGTCCTTTGGGCGACCCATTTGATCGACGAGGCCAGAGACGCCGACAACATCGTCATCCTCCACCAGGGCGAAATCAAAGCTGTGGGCGCGGCCCACACCGTTAACCAAGAGGCCGGCGCCCGGACGTTGCGCGACGCCTTCACGACCCTGACGAAGGGCCCGGCAGCGAATTCGGTGCCAACATGAGCGACACCCTCCCAGCAGAGTCTCAAGCAGGTCAACGAAGTGGCCGCGCCACCCGCGCTACAAAATACTTACGGTCTGCCGAAGTCATCATCCGGCGCGAGAGCCTGCGCTTCGTCCACCAACGCGGCCGCTTCATCGCCGCCCTGGTACGCCCCCTGGTCTGGCTCTTCATCTTCGCCGCCGGCTTTCGCTCGGTGCTCGGTACCTCCATCCAACCGCCTTACGCGACCTATGTGGAGTACCCGGTCTACATTGCCCCTGGCCTCTGCGGCATGATCCTCCTGTTCGCGGGCATGCAGAGTTCGCTCGCCATGGTCTACGACCGTGAGATGGGCTCGATGCGCGTGCTCCTGGTGAGCCCGCTGCCGCGCTGGTATCTCCTGGTGTGCAAGCTGATGGCGGGCGTTTTGGTCGCCGTTCTTCAGGTCTACGTCTTCCTCGCGATCGCTTGGTTCTGGGAGGTCGACCCGCCATTCATCGGCTATCTGACGGTTCTGCCCGCACTTCTCCTCGCCGGCTTCATGCTCGGTGCGCTTGGCCTCCTGCTTTCCTCGATGATCCAACAGCTGGAGAATTTCGCAGGCGTGATGAACTTCGTCATCTTCCCGATGTTCTTCGCCTCATCCGCCCTCTACCCCTTATGGAAGCTGCGCGAGAGCAGTGTCCTGCTCTGGCAGATCTGCCAAGCCAACCCCTTCACCCATGCCGTCGAGATGATCCGCTTTGCCCTTCATGGAAAGTTCGACCTGATGTCGACCGCCATCACGCTCGGCTGTGCTTTCCTGTTTCTGGCCATCGCGATCTACGGCTACGACCCCGGCCGTGGCTTCATGCAGACCAAACGCTAGTGGTGCGTTCCATACGAAACATTCCCCCGTATCTCCAGAAACTGGCCGTATGCGGTCGATCCTGGTGATGGCGGAGGCAATCAGATGATGTGGTCACACCACTAGCCACACCCGCTTGACGATATCGACGAAATCGGCGCGTAATTCACACCAATGTCGAACGAGATGCCATTCAGGGAGCAAAAAACCATGAAACTGACCCGACGCAGGTTCAACCTCTCCACTGCTGCAGGTGCCGCCGTACTTGGCCTGGGCGCAATGCCTGCGCGTGCTGAAACCCTCAAAGTCGCCGGCATCTATACCCAGCCGATCCAGCAGAAATGGGATGCTCGCCTGCATCAAGGCCTGACCGCGGCACAGGACTCCGGCGAGATCGAGTATGTTTTCTCGGAGAAAGTCGCCAATACCGACTACATCCGTGTCCTGCGCGAATATTGTGAGAGCGGCGTCAAGCTTATCGTCGGCGAGGCCTTCGGCATTTCCAAGGAAGCTCGCAAGGTCGCGGACGAATATCCCGATATCGCCTTCCTCATGGGAGACCCCTTCGAGCCGCACGGCGACAATTTCTCGGTGTTCGACAACTACATCCACGAGCCCTGCTACCTCATGGGCATCCTTGCGGGCTCGATGACCACGTCGAACAAGCTCGGCATGGTCGGTGGCTACCCGATCGGCGAGGTCAACCGCCTGTTCCACGCCTTCATCAACGGGGCAAAATCGGTCAATCCCGACATCGAGGTCAAGGTCACCTTCATCGGATCATGGTATGACCCGCCGAAAGCCAAGGAGGCGGCGTTCGCGCAGATCGAAGCGGGTGTTGACGTGCTCTACGCCGAACGCGCCGGCGTAGTCGACGCCGCCCGTGACAAGGGTCTGATCGCCTTCGGCAATGTCAACGACATGAACAAGGAAGAAAATGGCGAGGGGGTCGTGGTGACGTCCGCTCTCTGGCACATGGAAGAAGCGATCGCCCACGCCATCTCGCGGGTCAGGGACGGCAGCTTCGCCGCCGAGAACTACAAGGAATGGACCATGATGCAAAAGGGCGGTGCCTCACTCGCTCCCTATTACGAGTTCGAGGACAAGATCCCGGCAGACGCCAAGGCCAAGGTCGAGGAGCTCAAAGCTCAGATCCTGGCCGGCGAGTTCACCGTCGAGATCAACGATGAAGAACCCACCTCAAGTTTTTGACCGCGGCGCGGTCGGGCTGAATGCTGTCGCGGTGCCGGCGGCAGCGTGTTGGTGTGCTGGCTTGGCCTTAGAGCAATGACGACTGGTGGTATGCCCGAAACGAGAGATTCCCTCGGAATGCTCAGAAAATGGCTGCATACCGTCGGTCCTGGCGATGGCAGAGGGAACCAAATGATGTGGTCACGCCACTAGATGCCAGCTCTTGCTTTCAAAGGGATCACCAAACACTTCGGCGCACTTGTCGCTAACGACGCCATCTCGTTCCAGGTGGAACCTGGCGAGGTTCTCGCCCTGCTTGGTGAGAACGGTGCCGGCAAGACCACGTTGATGAACATCCTGTTCGGCCACTATCAGGCGGATGAAGGCATCGTCGAAGTCGATGGTCGACCGCTGCCAGGGGGCTCCACCGATGCCGCGATCAGGGCGGGCATCGGCATGGTGCATCAGCATTTCACGCTCGCGGACAACCTCACCGTTCTCGAAAACATCACGCTCGGCACCGAGAGTCTCTGGTCCTGGCGCCAGAACAAGGCCGAAGCTCATCGAAAATTGGAACATCTCGCCGAGACGTTCGGCCTTGTCGTCGATCCGGAGGCAATGGTCAGGTCACTTTCAGTGGGCGAGCGCCAACGTGTCGAGATTCTAAAGGCGCTCTATCGGGACAGCCATATCCTGATCCTGGACGAGCCGACAGCCGTGCTGACGCCTAGCGAAACCGGGCAGCTGTTCAGGACCTTGAAGGCGCTGACGTCGAATGGCCTCGCCGTCATTTTCATTTCCCACAAGCTGCACGAAATCAAGGCGATCAGCGACCGGGCCGCCGTGCTGCGCGCTGGAACGCTGATCGGCATCGTCGACACAGACGCCACCGATCGCCGAACACTCGCCCAAATGATGGTCGGCCGCGACGTCGAAAGACCCACCCTCGAGCAGGTCGCCGCCGGCGACGCGGTGTTGGACGTCGAGGGCTTGAGTCTGAAGGGGGAAGTTGGCCGCTTGCTTCTCGATGATGTCGATCTGACCGTATGCGCCCATGAGATCGTCGGTATTGCCGGCGTTGCTGGCAATGGCCAAGGCGCGCTCGCCGACGTGCTCTCCGGACTCCGGCCCGATTTCGAGGGGCGGGTCGACCTCCTTGGAGAGAGCGTCAAGGGCGTCGCGCCCCGCGACCTGGTGGAGCGGGGTGTCGGCCGTATTCCCGAGGACCGGCAGGCTAGTGGCGTGATCGGCGAGATGGCGGTTTGGGAGAACCTCACGAGTGAAGATCTTCGAAGCCAGTCTGTCAGCCGCGGAGGCTTCATCGACAAGAGAACCGCCGTCGGCCGCGCCGACCGGCTGATCGAGACGTTCGATATTCGCTGTGAGGGGGCGATGGCTGAAACCCGGCTGCTGTCAGGCGGTAATATGCAAAAGCTGATCCTGGCGCGCGCCCTGTCGCCGGAGCCCGCCTTCATCCTCGCCAACCAGCCGGTGCGCGGCCTGGACGAGGGGGCCATCGCCTATGTTCAAAGCCGGCTTCTCGCAGCCCGAGAGAGAGGGGCGGCTATTCTCCTTATGTCAGAAGACCTGGACGAGCTGATGGCGTTCACCGATCGCCTCGCCGTCATCCAGGATGGCCGCTTGAGCGAACTCCGTCCGACCGCCGATTGGACCATCGCCGACCTCGGCCTCCACATGTCGACGACGCGGCGCGTCGAGGCTGGACTTGCCGGAGCTGGCCATGCGGATTGAACCCAGGCAAGACGCCTCCTGGCTCCGGGTCGGGCTGGCGCCGATCGCCGCCGTGGTCGCGGCGTTGGCGATATGCTCAGTTCTCATTCTCTGGGCGGGTGTCTCGGTGCCGGGGGCCTACGCGCTTCTCCTCAAGGGGGCATTTGGCTCGGCATTTGCGCTGAACGAGACCTTGACGCGCTCGGTGCCGCTGATCTTCACTGGCCTTGCGGCAGCCGTCGCCTTTCGTGCCAGGTTCTACAATATTGGCGCAGAGGGGCAGCTCTACGCGGGCGCGCTTGCAGCTACCTTCTTCGGCACCGGCCTGATCAC
>JBPCVQ010000066.1:0-8124 GCA_051010395.1 Geminicoccaceae bacterium | reverse complement strand
CTCGACGCCGCCGAAAACGCCGCGCGAGAACGCGCCTGCCTTGGGGTCTGGTTGATGACCCAGAGCTTCCAGGTGCCGGAGTTCTATGAACGCCAGGGCTATGAGAGGTTCGGTGAAATCGAAGATTTCCCGAAAGGCCATCGCCGTATCTTCTACCGAAAGAACCTTGGCCAAAAAGCGCAGGAATGACCGCATCGGCGGCGATACCGTGATTTCCAGAGTTGCCGTGTCCTTAATTTGCCCTCTATCATCAAGGCAGAACTGAAAAATCGAAAAGGGAGGCTCGCAATGGGCAGGAAGCAGCATTGGATCAGCGGCGCAGCGGCGATCGCGCTCAGCATCGGCATGGCCGGCACGGCCACGGCCGCAACCGAGGTTCGGGTGATCGTTTCGCACTATAGTGATCAGACGGCGCCGATCTTCGAGGCGATGGCCGAGGAGTTCGAGGCGGCCAACCCGGATATCGACATCGTTATCGAGGACGTCGCCTGGGCGAACCTGCAGCAGCGTCTCACCACGGACATCGCCGGCGGCACCGCGCCCGATCTTTCGATTATCGGCACCCGTTGGCTGTTGGATTTCGTTGCAAATGACATCGTCGAGCCACTGGATGGCTATATGGATGATGAATTCAAGGCCCGTTTTATCGAGGCCTTTATGGATCCATCGACGATTGACAGTCAAATCTATGGTCTACCGGTCGCGGCTTCTGTGCGGGCGATGTATTACAACAAGGCACTTCTCAACGAGGCCGGTGTCGCGGAGCCGCCAGCAACATGGGACGATCTTGTCACTGCAGCTGAGAAGGTTAGCGCACTCGGCGACGATATCAGCGGCTTCGGCCTTCAGGGTGGCGGCGACACCGAGACCGATGCCTACTGGTATTATTCGTTATGGACCCACGGCGGTGAAATCCTCGACGAGAACGGCCAAAGCGGCATCGCCAGCGATGCTGCGATCGCCGCGACCAACCGCTACAAGAGTCTGATCGATGGCGGCCTCACCCAGCCGGGCGTCACCAACTATAACCGGCAGGAGGTTGAAAGCATGCTGAAGCAGGGCAAGGTCGGCATGATCCTCTCCGGGCCATGGTTGCGCAAGCAGATGAAGGAAGAGGCGCCTGACATCGACTACGGCATCTCCGCCATTCCTCAGGACACCGCCCAGGCGACCTATGGTGTGACCGATAGCATCGTGATGTTCGCCGACAGCGAGGTGAAGGACGAGGCCTGGAAGTTCCTCTCCGAGACCGCATTCACCGACAAATGGCGGGCCGATTTCAGCCAGAAGGAAGGCTTCCTGCCAGTCTTCAAGGCGGTTGCCGAGAACGATCACTTCGCTGGTGATCCGGAACTGAAGGCGTTCGCGGACATGCTGCCTTACGCCAAATTCGCCCCCCTGATCGCCAACTGGCAGGAGATCGCGGATAGCACCAAGGCCGCCCTGCAGCAGGTCTACACTGGCGATGCCGAAGTCGAAGCCGCCTTGCAGGCGGGGGCTGAAAAGATCAACGGCATCCTCAACTAGTGGCGTGGCCACCTCATTGACTTCTCGATTATGGTCGTCGGCGCAAACAAGTTCAGCGCCGACGACCGGATCGTGCTTTTAGAAGGCCGGGAACGCTCAAACGTTCCCGGCCCCCCTCTCCCGTCAATGCGGGATCCTGCCAAGTGACCGCCGACCGCCGCGCGGTCATGATGATTTTGCCGAGCTTGCTGCTGGCGTTTTGGATCATCGGCTATCCGATCTATGACGTGATCATGGCGGCGACCCATGAGGTCAATCGCTTCGGCAAGCTGAAGGATTTTGTCGGGTTCGGGAATTTTGCGACGCTTGCCGCCGACCCGATCTTCTGGGCGTCGCTTTGGCGCACCTTGATCTGGACCGTGGGCGTCGTCGGCGGAACCATCCTTCTATCCTTGCCGATCGCGCTCATTCTGAACGACGACTTCCATGGCCGTGGTCTGATGCGTGTGATCATCATGCTGCCTTGGGCGGTCTCGCTCACTATGACGGCGATCGTTTGGAAATGGTCCCTGCATGGCCAATACGGCATGTTCAACGAGACGCTGCAGGATCTCGGCATTCTGGCCCGCCCAGTCGAATGGCTGGCAACCGCTGGCATCGCCTTTCCAGTCGAGATCCTGGTCGGCATTCTGGTCTCGATTCCGTTCACGACCACGGTCTTTCTGGGCGGTCTCGCTTCGTTGCCCGGCGAAATTTATGAGGCGGCACGTATCGACGGCGCTAGTGCCTGGCAGCGCTTCACCAAGCTGACGATGCCGCTCATGAAGAGTTTCTTCAACATCGCGCTCGTCTTGAACATCATTCACGTCTTCAACTCGTTCCCGATCATCTGGGTGATGACCAAGGGCGATCCCGCCAACAGCACCGACATTCTCGTCACCTATCTCTACAAGCTCGCCTTCCGCTACGGCCGGATCGGCGACGCCGCCGCCATGTCGCTCATCATGTTCGCCATCCTTCTCGCCTTCACCATCGTTTACGCGCGGATGGCGATGCGGTCTCGGGGAGACGGCCATGAGTAAAGCCAAGAAGAGCCTCTTCTATTGGCTTGTCCTGTCACCGATCCTGATTGCTATTCTGTTCCCCTATGCCGTCATGCTGTCGACTGCCTTGAAGCCGAGGTCGGAAATCTTCGTCTTCGATCCAACCTGGTGGCCGACCGAACTCAGGTGGTCGAATTTTTCGGACATGTGGCATGCGATCGATTTTGGAAAAGCGCTGGTGAACAGCCTGATCGTGAGTTCCGCTTCGGTCGCCCTGGTTCTCCTGGTCGCGATCCCGGCGGGCTACGCTACGGCACGCTTTAAGTTCAGGGGTCAGCCGGCTTATCGCCAGTTTCTTCTGATCACCCAGATGCTCTCGCCGATCGTCCTGATCATCGGCATTTTTCGCATGATGGCCGCACTCGGCGTGGTCGACCAGCCGATTGCGCTGATCCTCGCCTACGGCGCCTTCAATATGGCGTTCGCGACTTGGATGCTGCAAAGCTTTTTTGAGACGATCCCGAAGGAGATTGAGGAGAGTGCCTGGATCGACGGCGCTACCTGGCTCCAGAGCCTTCGCCTGGTGTTCCTTCCCATGGCGCTGCCGGCGCTGGCCGTCACGGCGATCCTGACATTCGTCAACACCTGGAACGAGTTCGTCCTCGCTCTCTCTCTGCTTCGAAGCCAGGAGAGCTACACGCTGACGCTCAGGATCTATGTGCTGGTCGGCGGTGCCTATAAGATCAACTGGGAGCATGTCATGGCGGCGACGCTGCTCGCAACCGTGCCTGTCGCCGTCGTCTTCGCATGGATGCAGCGCTACATGGTCAAGGGCCTGTCGCTCGGCGGGGTGAAGTAGATCACTGGGCTCATTGCGCCAAGGCGCTATGATATTGATCGGTTCGAAATTCGATGAAGAGAAAACCCAGCCACCAAGGAGCTGAGGAAATCATGCACCAGAAATTAGAAGAACATGTGGCCGCTCACTACGGCAAGGCGGGCCTGCTTCAGGCCATTTTGGATGGACTAGAGCGTTCGGGTGTCGATCCGGCCTCACCGTCGATCGAGGATTTGGCGCCGGTCGACGAGTTCCATACGGCCGGCCGGGTGACGACGCTCGAAGCCCTCGCGATGACGCCGATCGACGCCGGCATGCATGTGCTCGACGCCGGCTCAGGAATCGGTGGCACTGCGCGCTGCCTTGCCGCGGAGCAGGGCTGCCAGGTTACCGGGCTTGATCTGACGCCTGAATATGTCGATGTGGCCAGAGCACTGACGGAGAGGGTTGGTCTGGCCTATCGCTGTGCTTTCATGCAGGGCAGTGTGCTGGACATGCCTTTCGAAGACAGCGCTTTCGATGCCGGCGTGACCTTCCATGTCGCGATGAACATCGAGGATCGCGCGCGCTTCTATAGCGAAGTCGCTCGTGTTCTGAAGCCAGGCGCGCCGTTCTGCTTGTTCGACGTCATGCGCGGCCCTAACGCTGATATGCACTATCCAGTGCCCTGGGCAGAGACCGAGGCCAGCAGTTTCCTGAAGACACCGGGCGAGACCCGGAGCCTGATCTCCGATGCTGGCTTTGACGTCGTCGACAGCAAGAGCCTGCGCGACTTCGCCGTGGATTTCTTTCGAAAGGCATTCGCCAAAGCCGCCGAACAGGACAGCCCGCCGCCGCTCGGCTTGCATATCCTCACCGGTTCCAACACGCCCGAAAAATTCGCCAACTACGCCAGAGGGCTGGACGAGGAGCGGATCGACCCGGTGATCATGGTCGCCAGACTCAAATGACGGGGAAAGGCCGGTACTGTTAGCCGCCTTCCACAACCTGCTAGGGCTGCAGAATAACTCGTCCTGACACCTTACCGTCACGCAGGTCCTGCAAGGACTGCGGGGCGTCGTCGAGTGGGCGTGGGTCGAGCGGGATGGGTGGGATCTTGCCGGCCTGGCCGAGGGACACCAGGTCCTTCAGCTCGTCGAGCGTACCGACATAGGAGCCCTGGATGGTGAGCGCGCGCACCGGCATGAGGGGCAGTGCTACCGGCAGGGCGCCGCCATAGAGGCCAACGACGATCAAGCGTCCGCCCTTCCGAAGGCTGGCGAGACCGAACTTGCCTGTGGGCACGGCTCCGACGAAATCGATCGCCGCACGGGCGCCGCCGTCCGTGACCTCCATGACCCTTGCCGCCGCGTCTTCCGCGTTGTTGTCGATCACCTCGAAGGCGCCGGCCGCCTTGGCGATTTCTCGCTTTTTGGGATCGGTATCGGCGACGATGATCTTTGCCTGGGTCAGTTCGTGTGCCATGTGCAGAGCTGAGAGGCCGACGCCGCCGGCGCCGATCATCAGGAGGCAGTCCTTCTCGCTCAGTTCACCTGCCTTGCGAAGGGCGCTATAGGCGGTAAGCCCGGCGCAGGCATAGGTGCAGGCGATGTCGGCGGAGATGCCGTCATGACGCACGAGATAGGCGGGATCAGGGACGATCACATGGTCGCTGTAGCCGCCGTCGACCCTGGCTCCGAGGAATTTCGGGGTCATGCAGAACTGCTCGCGCTCATGGGCGCAGACGCCGCAGGAACGGCAGCCGATCCAGGGAAACGCGATATAGGCCTCGCCGACCTTCACGCTGCCAGCGCCTGGTACGCTGCCAGCGTCAGGCCCGACGGCTTCGACCACACCGGCGATCTCGTGGCCGAGCGTCAGCGGGAGCTGAGCGCCGAGCTTGGCGAAATCCACGCGCTCGCCCTGGCCGAGGTCGAAAAAGCCGTCCTGGATATGCAGATCTGAATGACAGATGCCGGCTGCCGTGATGCGCAGCAGGACTTCGCGGCCAGTCGGCGTCGGCGTCGGCTTTTCAGCGAGTTCGAGCGGCCCGTCCCATTCATTGATCTGATAGCTCTTCATGATCAGCCCCCTGATCTCTGTCCTGCCTTCCAAGATGCGCGGAACCCGGGCCGTGCTGCAAGCCTCCTCATCAACCCTCTATGCCATCTCCTGAAAATCGGCCATCGTCGCTCCATGATATTTCTCCAGAGGATCGGCCATCTATTTATCAGGCTGTCGCCAACGCTTCAGGCCACCATCCTGATGATCGCCGGCGCCGGCTTCGTCGCAACCCAAAACGCTTTGATCAGGATGGCATCTGCCGACATTCATACCTTCGAGATCGTTTTCTTCAGGAACCTGTTCGGCCTCGCCGCCATGCTGCCACTGCTTTTCCGAACTGGTTCCGGCATGCTCAGAGTCAACCGTCCGGGGGGGCTCGTGCTGATGAGTGTCTGCCATCTCGCCGGGATGGTCTGCTACTTCCTGGCGATCGCCTATCTGCCGCTCGCCGATGTCATCGCCCTTTCCTTCTCGAAACCGATGTTCGTCACCCTGGGCGCCGCCCTGATCCTGGCCGAGGTGGTGAAAGCCCGCCGCTGGACCGCTGTGCTGCTCGGCTTGCTCGGCGTGATCATTGTGCTGCAGCCGGGGACCGGAGTTATCTCGCCCTACGCTCTGGTGGTGCTGCTCGGCACGGTTATGGGCGCCGCGACCGCCTTGTTGATCAAGCGCCTTACCAGCACGGAGCAGGTGGGCGCGATCGTCTGGTATCAGGCGCTGATTGCGACCACGCTGTCACTGCCGCTTTGTCTGCTGCACTGGCAGCCGCCCGACATGACTGGATGGTTGCTGCTGATCGCCATCGGCGTGCTCGGCACGTTGAGCTGGCTGTCAGCGACGCGGGCGCTCGCCCTGGTCGACGTCTCGGCCGCAGCACCCTTCGAGTTTCTGCGCCTGCCATTCGCAGCGCTGATCGCCTTTCTGTTGTTCGCCGAGGTGCCGAAGCTTTCCACATGGCTCGGCGGCGCCGTCATATTCGCCGCCGCCATCTACATCGCCCGTCGTGAGGCGGCGGCTGCCAGCCGCAGGGGTAACTCCAAGATCGTCAGGTAACGCGGGCCTTGGCTGGTTTCTATTGATGAGAGTGGAAAAAATGGCCGTTGCCGGCCGGAAACAACGGTTACATTGAGCTTGGCGACTGGATCGATAAGCTTCCGTTAACCTTTGCCCGTCATGGTTACTTTCTGGTCCATGCGATCCTCGGAGTTCGGGACCCACCCTCTATCTCCACCGGGCGTGCGGACCCCAGGGGTATCGTCGCGATTTGCTTGACGGTGGCGGCGGCGGGGGGGCGAAACAGAGTATTGATCGAGATCTTCGGTTGTGTCCTGTCGCGTCG
Organism: Geminicoccaceae bacterium; assembly: GCA_051010395.1. Taxonomy (GTDB): domain Bacteria; phylum Pseudomonadota; class Alphaproteobacteria; order Geminicoccales; family Geminicoccaceae; genus JANQPX01. Next base: position 1,394 of record JBPCVQ010000066.1, on the reverse strand, counting down.
CCACCATCCGAAGTGTCGCGACAGGTTCGCGAACGTTCATTTAGCTTCTGCCTGCCGGCTCCGAGAAAGCCGAGCAAAAAACCGAGGCTTGTCGGAAGGGTGGTCACAGCTGTAGCCTCAGACAATAATCATTAGGGAAGCAATCATGTCTGAGACGAAAAAGATGCTCGATCCAGACCCGAGAGTCTGGGACTTCGAAACCGAGTACGAACTGGGGCAGGACAATGTTCGCCCATTCGGTCTCGACATTCATAACCCGGTCTTCCTCATCTCCAGTGTTCTCATAGCGGCATTCGTGCTCATTTCACTGGCCAATCAGGAAGCTTCGGCGGCATTCTTCGGATGGCTGCGGCCTTGGCTGACCAGCACCTTCGACTGGTTTCTGGTGCTCTCCGTCGATGCGATTACGCTGTTTTGTCTGGTGCTGATCGTTCTGCCCGTCGGCTCGGTGAGGATTGGCGGCAAGGACGCGAAGCCGGATTATTCCTACGCTGGCTGGATCGCGATGATGTTCGCAGCCGGCATCGGCATTGGCCTCTTGTTCTTCGGTGTGCTGGAGCCGACCTACTACAACTTCTCCGAAGAAGGTGCTGCGCATCCGCTCGGCATCGACGATCAGACGCCCGGCAATACCTATATCGGCGTCGTCGGCACCATTCATCACTGGGGCCTCGAAGGCTGGGCGGTCTACGCGGCAGTCGGGCTCGCTCTGGCGATCTTTTGCTACAATCTCAATCTGCCGCTGACCCTGCGCTCGGCCTTCTACCCGCTTCTCGGTGAAAAAGTCTGGGGCTGGTGGGGCCATATCATCGACACGCTTGCCGTGTTCGCGACATTGTTCGGTCTGACGACGTCGCTCGGGCTGGGTGCGCAACAGGTGGCGGCGGGCCTCTACGAGGTGTTTGGTATCGAAACGAGCAACACGGTATATGTGCTGCTCATCATCGGCATTACCCTGGTTGCACTCGTCTCCGTCTGCCTTGGCATGGATGCGGGCGTGAAGCGGCTTTCCGAGATCAACATGGTCATGGCGGTGGCGCTGTTCTTTTTCGTCCTGTTCGTGACGGGCGTCGGCACGGCGATCACGCGGTACTTCAACGTCATGGTCGATTACGTGATGCTGCTTCCGGCCTTGTCCAATCCGTTCGGGCGCGAGGATACCAGCTTCTTCCACGGCTGGACGACGTTCTACTGGGCCTGGTGGATTTCCTGGTCACCGTTCGTCGGCATGTTCATCGCCCGCATTTCGAGGGGGCGCACGGTGCGCGAGTTCGTGCTTTGCGCGCTGATCGCGCCGACACTTGTCTGTGCGCTCTGGATGTCGACCTTCGGCGGTGCCGCGATCGACATGCTCAACGCTGGCGGCGCCGAAGGCGTCAGGGCGACCGTGATCG
>JBPCVQ010000065.1:0-24321 GCA_051010395.1 Geminicoccaceae bacterium | reverse complement strand
GCCTCGGCGCTTTCACCACCAACGGCGGTGAACGGCTCTGCGTCCCCGCCAAGGCTAAGCGCAAAGCGTTCGATGAGGCCGTCGACATGATGCAGCTGGGCGAGCACTTCGCTACCGGCGGGGAAGCTTACCGAAGGCGTGATGTCGATCAGGCCCTCTTCGAGAGGTGCTTCGCCCTGCTCGAGCGCTTCGGCCGGCAGTCCGGTGTAATCGGGTGGCGTGACCCAGACCGTGAGCTGGACGGCCTCATCAGCGAGACCATCCGAACGTTGCAGATCGAACGCCTGGGCGAGGCGATTCGGCGCCATATTACCGGCCTCGACCAGGGCGACGATGAGAACAAGCGCCAGTCCGATCCTGAACGCCCAGCGATCGAGCCTGGGAAGATCCGATTTGGGCAGCCCCACCCTGAGCCTGCTGATCATGCCGGTCAGGCGCTCACGATGCCGCTTCCAGAGTGACCGGGTCAACGGGTCGTCATGACCGCTGGAAAGCTGATCATCAAGGGAGCGAAGCGGCTGATGCCGAAGGTTGTTGACCTCCTCGAGGCGCCCGAGCCCGGCATGCCGGGACGGCCAGGCCAGGGCCGACCGCGTTTGCACGAGTGTCCAGCCAAACGCAGCGGCGAAGGCGAACAGACCGAGCCCATGGAGCCATCCCGGAAGATAGCGCCAAAGTCCGAAAAGGCTGATGGTCAAGAAGAGACCCAGAACGGCAAGCGACGGCCAGAGTGCCGGCCAGATTTTTTCGAAAGCATGCGCGATCCTGGCCGCCCCCAGACGCCAGCGAAAACGCCAGCGGCGCCTCGGATCACCGTGACCTCCGAGGTCGCCGCGACCTGCGGGATCTCCACGACCTCTAGGATCAATGTTGCTCATGCCCTGCTCCCATTAACCTAACAGGCTCGGCCGCATTCTAGCGGCGGCATTTCAAGCCAGTCCGGCAGGCGCTCGTCCGCGAAACGCTCCACCGGCTCGATCCTCGGCCTCACCACCGAGAAACGATCTTCATCGACAAGAACCTCGGCCGCGAGCGGCCGGGCATTGTAGTCGGAAGCCATGACGGCACCATACGCGCCAGCGCCGAGAAACGCCACCAAATCCTCGGCTTCAAGTGGAGCAAGTGCACGTCCGCGCGCGAAAATGTCGGAACTCTCGCAGATCGGCCCGACGACGTCGGTCGGCTGAAGCTCCGTATCCGGATCGGCTTCTTTGAGCGGCAAGATCTCGTGATAGGCATCATAGAGTGCCGGGCGGATCAGATCGTTCATGCCGGCGTCCAGAATCGCGAAGGGACGCTCATGGCCTTCTTTCATATATCTGACTTTGGCCAGCATCGCTCCGGCCTCAGCGATCAAATAGCGTCCAGGCTCCAGGAGAAGCTCGACATCGAGGCCCTTGGTGACGTCCCGAACCAGTTCCGCATAGGCCAGGACATCCAAACGTGCATCGCCGCGATAGCGCACACCCATGCCGCCACCCAGGTCGAGACGGCAGATCGGGATGCCGTCTTTACGCAGTTGGCGCACAAGTTCAACGCCACGTTGATAGGCCGCTTCGAATGGGGCAAGGCTCATGATCTGCGAGCCGATATGCAGATGCACACCGACCGGCTCGATGCCGGCAAGGCTAGCTGCCATGGCGTAGACTTCGCCCGCCCGCTCGTAGGCAATGCCGAACTTGTCCTGACGACGACCGGTGCTGATCTTCTCGTGGGTGTCGGCGGCGACATCCGGGTTGATGCGGATCGCAACCGGCGCCTTCATCTTCTTTGCTGCCGCCACTTCGCTGAGCGCCATCAGCTCCGGCACCGATTCGACATTGAACTGCGCGATGCCCGCGTCCAGCGCCAGCGCCATCTCCTCGCGACTCTTGGCGACGCCTGCAAACATGATCATATCGGCAGGCACACCTGCCGCCAGCGCTTTTTGCAGCTCGCCACCGGAAACGATCTCAGCCCCAGCGCCCTGATTGGCGAGTGTTCGGACGACTGCAATGTTGCTGTTCGCTTTGATCGCATAACAAACGGTCATTCGCTGGCCGGAAAACGCATTCTGCAGTGCTGCCAGCTGGGCGCACATACCGGCGGATGAGTAGACATAGGCGGGCGTCCCCACTGCATCCGCGATGGTGGCGAGTGAAACCTGCTCGACCATAAGCCGACCATTTTCGTAGTGAAAAACGTCGTTCATTGAGCATCGCCGCCCGGCTGCTCATCCCTCAAAACCGGCTCAGCAGGAGGGAGCTCAAGGTCCCCCTTCTTGCCGCAGCCTGCAAGGGCAACGGACGCGCCAAGCGCCAAAAGCAACTTTCGCCGCCTGACATCTGCATAGGGCCGGCTAAGCTCGACCTTGGGTTTTGGCGAAACGTGGGAGGATTCCGACATAACGAGCAGCGCTTTCAATCGCGTTTCTGTTAGCGAGCGCTTCCTGCATCTGACCATTCCGGATCGCCAGGGGCGCGATTGTTCCTTTCAGGAACGAGCACATTGAACAACGGCAGAACCTATCTGTCGAGAGGCACCACGACCAAAACGCGAATGAATCCCGCTACAAATAACGCGATTTTGCACGGGATACAGCATCTAGTACGCAGTTTGGCGCCGTACCACCAAAACTAGTGCGCGAGGCCACCGAGCGCTCGACGGTAAGCACATCAAAGACGGCCGATGTGATACGCTTATCGATCGACTGCAGATGCTCCAGAGAAAGCTCGGCAAGATCGACACCGGATTGCTCGGCAAGACGCACCGCGCGCGCGGATGCTGCATGGGCTTCTCGGAACGGCACACCGAGGCTGCGCACCATCCAGTCCGCAAGGTCGGTCGCCGTCGTGTAACCCACACCTGCCGCCGCCTTCATAGCCTCCCGATCAGCATGGAGAGTTTCGATCATGGCCGTTGCCGCGGCGAGGCAAAGCTGAAGACTGTCAACAGCATCGAAGACCGGCTCCTTGTCCTCCTGCATGTCCTTGGAATAGGCGAGCGGCAGGCCTTTCAACGTCATCAGCAGCCCGTTCAGACTGCCGACGATACGCCCTGACTTGCCGCGCAGGAGTTCGGCGGCATCGGGATTGCGCTTTTGCGGCATGATCGAACTACCGCTGGAAAAAGCCTCACTCATCCTGATGAAGCCGAATTGCGGCGTTGACCATAACACCAACTCCTCGGCCAATCGCGAGAGATGCACGGCCGTAATCGAGGCGCTTGCGAGAAACTCAAGCGCGAAATCCCGATCCGAGACCGCGTCCAGCGAATTCGCCATCGGCCGATCGAAGCCAAGGTCGGCCGCCGTCGCCAGACGGTCAATGGGAAAGCTGGTGCCTGCGAGGGCGGCAGCACCAAGCGGGCATTCGTTCAGACGTGCGCGCCCGTCTGAAAATCGTCCACGATCGCGACCGAACATCTCGACATAGGCCATGAGATGGTGGCCGAAAGTCACGGGTTGCGCGGCCTGAAGGTGGGTAAAACCCGGCATCACCCAATCATGATGAGCTTCAGCGCGATTGATCAGCGCCCTTTGCAGATCTCGAAGCAACCCGTCGATCGCATCGAGCGCATCACGCAGCCAAAGACGAAAGTCGGTGGCGACCTGATCATTTCGGGAGCGCGCCGTGTGCAGCTTTCGCCCAGGTTCGCCGATAGCCTCGGTGAGCCTGGCCTCGATGTTCATGTGGATGTCTTCAAGGCTTGGGCTGAAGTCGAACTCGCCAGCTTCGATTGAACTCTTGATCGCTTCCAGGCCTTCAAGAATCGCATCTCGCTCCTCGCTGCTGAGGAGACCGACGGCGGCGAGCATGCGTGAATGCGCCTTCGAGCCCGCGAGATCGTGAAGATACAAGCGCTTGTCGAAGCTGATGGAGGCATTAATCTGTTCCATCAATGGGGCTGGCCCATCGACGAAATGTCCGCCCCAGAGATCGACGCCTCTTTGGCCTGCGCCGGGCCTGTCACGAGCCTCCGCACTGGGCGATGACGGTTTCGGCTGTTCGTTCTGTCGGTTGCTCAATGGTCTGTCCACACGTTCTCTAATTCGGATCCGATGATGCCAAGTTTGTTCAGCACAGTTGCCATAAGTTCGACATTCCAGACACCACATATGCTCACCGGGCGATGGGGCATGAGGATCAGCGTCTTGCTGGGTGCTGCCCTGCTGGCCTTCTTTTTCGTTCAGCCGGCCCAAGCCTTCAACTTTGTCGCCACGGACGGCGGTCCCGTTCCCGAGGTCACGTTTCTCGATGCAGACGGTAATGAGCGCAGTCTCGCGGATTTTCAAGGGCGTGTCGTCGTTCTGAACCTCTGGGCAACCTGGTGCGCGCCCTGCCGCAAAGAGATGCCGTCGCTCGATCGGCTGCAAGCCGCCCTCGGCGGCGACGATTTCGACGTGATTGCGCTTGCCGTCGATCGCGGCGATCTTTCCAAGGTCCTGAGTTTCTACGCAGACGTCGGCATCGAGAACCTTGCGGTCTATCATGATGAAACCGCAAAGGCCGGCCGGACACTGCGCGCACCCGGACTCCCGACAACACTGATCATCGATCGCAAAGGCCATGAGGTCGGACGGGTGTTGGGCGACGCGGAGTGGGACGGAGAGGATGTCGTCTCCTTGCTCAACGCCGTCATCGCTGAGCAATAGATGAGGGCTTCTGGGGGCAATGAGGACAGAAGAAATCCAGCATTGATTCATTTTTAGAAAAATTATATTAATAGTTGATTTTCATTTGAATAAAATTCGTATATACAAGCCCGGACTTTGTGAACCTAGCATATCGGTTCGTGCCTGACCGGAGGAGATCGGTCCGGTGCGCTCCTCATCAAGGTTGTGGCATTGTTTCGTATTTCCAAAGGTAACGATTCTGTCGGGCGTCATGATCCCGAAGACGAAACGGCGGACCAAGATTCGCCGTCAGCGGGCTCTGGCACCAACGTCGCCTCATCAGCCCTGCGCTGGCTCAGAAAGTCGGCGAGACCAGCGGACCAGACTGCTGCTGCACGAGAGAATGGGCTCTCCGAACCACCCGAAGCGGAAAAGGAATTCGAGCTAATTGAGCCGATCAGCACCGCTGATCCGGATGACGAAAGCACCCCATCCGATCAGCCTACGGAAACGGCCTCGGCCCCCGACGAAATTACGCCGGATGAAGATGACGCAGACGTCGTTGAAGTCCAAACTGCCGAAGATGTCCAAGCTGCCGAAGGTGTCCAAGCTGCCGAAGGTGTAAGCGAACTACCGTTCGAATTCGACGATGGTGATGACCTCGATGATTTCGATGATCTCGGCGACCTCGACGCAGGCTTATCGTCAATGCCTGCGAGAAAGCCTCCCTTCTTCCCGAACATCGACCTGAACGGCGCATCGACACCTGACAATGTCCAGGGCCCTTCCCCCTCATCCGCCGACCTGAAGATGAGCGCGAGCGAACCGAACGAAATCGAGGAGCCATCGCCGCCGCCTTCCGACAATCACGGGAACGATCAAGCCACCGAAACCGGAGAGCCGGCTGATCGTGATGCGACCGAACCGGTGCCATTTCTTAAAGAGCCAGTCCTACAGAAGGCGTCAGGATCTCCTCCACTTAAAGAGACGCCTGCTTCGTCGAAGCTGGAAGAAGCGCCGATAGCTCCACTGGAAACCAGCCTTGCGCTGCAACCCATTCCAGAACTGCAGAGGAAGGCTCAACCATCGATCCCAGCTTCAATCGAACCGCCAGCTTCAATCGAACCGAATGGCGAAGACGCCAAGGCCGACGGCCTGTCGGAAAATGATCGTGAGTTGAATAATGATGATGACGATCACGAAGCCTCGTTGACCAAGGACGGTGATGCCGAGATTGATGTGCTTGATCTCGAAGGGCTGGAACTGGACCCGCTCGAGATGGAAACGTCCGACCCATCGGATGATCACATCGCTGATGACTGGCATGCCCATATGGCCGATGTCCTGGTTGGAAGCGACATCCTGGACAAGAACAAATCTTCAGATCCCAAGACACAGACTAAGCCACCTGAGCGGATCGAGAGTTCATCGACCGTACTGCCCTTGTCCAAAACCCTCGCTCAGCTTGCGGTGATCGGCGCCCCCGAAGCCCGAGCAGAGAAGCCTCCGGCTCCGGCTCCGGCATTCTTGACTAGGAAAGCGCGACAAAAAGCAGGCGTCGGTAAACCGCCATCAACGCTGCCTGCCGATAGAACCGATCTGTCGCCGTCGCAGCTGTCACTCAGCGTTATCACCAATGTGCCCCGCCTTCGCCGGTTCGCCGCCGTTCAAATCGGCGATGAGCAGATCGCCGATCAACTGGTGCAGGGCACCATCGAGATGGCGCTCGCCGACCTGTCCGCGCTGCAGCAGACCCCTGATCTGAGCCTCACTTTGATCACGCTTCTTCATAAACGCCGGCGGGAAATGCTGACGAGCGCATCGGCGCCAACGCGTTCGCCCGAGGCCGCGCGCGCTTTCGAGACAGCCCTTTGCCGCGGACTTGCGGGCGCTGACCAGTTCGAAATCCACCAGTTTGCTCAGGCAATCAACGGACTGGACGAGCAAGATCGTGAGCTTTTGGTTCTGGTTGCACTCGAAAACCTCGCCTACGATAAGATTGCCGATGTGATTCGGGTGCCGACGGAGCAGATCATGTCAATGGTCTCAGGCGCTCGGATGCGCCTGCGTCAAGCCCTTGCGATGGATGAATTGGGTGCGAACGCCGGGACATCAGCCATCAGCACCGCGCACAGTCAGGAGATCGAGATCCACGGTTATCTCGATGGAGAACTCGACGGTCATCATATGGCCGACGTTGATGCGCTGGTGGAGTATGACGAGGATGCCGCCGACCGGCTTCTGCATTATGGCATTCAGGGCGACTTGATCCGACGCCTCTACGCCCCACTGCTCAATCGGCCTGTTCCGGGCAACATGCTGGATGCCCTCGCTACAACTGTCAGACCTGCACGCCGTGGTTTTGGCTTCAGTGCGAGGAGAGCGCTGAGCGCCGGCGGTCTCCTGATCGCGCTCGGCAGTGCTGTTTCCTGGCCAAATCTCGTATAATGGCCGGGCGGCTCGGCCTTCCATCGCCTAGTGCGTCGACATACTCAAAAAAATTCAATTCCTGATGCACGAGATTATTGATTTTGCATCAGATCAAAAAGACCTGATCAATCTGTTTGGACCGATGCACCAGGCCAACTTCCTGGTAGTGAGCCAAGGGTAGAGCAGAGCGTCAGGCCATTTTCAATTGGAAGGGTCCGATTCGAGAAGGGACAGCTCAAAAACGGGTTAACGTCTCATGCAGTGAAGCGACCTCGGTGCCTGAGATGACATTGAAGTCGACCATCACGTCCCAGGGCTGCACCGGACGACCATAGTAAGCCTCATTCCAGTCACTCTTGGCTCTGACATAGCTGCCGTCGATGGCAAAACCGCCAAACAGCCCCTGGTCCTTGGCGAAGACATAGAGGTCTTCACCGAAACGGGTGGTTGTCGCAGCACCGATAGTCGCCCCAACCCTGCCGGCCGCCACCGAGGCATCTGCGCCAAGTTTGACGCCGGAACCGACGATTTTCTTGACGGCCCCCTCGTTCATGACCGTCACGACGAGATCCGAGGTCTTCACCCCGAACTGCAGGCCCAGGCTACCGCCATAAATGTCGTAGAATGCCGGCTGTCCCCAGCCTCCGGTCGTCGGATTGCGCACCAACATGACCGCCGTGCCACGCTCGGCCCCCGCGAGAAAACCGCCTTTCAGGAGGTCGGGCGCAATCATGATGGCATAAGCGTTCTGAACGTAGACGCGCATGCGCTGAAATTGCTCGTCATCGAGGAAATCGTGCAGCACCAGCCTCGATTGCTCCACCAGCCTCTCCGATCGAGGCGCACTCGCCTCCTGCGAGTATGGGCCGGTGCAGCCGACAAGGGCAAAGGCACCAAGGAGCAGGAACCCGATCAACCATTTCTTTGCGGTCGCCATATCTGTCCCTCCAATGCTCGGACTCGAAAAAAAGAAACCCGATTTCAAGCCAACAAGCCCACTAGCCAAACCTGTGATGCAATGTCAAGATCACACAGTAAAATATTGGGTTAACAAGTTTTTTTCGATGCTTGACGCTTATGCAGACGTTGATTGCTGCACGATGAACGGCATCTCGGATTGGGCGCACTGATGCCGACGATAACCTTACGTCTGGCTGCGTTCAGAATTTTCCCAAGGCGTCGCTGAATAGCCTCAACGCATCCTCGCCCTTCGGCGTCAGGTCATAGACGCCTCGTTCCACGCGTTCGAACCAGCCATAGACGTCCCTGAGCAGGATCGTTCCCGCCCGCTCCACTCCGGCATCTGCCCTCAACTCCCTGACCTTCCTCGGCCCGTGCTCGCCAAGTACCCGGGCACAGCGAAGGGCGTCCTGACGATAAGCGGTCATCACCGGCAAGCGTGTGCTGCCGCCTTTCATAGGATCCCCGACCCGCTGCGAGAACTCACGTAGCAACCGCTCACGCCGCTTCTTGAGGACCCGCCGCTCACGCGGTCCGGGATCAAGCCTCGGCTCCACGAGGCCTCGTTCGACATGGACAGTCAAAAGGCCGAGGCCCAGTGTCCGGCAAAGCCGCAGAATGTCCTTGGATTTCCGAGCCCAGAGCGTCTTCTTGCCATGTTCAATAGCGACATAGACCTTGTCGGTCACCGACAGCCGCTCGACCGCCTGAAACACCAGGTCCAGTGAAAACCGCGTCTTCATCTCGACCACCACCGGGTCCTCACCCTCACGCAGTGCGACGATGTCACAGCGGCCGATTTCGCCTTTCACGGCATAACCTTGACCTTCGAGGAAAAGTTTTATCGGCGAATAGAGATCGGTTTCGGTAAGAGACATGGCAACACACCAGCAGTCCAACATCAGATGACCCGAATAGAGCAAAATGCCCTGACTTCGCTGGTAACCTCAAGCAACATCGCGCCATCTATAGCGCAGGTCGATGACAACCAACCCGCGTTCCACCGCTAACCCGCGGCTTTTAGCACGTTTTGTTGTGTTCCCAATCGCCCTGCGCTATAGACAGCGCGCAGCTCGTCTGCTTCCTGCGTCCGACTGGAAATCTGCCCAATGTCACGCCAACCGAGCCGTCGTCGCAAGGTCTATGAAGGCAAGGCCAAAGTGCTATTCGAAGGGCCGGAGCCCGGTACGCTCATTCAGTACTTCAAAGACGATGCCACCGCCTTCAACAACCAGAAGCAAGGCGTGATCACCGGCAAAGGCGTCCTGAACAACCGGATCTCCGAATATCTGATGGAGAAGCTTTCCTCGATTGGAATCCCGAACCATTTCGTCCGCCGCCTCAATATGCGCGAACAGCTGGTCAAGGAAGTCGAGATCATCCCGATCGAGCTGGTGATCCGCAATGTGGTCGCGGGTTCGCTCGCCAAGCGCTTTAGCCTCGAAGAGGGCGAACCGCTTCCGCGCTCGATCGTCGAATATTACTACAAGTCCGACGAACTCGGCGATCCGCTGGTTACCGAAGAGCATATCTCTACCTTCGGCTGGGCCGCATACCAGGAAATCGACGAGATGCTCAATCTTGGCCTCAGGATCAACGACTACCTCTCAGGCCTGTTCATGGGCGCCGGCCTTCGCCTCGTCGACTTCAAGATCGAGTTTGGCCGCTACTGGGAGAATGACGAGATGAGCATTATTCTTGCCGACGAGATCAGTCCGGACAGCTGCCGCCTCTGGGACGTGCTCACGAACGAAAAACTGGACAAGGACCGCTTTCGTCGCGATCTCGGCCGGGTCGAGGAAGGCTATCAGGAAGTCGCCCGCCGCCTCGGCATCCTACCGGAAGCCGGCCCCCGCGACATGAAAGGCCCCGAAACAGTCCAGTAGCGACCCGCTACCGGGTTGACTTCGATCTCGTCACATTTGGGAAGAACGATGAAAGCGAAAGTGCATGTGAGGCTCAAAGACGGTGTGCTTGATCCGCAAGGGGCCGCGATAGGGCGGGCCCTGGGGCAGCTGGGATTTGGCGGCGTCGGCGAAGTGCGCCAGGGAAAGTTGATCGAGCTGGACCTTGTGGCAAGTGACCGAGCGGCCGCTGCCGCCGAAGTCGAGGCGATGTGCGCTCAGCTTCTCGCCAACCCGGTGATCGAAACCTATTCCGTCACCATCGAGACCGAAGCTCGGTCAGGCTAAACCAGGCAGCACCGAGGAATACGACTGTGCAGGCAGGTGTCATCACCTTTCCCGGCTCCAATTGCGACCGCGACGTCGCCGTCGCCCTGGAATACGCAGGCGCATCGGTCACGCGACTATGGCATGGCAATACCGAGCTGCCGCGCCTCGATCTGATCGTTCTGCCCGGCGGCTTTTCCTACGGCGACTATCTCCGCTGCGGGTCGATCGCCGCCAAGGCGCCAATCATGGTGGAAGTCGTGCGCGCCGCCGAAGCTGGCGTGGCGGTGCTCGGCATCTGCAACGGCTTTCAACTCCTCGCCGAAGCCGGCCTGGTACCGGGTGCCCTGATTTCCAATGTTGGACTCAAATATCTCTGCAAGGAGGTCGAGCTCGACGTCGTCAGCATCAACTCGATCTTCACGACCATGTACGATCCAGAACAGACCATTCACATCCCGATCGCCCATCACGATGGCAACTACGTCTGTGACGACCATGAGCTGCAACGCCTCCAGGACGAAGACCGCATCGCCTTTCGCTATCGTGATAATCCCAATGGCTCGACTGACGACATTGCAGGCGTGCTCGGCCCCGGACGCAACGTGCTCGGCCTGATGCCCCACCCGGAGCGCGCCGCCGATCCCGTGACCGGCGGCGCCGATGGCGCCCCGATGTTCCGAGCTCTGATGGAGGCGCTGGCATGACGATGCGCAACGATCCCATCACATCGGAACTGATCGCCGAGCACGGTCTTTCGGACGACGAATACAAACTCATTCTGGAAATACTGGGTCGGACGCCGACTACGGTCGAGCTCGGTATTTTTTCGGTAATGTGGAGCGAACACTGCTCCTATAAGTCCTCCAAGCACTGGCTCTCCAAGCTGCCGACAGAGGCGCCCTGGGTTATCTGCGGCCCTGGCGAGAATGCGGGCATCGTCGATGTCGGCGGCGGCATGGCCGCCGTCTTCAAAGCGGAAAGCCACAACCACCCAAGCTTCATCGAACCTTACCAAGGTGCGGCGACAGGGGTCGGTGGAATCTTGCGCGACATCTTTACGATGGGCGCCCGCCCGGTGGCACTCCTGAATGCCCTTCGTTTCGGCAGCCCTGATCATCCGAAGACCCGTCATCTCGTGGATGGCGTCGTCGCCGGCATCGGCGGTTACGGCAACTGCATCGGCGTGCCCACCGTCGGCGGCGAGACCACCTTTCACCCCGCCTATAACGGCAATAACCTCGTCAACGCCATGTGCGTCGGTCTGGTCGAGAAGGACAGGATCTTCTATGCAGCCGCTGCCGGCGTGGGCAACCCGGTCGTTTATGTCGGCGCCAAAACCGGCCGCGATGGCATTCACGGCGCCACCATGGCCTCTGCCGAGTTCAGCGACGAGACCGAGGCCAAGCGTCCGACTGTCCAGGTCGGCGATCCCTTCACCGAAAAGCTGTTGCTTGAAGCCTGCCTGGAGCTGATGCAGACCGACGCCATCGTCGCCATCCAGGACATGGGAGCTGCCGGGCTCACCTCTTCCTCGTTCGAGATGGCTTCACGCGGCAATGTCGGGATCGAGATGGATCTCGATTGCGTACCGATGCGCGAAATCGGCATGACGCCCTACGAGATCATGCTCTCGGAAAGCCAGGAGCGCATGCTACTGGTGTTGAAGGAGGGGGCTGAAGATCAGGCCCGGGCCATCATGGCCAAGTGGGATCTGGACTATGCTGCGGTCGGCAAAGTCACCGATACAGGCTCGATGGTCCTGCGCTGGCATGGCGATATCGTCGCCAACGTTCCGATCGCCCCGGTCAGCGGTGCTTCGCCCGTCTACCAACGCCCCTACCGGGCCAAGGAGCCGGCCCTGCCGATCGTGGGTGAAAGCGTGTCGCCGCCGATCCCGCATGATCAGGCGCTCATGAAACTCATCGGCTCGCCCGATCTCGCCTCCAGACGCTGGATCTACGAGCAATATGATCACATGGTCATGGCCGATACGGTCCAGCGCCCTGGCGGCGATGCCGCCGTCGTCAGAATCCACGGGACCGAACGCGGTCTTGCCATCACGACTGACTGCACGCCGCGTTACTGCTATGCCGATCCGGTGCAGGGCGGCCGCCAGGCGGTAGCCGAGGCCTGGAGAAACATAACCGCGGTCGGCGCCCGACCGCTTGGCGTCACCGACTGCCTGAATTTCGGTAACCCTGAAAATCCGGAGATCATGGGCCAGTTTGTCGGCTGCCTCGAAGGCATCGGCGAGGCCTGCGCCGCCCTCGACTTCCCGATCGTCTCCGGCAATGTCTCGCTCTACAATGAGACCGATGGCCAAGCGATCCTGCCGACACCGACTATCGGCGGCGTCGGGCTACTCGACGATCTCAAGAACAACGTATCGATCGCCTTCGATCGCGAGGACCTCCCTCTGGTGCTGATCGGCGAAGCCCATGGCTGGCTCGGCAGCTCCCTTTACCTGCGTGAAATCTGCGGCCGGGAAGAAGGGGCGCCACCGCCCGTAGAACTTGCGATCGAGCGGCGAAACGGCGATCTGGTGAGGCGGTTGATCGAGGACGGCAAGGTCTTAGCCTGCCACGATGTCGCCGACGGCGGCATGCTGGTGGCGCTCGCCGAGATGGCCATGGCATCGGGCATCGGCGCTGCCCTTGATCGCCCAGCGGACGGAAATGACGGCGCAGGCTGGCTGTTCGGCGAGGATCAGGGACGCTATCTTCTGGCGGTCGATCCCGAGAGCCTGCCAACCCTGCTGGACGAGGCTAGAATGGCTGGCGTTATCGCCCGCGCGATCGGCAGGACAGGTGGCCGATCATTGACGATCAAGGGTTGTGATGCCATATGCTTGAGCGAATTGATCGAGCGACATGAAGGCTGGCTGTCCAGCTACATGTCTGCAAACGACCGATCCGAAGAACATTAGGGCTGCGATGGGATGGTGACGACAGGATGGCGATGAAAGCCGAAGACATCAAAGCATTGATTGTCGACGCTCTGCCAGGAGCCGATGTGATCATTGACGATCTGGCCGGTGACGGCAATCACTACCATGCCAAGGTCATCGCACCTGACTTCGAGGGCAAATCCCGGGTCCAGCAGCACCAGTTGGTCTATAAGGCGCTCGGCGGACGGATGGGCGGTGAGCTGCACGCCCTTGCACTGACCACCGAAGTTCCCAAATAAACAACGGGTGCACCAATGGAGCCGGGCCGAAGGCTCAACGCTTGATAGGGAGAGAGCTGTCATGAACGATGCGAACCCGGTTTTTGCAAGGATCGAGGAAGACGTGAACGCCAACCCTGTCGCCCTGTACATGAAGGGTACGCCGGTGTTCCCGCAATGCGGCTTCTCTGCCCAAGTGGTGCAGGCGCTCTCGCTGCTAGGCGTCAAGTTCAAGGCATTCGATATCCTGTCCGACGAAGAGCTGCGTCAGGGCATCAAGGAATACAGCCACTGGCCGACGATCCCCCAGCTCTATGTCAAGGGCGAGTTCATCGGTGGCTGCGACATCGTGCGTGAAATGTATCAGTCCGGCGAGCTGGCTCAGCTCCTGAAGGACAAAGGCATCGACACCCAGGCCGCAGCCTGACCGGCACGGCCGGACCGTGGTTCTCTGCGAGCAAGATACGGGGATCTCTTCACCGATCGTGATCGGTTTTCAGCGCGTATCGCTGATGACTTTCCTCATATAGATCCGCCGAAAGCCCGCTTCTTCGACCCGTCTGGTTTCAACGAAGCCAAGCTTTTCATACCAGTGAACGTTGTCTTCCATGACAATGTTTGTATAGAGATCCAAGGCCTCGTAGCCCAAGTCGATGATGCGTTGCTCGACATGCTGGATCAAGGCAACGCCTATCCCTGAACGCTGGCAGGCTGGATCGACAGCAATATTGTCCAGGAGTGCGCGCTGCGCGTTCGTCAGCAGGATGGCATAGCCTCGGACAACGCTGTCCTGTTCGGAAACGATCACCCAATCCTGGTCGAGATGAGCTGCGAAATCGGCGACCATCGGCGCAGGTGCTTTACCCAAGGCCGCCACATAGGGACGATAGGCTTCACTGGCGATCCGCCGAATGGCGGCAGTGTCTTCAGGCCGTGCCCGGCGGATCAAGGTTCAACAACCCAACAAAAAAGAGGTGCAAAAACCTGCACCTCTCTCCTGAACTCGAAATTCCGATGGTTGAACCAGATCAGCGCGAGTAATACTCGATCACCAGATTGGGCTCCATCTGCACCGGATAAGGCACATCGGCGAGCTTCGGAACCCGGACATAGGTTCCCTTCAACGCCTTGTGGTCGACGGAGAGGTAGTCCGGCACGTCACGCTCCGGCTGCTGAACAGTGCCCAGAACCAGCTCCATGGTCTTGGATTTCTCACGCACCTCAATGACATCCCCCTCGCGCACCGTAAAGCTCGGGATCGTCACGCGACGGCCGTTCACCAGGACATGGCCGTGGTTGCAGAACTGACGGGCGGCGAAGACCGTGGGCACGAAGTTCAGGCGGAAAATCACCATGTCCAGCCGCTGCTCAAGCAGGCCGATCATGTTTTCGGCGGTATCACCGCGACGCCTCGAAGCTTCCTGATAGACACGGCGAAACTGCTTTTCGGTAATATTGCCGTAGTAGCCTCGAAGCTTCTGCTTGGCAGCAAGCTGCGCACCATAGTCCGAAATCTTCCGACGCTTGGAGCCATGCTCGCCCGGCGGATAGTCTTTCTTGACGATTGGATTTTTCGCCCGGCCCCAAAGATTGACCCCGAGACGACGGCAAATCTTGCTCTTCGCTGCAACGCGTTTGGACATGTTGACCTAATCAATTTTGAGACGATAACAACAGCGGCGGCATGCAGTGCATACCGCTCGAACCCGCTTGGTTATAGAGAAGACGGATGGATTGTCAAAGCAATTCAGCACAAACGCTTGAAGAATCCTGCGATATCTGACGGAGTATGTCTCTTTCCTGGGCGTATCCTGACGGGATGGACCAGCCCTGGACCATGATGATCAGTGAAGGTTCCTGAGCAACCTTAGTTTCCTCGTTGGCAGGCGAGCAAAGCCTAGCCCATCATGCATGGATTTGGCCTTATGGTATGCTGGATATGCACGCCCCCGATGTTCCCCCGAATTAAGCTGTCATGAGCGTGGAATTCTTGGCTCTTTCTACAAATGCGGTAGGAATCAGATGACGTGGTCATGCCACAAGGCTTATCCGGCCGCCGGATCATCCCGCACCTGGTGTCGCCAGCGATGAATGGTCAAATCAATCAGGTCTGGATCGTCGAAATCTTTTTGCCAAGCACTTGAGAAGGGCGGGGTCGTGCTGGCGGGACGGTGCTCAGGCGGAAGTTCGTCGAAGCGGATATGCATAGGCACCGAAACGCCGGCACCGATGACCACAGCCTCACGGGTGTTGAGGGACGGCATGGTCTCAGTCAGCCACCTCGACCCGTCGGGTATGGCATGTTGCACGAATTTCAGGTCATGCTCATTGCCCAGGCGAAGCGCGAAGATCGTGTTGCACTGTGAGAGGCTGCTGACCGAGAGTTCGGCCGGTCGCTGGGTTACCAGGCCGAGGCTGAGGCCGTATTTTCGGCCTTCCTTGGCAATACGTGAGATTGCTCGTTTGGTCGGCGCAAAGGCATCCTCGTCGTCGCGCGGCACGTAACGATGCGCCTCCTCGCAGACCAAAAGGATCGGCGGCGCCTTCGAGCGGTCCGTCCACAATACGAACTCGAACACCAATCGGCAGAGGACCGACACCACCACATCGACGATCTCGGATGGCATGCCGGAAAGATCGATGATCGTGACAGGCTTGTCCTGAACGGGTATGCGCAGGATCGACGAAAGCACCTGGCTCATGGTGTCCTGGACCATGAAGCTCGAAAACATGAAAGAGAACCGTCGATCCGCTGCGACCCGCTCGATCCGCGAGATCAGATGCTGGAAGGACGCGACCTGATCCGCTCGGTTGAACGCTCCCATATCCTCCTTGATGATGGTGACCAGGTCGGACAGCCTATAAGGCGTCGGTGTATCGACAGTGATGTGCTCGCTGTCCTTCTCGAGGCCGAATGTCTGCTTGCGTGCGCGCAGAATCGCATCTCGAAGGATCGCCGCTTCGACATAGGCACTCTCGGCCGACTCCTTGTTGACCAGAACCTCAGAAATCTCTTCGAAGTTCAAAAGCCAATAGGGCAGCTTCAAACTCTTTGGATTGAGTATCTCAGCCGACGAACCAAAAGCCTTTCCATATTCGTTGTGCGGATCGAGCATGATGATATGGCCAAACGGGTTGGCATCGAGAATGGCTTTCATGATCACGGTGACGGCACAGCTCTTACCAGCGCCCGTCGTGCCGAGAACAGCGAAATGCTTCCCGAGAAGCTGATCGGTAACCGCATAAGCCGGCAGGCCATCTGCCTGACGAAGTGTACCGAGCCTGACAGTGGAGGCATCCGGCTGGCGGTAGATCAGCGACAATTCGGAACGGTCGGCCAGGTAGATCGGACTATCCAGGGCAGGATGCTGCGAGACCCCGCATTGAAATCTGTTGGTCCCCGCGAGAACCTCGCCAAGCATCCGGATTTCCACCATGCGCTGGTCGTCATCCGCCCGTCGGCCGTCGCGCTTCAGGCTGGTGACGATGCCGAAACTCCGCCCCAAAGCGCCCTCCAAACGAACGATGGCGCCAATCTCCACCGGATGCTGCGAGCCTTGCTCGAACAAGCCCCAGATAATCGAGCCTGACACGGATATGACATGCCCGAGCAGCCGGTCTTCAGACTCGCGGACCTCCTCCCCAACCATCTTTCCGCCTTCCACGGACGGCTGAACGGCTGGAGCTGGCGCCAAGTCTTGGTTCTCCCGCTCGGGATCAGCATTGCGCAGCCGCTCTCGAAGTTCCTTCTCAGGCGCTTCAACGGCTTGCGTAACCGCTACCGACGGCTCGACGTCCACTGCGCACGGCGATGACGTCACCGTCGTACTCTGCATGGACAGAGATGACGCATCGGCCTCGATGGAATGTGCGCTCTCCGCGTCTTCCGATGGGGGCTGAGTTTCAGGTGTCGATCGCTTCAGACGACCGCGCATGTCCGCCCAACTGCGCCGGCGGCTCATCGGGCATTGCCACCCTGTTCACCCCCATCATCCACGGCCGCAGCCATGGCATCCGCATCACCTTGCACCAAGCTTCTCGTCATCATTGCGCAACCACTCATCCATCCATCAAACCATGATGACGCTTCAGGGTTAACGAAGGATTAGCTATCGACAAAAAAAAGAAAAAATCCCTCAGCGCGAGCGTCGGTCACCTCGTGCCAGCGCTTTGATCATGCCGCGCAGCAGATGCACGTCCGGTTCGCGCAATCCCGCCCGCTGAATGACCAACTTGATGGTCTTGAGCATGCTTTGACGCCTCTCAGGCGTACGGAAAAAATCCGTACGATCAAGCTCGCCGGTCATGTGATCGAGCAAGCCTGAGAGCTCGCCCTTGGTCGCCGGACGACGCTCTGAGGTGCTGCTGGACGCTGGACGCTCCGGCCCGCCGGCCTGGAACCATTCATAGGCGATCAGGAGCACCGCCTGCGCCAGATTAAGCGAGCTATAACCGGGGTTTAGCGGCACCGTCAGCACTGCGTCGGCATAGATCAGATCATCATTGCTGAGCCCTGTGCGCTCCGGGCCGAACAGCACGCCCACAGCCTGGCCGTCAGCCATACCCTCTCTGAGTTTCCGTCCGGCGTCGCGCGCCGTCACCACTGGCTTCGGCAGATCGCGTGGCCTTGCCGTGGTCGCCAGGACGAGGCGGAGATCGGCGCTCGCCGCCTCGACGTTATCAAACAGACGTGCGGCGTTGAGCACTTCCGTCGCGCCCGAGCACGCCTTCAGTGCCTTAATGCTCGGCCAGCCGCATTTTGGGCGCACAAGTCGGAGATCGGAGAGGCCGAAATTGAGCATGGCGCGCGCGGTCGTGCCGATATTCTCACCAAGCTGCGTTCCCACCAGGATAACGGCAGGCGCCGGCTCCAATCCCTCGATCGAGGCGGCTCTGTACCCCTCACCTTCCAAAGACGGCCACCCCACCTCTTGAAGTCGAGCCTGGCCGCGTCGCGGCCTCGCCGTCGGTGTAGAGCTTGTAGGTGATGGCGTCGTGCAGGGCGTTATACGAGGCGTCGATCACATTGGTCGAAACGCCGACGGTCGACCAGCGCTTGCCCTCTTCATCGATACTCTCGATGATGACCCGGGTCACGGCGGCGGTGCCGGCATCGGGGGTCAGGATGCGTACCTTGTAGTCGGCGAGGTGCATGTGCTCCAGACCGGGGAATGTCGGCGCCAGGGCCTGGCGAAGAGCCGAGTCCAGCGCGTTCACCGGGCCGTTACCCTCGGCCACGATCATGCGCATCTGGCCGCCGACCTCGACCTTGATGGTCGCCTCGGACATGGTGACCAGCTCGTTCCGGGCGTTGAAGCGGCGCTCGTCGATGATGCGAAAGCTGATCAGGTTGAAATAGTCGCCGACATCGCCGAGCGAGCGCCTGGCCAACAGCTCGAAGCTGGCATCAGCGCCCTCATAAGCATAGCCGTTCGCCTCCCGCTCCTTGATCACGCCCAGGAGATCACGGGCCTGATCGTCGGAGACGGCGGCATCGAGCCCCATATCGGCAAGCCTTGTCATCAGATTGGAGCGGCCCGCCTGATTCGAGATCAGGATCGTCCGCCGATTGCCGACCTGTTCCGGCACGATATGCTCGTAAAAGCTTGGATCCTTGGCCACCGCCGAGGCATGCAGCCCAGCCTTGTGCGTGAACGCATTTTCGCCGACATAGGCCGCGTGGCGATCAGGATTGCGGTTCAACCGTTCATCGATCGCGCGGGAAATCTCGGTGAGCTGGGCAAGGCTTGCCTCGCTGACCCCCGTCTCATAACCCATCTTGAGCATCAAGGTCGGCAACAGCGTGATCAGATTGGCATTGCCGCAGCGCTCGCCGAGCCCATTCAGCGTCCCCTGCACCTGGCAAGCACCGGCCCGCACCGCTGACAAAGTGTTGGCGACGGCGTTTTCGGTGTCGTTGTGGGTATGGATGCCCAGCTTCTGTGGTGGCACCACCTGCTGGACTTTTTCGACAGCGCGGGCAACCTCATGCGGCAGCCGGCCGCCATTGGTATCGCAGAGCACGACCCAACGGGCGCCCGCACCCAGTGCTGCCTCGAGGCAGGCGAGCGCATAGCCGGGATCCGCCTCGAACCCGTCGAAGAAATGCTCGGCGTCCAGCATCACTTCGGAGGCGCGCTTACCCGCCTCCTCCAGGCTGTCGGCGATCATCTTGAGGTTTTCGTCAAGCGACGCCCCAAGCGCCCGCTCTACCTGGCCCGCCGACGTCTTGCCTACCAGGGTGATCACATCCGCCTTCGCCTGAAACAGAGGCGCCAGCACCGGATCGTTCGCCGCACTCCGCCCCGCCCTTCTCGTCATGCCAAAGGCACAAAGCTTGGCCTTGCTAAGCTCGGGCGGATTGGCAAAAAAGCTCTCGTCGGTCGGATTGGCGCCCGGCCAGCCGCCCTCGATATAGTCGATGCCGAGGCGATCCAGCATCTCGGTGATCGCGATCTTGTCGGCCGCGGTGAAGTCGACCCCCTCCATCTGCGCCCCATCGCGCAAGGTGGTGTCGTAGATATGAAGGCGTTCGGTCATCAGATTTCACGAGGTTGAGGCGGGAAGACCCAGTTCCCTATCAGATTCTCTGGCCAGCGGCCAGACGCCTGACTTGCCTGAGCCTGGCTGGGGTTAGGTCTGGTGAGCTATGGGGGCCGATTGGCGTCGGTCGGCGAGGAGGACAATCAGGGTGAAGGTGGCGAGAATGATCGAGCCGACGACGTTCCAACCGGCGAGCGAAAGGCCAAGTACGGAAAAATCGACCTGATCGCAGGTGGGAGGGGCGGCCTTGAGCAGTGCTTTCAGTTCCTCGACCGAGCCGGCATCCGTGCCGACGGCACAGCCGGCGGGCAAGGCTAGCCAGCCCTGTTCGACGGCGACGTGGTAACCGGCAAGGCCAATGCTCACCAAGAGAGTAAGGAGCGCCAGCGTCAGCATCACCTTCGGCCGCCAAAACGCACCGATCAGACCGATGACAACGAGAATGGCAAAGGGCCAGCGCTGCCAGATGCACATCTGGCATGGCTCGAGACCGCCCAGATATTGCGATGCGAACACGGTCGCCAGTATCGCAAGGGCTGCCAGCCCCAGCAGCAGTGAGGCGTTCTTGGGATGGTAGAAACTGGCCGGCATGAGCGATCCGCTTTTTTCGAACTTTCGGTGCGAGACCTCTCAGAACCTAAGCGAACTCAGAGGAACTTCAACAAGGCAAAACCGCCGACGAGCAGCACGAAAAAAACGATCGTCAGCAGCCCCAGATATTTTTCGATGAAGAGCTTGATCGGCGCGCCGAACTTCCAGAGCAGCCAGGCGATCAGGAAGAAACGCATGCCACGAGCGATGATCGAAAAGATCGTGAAGGTTACGATATTCAGCCCGGTAACGCCGCTCGCGATGGTAATGACTTTATAAGGAAACGGCGTCAGCCCCCCCATCATCACGATCCAAGCCCCCCACTCATTGTAGAGCGCTTGAAAGCTCTCGAATTTTTCGAGCTTGCCGTAAAACTCCAGGATCGCCTGACCGACACTCTCATACAAAAAGAACCCGATGCCATAGCCGGCCATGCCGCCCAGCACCGAGGCGACCATGCAGATCGCGGCGATCAGCCAGGCCCGATCGCGCATGGCGATCACCATCGGGATCAAAAGAATGTCCGGCGGGATCGGAAAGACCGAGCTCTCGATAAACGCGACCGCCGCCAAAATCCAAAGCGCATAAGGCGACGCCGCCTGACGCAACGTCCAGGCATAAAGCGCCCGCAGCCAGCCGGGACCGCTGATTTCAGGCGTTGACGCAGTATGCGTTGCTTCAAGCTGGCTCAACGGTTTTCTCCTGCGCGTCGATGACTTGTTTGAGTGCCAGGGAAACGTATCAGATCGAACCGAATGTCAACCCCGCTGGCATCTGACTTGCTCGACCAAGACGAGTTTGAACGCTCGACATGTCAGATTGTGGCGGTAAATCGGTCATTCAATCGTGCGGCTCCGCCACGCCGGAGGTTTTTGTCTCCGGAATTGACCGAACTTCCACCGAACACATTGCATGACTACTGGCACCGCAGGAATGGCCGGACGCGTATTCGTCGCCATTCCGTTCAGCCAAGACTGCGGCTCGGCGTGCATTGGGACAATGCCTGTGACGTGTTTCACACATGGGGGCTTACGGCTTGCTCTAAAGTCGCCATCCGCAGCCGATTTAACGGGCTATGTGCGGCAAGCTAATCATTTATTGACGTTTCGAAATTGGACTAGACAGAAAATGAAAGTAAAACAATTTGAAGACTCGCAAGGCCTTCCGGAAAAAATGCCAGAGTATGTAGACAAAGATGATGGCAATTTAATCTTAAACAAAGAGCTCAACTATTTAAGACGACATGAGAAATATCAGGTTGAGAGCAACAAGCTCATCGGCTTGGCGCTATCGGGCGGCGGCGTGCGTTCTGCCGCATTTTCTCTGGGCGCCCTTCAGGCCTTGGCCGTTAGCGGCAAGCTCGCCTGGTTCCATTACATGTCGACCGTATCAGGCGGCGGATTCATCGGCTCGTCGCTGACCTGGTTTCTAAGCCAGGGAAAGCTTTGTCATTCCATGGACAGACGCTTCGGCGTGGATGAAGACAACTTTCCCCTCGGAAAGAAGGGAGCCGCAGCCCTTCATTTGGCATCCGAAAATAAGCCGGGAAGTTCGGAAGAAGAAGCCAGAAACCGGGCAAGAGTTGAGATTCTTGATCATATTCGGCAACACGGCAATTACCTGAATACCGGCGGTGGTCTCAACCTTCTCGCAATTATAGCGATGCTTCTCAAGAGCATGATTCCACCTTTACTCATTTATTTCTTTCTTATCATTTTGCCTTTGGCATGGATCATCTATCCCTTTGCTCCTCCACATCTGGATTATCCAATTCCACCGACAGTGCCACTATTGCCGGCTTGGTTTCCAAGCAACTCTGTCTGGCTGGCTGCATTCTCTCTTCTCGGCATACTGGTATTGATGACGCTATTTTATTCACTCAAGACCTACGTACCTGGAAAAAAATCGGACAACCAATATGAAAGTCGAAAAGCGCACGAACTCGATGGTCAGTATGAGTCTCGATATCGGGCGCAACTCATCGGGGGCATAACTCTTGCGTCCGTGATCGGCCTTTTCCTGCTGAGTTTGCTTCCCATAGCGTACGAAAGCTCGGCCGCATTCTTCAGCGCTGGATTCACGATTGCCGGGATTACAGTAACCCTGGGTCGACTAGCCATCCAAATGCACAGCATTAGCTTGGCGAGAAGCAAGATCGGTGACAGCCTTATCGTCCTCGCTTGCGGCCTTCTTCTCTTCGGCCTGTTGATGCTCGGATATGCCTTTTGTCATTTGATCGCCAATCGTTCCGCCCCTCATCTTCCTTGGTGGCCAATTCCCCTCTACGCTTTCGGTCGCTGGCTTGAAACGACGATGATCATTGCGTTGTCGATGATCTTCTTCTGGTGTGTCGCCGTCCGCGCCAACATTAACTTCGTCGGCATGCACCGGCTCTATCGCGACCGGCTGATGGAGACATTCCTTCCTGAACTGCCGCCCCGATATCACGAGAATGATGGCGTCGACATCGCGGATGACGATGAGAAGAAAGTCAGCTGGACGAGCAGACGCCGTCACTGGAAGCCGGCGTTCTCGTCAAACAAAGCCTTCCTTCATCATATGTGCGGCCTCAATCGCATGTGCGGAATCGAGGATGAATCACGAAAGCCCATTGGTCCCTATCACATCATCAATACCAATATCGTTCTCGTCGGCTCCAAAGAATCGCGCTACCGCGGCCGAGGCGGGACCAATTTTATTCTCTCTCCCCTCTACTGCGGCAGCGATGCAACCGGCTGGCGTCGTACCGATGAGTGGAAAATGCATGATGGCTGTATAACCTTGCCGACCGCCATGGCGATTTCCGGAGCCGCCATCAATCCGCGCACTGGCCCCGATGGCCGCGGCCCAATGCGGAGCGGCCTCGTATCGCTGTTTATGTCCTTGACCAATGCCCGGCTAGGATTTTGGGCGCGGAACCCGAAATACACTTCTGAGCCAGATGACAGCAGTGAACAGGCCATTGGCGGAGAACCGCCGAACTTCTTGCTCCCTGGTCTGCAACAGGGCGTGCGCGAACAGGGATACCACGAGGGAAAGGCTTTCATTGAACTGACCGACGGTGCCCATTTCGACAATACGGGCCTTTACGAGCTGATCCGCCGCCGGACCAAATTGATAGTGATGATCGATGGCACCGCCGACAAGGCGCTGAACTACCAAAGCCTCGCAACGGCCTTTGAAAGAATCCGCGTCGACTTCGGCGTTCAGATTCGCTTCAATCCCAAGGATTATAATCTCGAGCAGTTGCTGCCGGAAGCCAACGATCCAAGGCCGTTCCAGCAAAAGTACAATCTCGCCGTGCGCGGATTTGCGATTGCAAGAATTGACTATCAGCCCGTAGGCGAATACCGCGGCACTGAGGATGGCGTACTCATTTTCATCAAGTCGACTATGATCGAGGACCTCCCAGCTGACGTGCTCGGATACAAGAGCGCCAACCCAGATTTTCCTAGTGAGTCAACGACTGATCAGTTCTTCGACGAGATACAACTCGAGGCCTATAGAGAACTTGGCTATCGCGTCACCAAGCAGGCGCTAAACGACGACGAGGTTCAAGAAGAATTCAACAAAGTGAAACCGATTACAAAGCCCGAAGAAAAGGCTGACCCGGTGGCAGCGGAATAGAGAGTTCATCCGGCGCGCCGCCGTGATAGCGGCTGGCATCAGCTTCCATCACGGTGGCGTCGACGGCAAGGCCTTCTTTCTTGACCAGCCCGCGGGTCACGCAGGCGCGCCAAATGCCGCCCCATCATCAACCGATACTCCGCTGAATTCCGTCAGCGCAGAGGATCGGCCCGGAAACAAACACTCAAGCCATTTTTCGACAGCATCGGTCAGGTGGTGTCATCGAAGGGCCGCTTT
>JBPCVQ010000064.1:0-6638 GCA_051010395.1 Geminicoccaceae bacterium | reverse complement strand
ACTTTGTTCAAAGACCTCGTGGTGATCCCTTTCGTGACAGTCGCCGTGTGCACCGCGCTCGCGCATGCCTATTGCCGGGCGCCGCGCATGGGCATCAGCACGCTTGAGTCGTTCGAGATGAATGACTGGCTGATGATGCTAGCCGCTGGCTTGTTGGTGCTGACGCTGCTTTTGACGAGCGCGTTTGTGCGCACGACTCGCCTGGCTTACGGGTGCATGTCGGCACGCAGAAGCACCTCGCCGATCATGCGGACGCCGCGCCGTCCGAGGCCGGTTCGCAAGCCGCGTGTCCCGCGAAAGCGAGGCCGCGGCCGGCAAAACCCCGCATAGCGGGGTAGACTAGGGGTTTGTTTGGAAGTGTAAGTCGTTGTTCGATAACGTGGATCTCTCCCAAAATAGACGGGCAATTATCCGGGGTATTATTGGGGGTATTATTGGGCCTACAAACTGACCTTGACTTTCGCCCTTTTCCGGGACCATTCTTTCACCCAGGAGACAAGGGCCGGATTCATCACCCGGCCC
This sequence comes from Geminicoccaceae bacterium, assembly GCA_051010395.1. Taxonomy (GTDB): domain Bacteria; phylum Pseudomonadota; class Alphaproteobacteria; order Geminicoccales; family Geminicoccaceae; genus JANQPX01. Next base: position 6,116 of record JBPCVQ010000064.1, on the reverse strand, counting down.
AAGTCCCCAGCAGCGGGCATCACCCCGCCGTTGTGACCAACTAGCAGGACAAGCTGCCAGATGGATATGCCAGTAGTCGACGATCGGTCGTCGACGCGCAAGCACGAATCTAATCGCCGCCTGAATGCATTTGGGCAGGGGTTCGGTGACGACATCGTCGCCACCGGGCTCTTGTCCGCGCACCGTTTCCGCACACTGACGGTCGATCACTTCGCCGCCTCCATCGGCAAGACTTACGACTATGCGAATCGCGATCTAAAAAATCGCCTGATTCGGCATAAGCTGTTTTCGCAAGTCCGGATCCTTCGCCATGAGAAGGGCGCCGGCCGGCCGCCGGTGCTGCTATCGGTCGCTAGCCGTGGCTATGATCATTTGTGCGATGCGATCCGCGATCGCTGGCGCATCGAGCATCCGGAAAAGCTGATCGGCGATTTTTCGCCGCCGCCTTCATGCATCGACTGGAAAGGCGGGCGCGCGCACCGGCTCGGCCTGGTGCATTTGATGATCGCGATCGAGCGCAGTGCGCGCCAACATGGCGGCGCAGGTCTTGTGCATGTGATCCCTGAATATCTCGAATGGAATGGCCTCAAAAAGCCGACGCTGATCCATCTGAGCTGCAACACGTCGTTTCAAGCCGACGCCGTCTTGATCGCCGACGACGGCCAGGCTTCTTGGCCGGTCATGGTCGAGCTGGATCTCGGCACCGAAACGATCAGCTCGCAAGATCCTGGCCGCGTCGCCGATACGATCGAGGGCAAGGGCAAGCTCTACTGGCAGTATCTCGCCTCAAAACGTTTCAAGGAGCGTTTCGGGACGACGGACGGCGCCTTTCAGGTTCTGTTCGTGACGACCAGCCAGCGCCGCGTCGACAACATGCGCGAAGTCATCGGCGATAGCGGCTTGCTGCCGATCGACGGCCTTGACCCGTCTGACGTCTTCTACTTCGCGACGAACGAAGCGGCCTCGGCGGATTTCTTCGGCTGGCACTGGCAGGATCTGAACGGCAGGCGCGTCAACCTGGCCGGCCTGTATGGCGCCACGCCATGATGGTCTATCTCGCCAAGAAGGCCTTGCAGGCCCTTAACGGCGGCCGCGGCGGCTATCCTGCCGATGCCGGCCGGAAATATGCCCAAGGCTTGGTGGCGAGGGCTTACCGCGAGCAATGGAAAGCTGCCCCGCCGGCCGAGACGGTCGAGGCCTACACGCCCGTTGTTCTGACGCTGATGCGGCGTTCCGGGATGTTCAAGGCCAAACGCAGCGCCGAGTGCGATCGCATCGCGACCGCCCATGATGTCACGGTCTGGAACAAGGCGACCGTCAGCACGCTCAAGACGATCATGCGGCGCTTGCCGAAAACGGTCGGCGTGGATGCCACCGTGATTGAAAACGAGGCCTGGAGCCTCGCCGACAACGCCTACCGTCTGATCGAGGACCTGGCGGCGCTTCTCGGGAACCGCAAAGGCGACACCATGCGCGTGATGCCCGGCTGGTGCGAGATCATCCGCGGCCGGCTGGAGAAGCTCCGCGACGTCGAGGTTGAGCGTTTGCCGCATCGCGACGCCTTTCCGCGTGAATGGAGCAAGAAGCCGAACGAGCTTATCGACCTGATTTTTCGCGGCACGCCGTTCGTCGATCTTCTGCACCTGGGCTTGCCGATCACGATCGACGACAAAGCCTTGCATTGCCACGCCCATGGCATGGCCGGCACTGGAACGGGCAAGACGACGGTCAACGCCGCTCTTCTGATGCCGTTTATCGGCCGCAAGGGCATGCTGATCATCGATAGCAAGGGCGGGTTGGGCGACGATCTGATCAAGCATGGCGGCCGCGGCGATTGCATCGTTCACATCGACATCACCGACCCGACGATGCGGCCACTCTTCAATATCGCGGAAGCGCCGAAGGGAACGCCGAGTGACCAGGCTGCGACCGCGATCGCCTTTGTTCTGGCCGGCATGGGCATCCATCTGACTGAACTGCAAATGCCGTCATTCGAGATGATCATAAGGCTCGCCGCCCAAGCCAATCCCGGCACGGTCGGCGATCTCTTGAGCGTGATTGACAACCGCGATGTCGCGTCCTTTTTCGCCGAGCAAGCCGACAGCGACACGCGCCGGTGGTTCCAAACGCAATATGGCAATACCGAGGTCCAGAATTCGCTTCGACAGATTTCGCAAAAGCTTTGGGGTCTCAAGAGCTCGAAGCTGAAAGCCAGCCTCTTTTGCGGTGATCGCAACACGCTCGACCTGGCTGCGCTGCTCAATGCGCGAAAGATGGTCGTCGTGACCATGGACAAGCGGAAGCTCGGCGGCGACGTGTCGACCGCCATTCGCGCCGTGTTGTCCGCCGCGGCCGGCGCGATGTGGTCGAGGCCGGCGACGCCGCCGAGGTCGCACCCGGACTGGCTGCTTCTGATTGATGAGTTTGGCGATGTCAAAGGCGAGAAGTCGGACAGCATCATCGTCGACATCCTGACCCAAGGCCGCCAGCGCCGGGTTTGTCTCGTGATCACGCATCAGCACATTGATGGCCAGCTATCGAAGGCGGTCGAGGGGGCGTTGCTCGGCAATGCCGCCATTCGTTTCGCCTGCAATATCGATGACGCCTCGAAGATGGCGCCCGGCATGCACTGCAAGCCGGCGGACCTGCAGGGCATCGAGAACCCGAATGACGGGTTCGGCCGCTTCGTTTTCTTCATTGACGGCTACATCCGAAACGGCGCGCTTGCGCGCGTTCCCTTTGGGCATCTCCAGAAGCGGCCAGGCCTGAGCGCCCACGATCTGAAAGTGGTTCAAGACGGCTTTCGCGCTTATTGGGCCGAGGTCAACGCATCGCCTGAGGGGCGGGAAACCGAGAGGGGGTCGGATTCGGAAATCGTCGAGCGCGCTAGCGGCGATGGCCTCGGCGACGACATCGTCACGATCGAAAGCGCCACGCCGGAGCGCGTGGCGTCTTGGCGGCAAAGGAAGGAGTCCATGACCCATGAATAAGTGGCCGCTCATTTGGAGCTTCGTCTTTGCCATTTTGGTGATCGGCTTCGCCAATCCGAGCGGCTGCTCATGCATGGCAAGGCCGACTTCAGCATGCCGGGCACCATGACCTACAACTTCTGGCTAGGCGTCATGCTGCTCATGGCATGCTCGATGCTGATCCTGGGCATCATGGCCGTGGCCTATCTTCGCTCGCACAAGCTACGCGCCGTCCTGTTTCTCGTGATCTTCGCCGGCTGGTTTTGGTTTTGGATTTCCCAGTTCGAATCCCGCGGCGGCTCGATCCTGTCCAGCTCGACGCCGGTCTATTGCGTCATCGTCATCGGCATTTGCATGGCGATGGGCACGATGATGGCGATCAAAAACGAGGGCGGCTCCAAAGGGAAAAACTCATGAGCGTCAAACGCAACACACGCACCAATGTGTCCGATTGGTGGTTGGTTTATGAGCGGTGCGGGCCTGCCATTGATGCGGCCGGCAACCGGTGCGTTGCGCCTCGCCTGTCGACGATCGAAGCCAAGGGATGGCAAACGCTGTTCGCCGCCTTCGTGCTGTTCGCGATGCTTTTGCTCCTCATGCTTAGCGTCATGCTGGGGATCCTCAGCTTGTCCAACCCGTTCAAGAGCTGGTTCGATATCTTCGCCTTCCTGTACTTTATGGCGATGCTGGGCGCTTCCTGTGTGCTGTTGCGGCATGCGATGCATTGGGACGCGCTCGCCGACACCTTCCGCCGTCCTGATGTCGCTGGATATTACGATGACGACGGCGAGGAGGTTGAGGAAAGCGCGCCGCCAGCGCAGACCATCGGCACCAATGCCCCGCCCGACTATGAGGCGCATGTGGTCGATGCGGCCGGGAATCCGGTCTGATGCCGCAGGTCCCCGCCATACGGCATGATGACCCGCGGCTTGTGGCGAGAAAGCACGAGGCCTGGACGGACCCTTATGTCGAGCGGCTGGAGCCGAAAGGATCGCCCAAGGGGCCGGAAGGGGTCTACCTACCGCCGCCTGACGGCGGCGCCATCACCAAGCGGCCGAACTGGCTGCTTATTGGAGCGGCTGGCGCCGCCGGGTTCTTCATGCTGATCGCGGCGATTGCCCTCGGCGGCCTGATCGCCGGCAGCGGCAGCGATACGGAAACCGTTCGCGCGCTGACCGGTCTCGTTAAGGATTTGACGAGCGAGATGAGCGCCATGCGCGACGTCGAGGCCGAGCGCATGAGGATCGAGGCCGCCGAGCAGGCGCACTCAAACGCGGAGATGAAACAGCTCCTTGAATATGGCGTGATCGCGATCGCCGGCCTGATCATCCTCGGCGTTTGCGGCACTTATGGCGGCTTTCCCGGCCTGGTGCTCGGCGTGTTCATCATCCTGGGCATTGCCGGCGTCTTCAGCGGCGCGGTGGAGCTGTCATGAGTCTCGGCGGCTATCTCTGGAAAACCGCCGCGGCCTGGTTCCTGTCCGGCGCCGTCCCGAAGGGCGGCGAGGAAGGCACCGCGCGCATTGGCAAGTTCCAGAACACATGGCCGCTCGACCATGACCAAGACGCTGGCGACTGGTTTCTAGGCCGCGTTGTCCCGCGCGACAGCATCGCGTCGCTCTTCCATCAAAAGATGATCGCGCACAAGGCCAAGGCCAAACAGCATCTCTGGATTTTGAAGCCGACCCGCGGCGGCAAGGGCATCTATCAGATCATGCCCAATATCCTGATGCATCCGGGCTCAACGATCCTGATCGACCCCAAGGGCGAAGGCTATGACGTCGCCGCCGAGGCCTTGAAGGCCAAGGGCTACAACGTGGTGTTGCTCGATCCGTTGCGACGTTGCGCCCTTCGCCGCGGTGTCGATCGCACCGGGGATGAATGCGAGTTCAACCCGCTCTTTGAGATCAACCCCTATGACGTCCAGGCCTCGCGCCAGCTCGAAGAGCTTGCCGAGATCCTGATCGAGGCGCCGCCAGGCGCGCAACATGCTGGCGCTCAATACTGGACCGACCAGGCGCGCATTGTTTGCGCCGGGCTCTTGGGCTTCTCCTTGATCTACCGATCGAAGGAAGCCGCGGCGATCCTCAAGCGCGCCGCCGGCGAAGCCCGCGCGCGCCTTGGCCGCAAGCAGATTGGCCCCAGGGATTTGCAGCTGACGGTTTCCGATCGGCGCAATGTCCTGGCGCATCACAACATCGTTTCCTTTTGCGCTGACTTCGCATCAAAGGATGCCGACAACCTGGCCTTGATCGTCCAGGAAATGGCCGAGTTCAAGGAGTGCTTTGCCGCCAGCGGCGATCCTCTGCCGGAAATCACGGACACCATCGTCGCCGGCGGGCGCCAGGCGCAAACGCTGCTTGGCAAAGGCAGCTATGCCGAAGGCCGCGCCACGTTGATGTCGATGTTCGCGAAGTCTTTCAAATGGGTGCGCGGCAAGACGCTCAAGCGCGATCTCACCGGGCTCGATTTCAAGTTTCGCATGTCCGACGTCCGCACCAAGGAAAGGACAGCGATCTTCCTCGTGTTGCCGGAGAGTGCGTTAACCAGCCATGGCGCCTGGCTGCGCATGGTCATTACCTCGGCGATCAACACGATTTCCGAGGTCGATTGGGCGCCTGGCATCAACGATGCCGGTCGATGGCCTGCGCATTCCGATCAACATGATTCTCGACGAGGCGCCGCAATATGGCGCAATCCCGGTGCTTGAGAGGGCGTTCTCAATGAGCGCCGGGCGGGATCTGCGGATTGTCCTGGTCAGCCAGAACAAGGGCCAGGTCGACAAGCTCTACACCAAGGACGGCGCGTCGACGATCGTCGCCAACAGCTCGCAATTGCTGGTCGCCGGCGGCGATGTCGAGACGGCGCAGTATTTCTCGCAGAAGCTCGGCAAAACCTATTCGCGGGACGAAAAGACCGGCGAGAAAGGCGACGACAAGGTCAATTTGCTCGGCATCTCACCACCCTTCGATTTTTGGAGCGACTTATTGCTGGTTGATGATCTGCGGAGGATGAAGGAGTTTCCTTTTGTTTTGGGAGGCTCGGGTGGGATTATCAGGCGGTCTTTCGCCTCTTGTTGAGGCGATTGAGTCGGATTTCAAGGATCGTTTGCCTGGCTATCATAAGTCCCGGCGTGAGGGTCTTTCGA
>JBPCVQ010000063.1:0-6721 GCA_051010395.1 Geminicoccaceae bacterium | reverse complement strand
TCGAGGACGGGTTTTGGCTATACGCGCTCAACACCATCATCGTCACCGCTTTGACCATGGCGGTATCCCTCACTATCGGCTGTCTCGCCGCCTATGCGCTCTCCCGCTATCGGGGCTCCGTCGGTTTCTGGCTGTTGATCGCCGCCTTGGTGTTTCGTGCGATGCCCCATGTCGTCCTGCTGACAGCCTATCGCCCGGCCTTCTTTGGGCTCGGGATCTGGAGCCGCTACGAGACCCTGATCATGGTGCTGGTCGCGATCAACCAGCCCTTCACCATCTGGATGCTGCGCGCCTTCTTCATGAGCATCCCACCGGAGCTGGACGAAGCGGCCATGGTCGACGGCTGCACCCGCTTCGGCGCATTTCGACGCGTGATCATCCCTGTGATGTGGCCGGGCATCGTCACGGCGGGACTATTCTCATTTCTCCTCGCCTATAACGACTTTCTGATTTCCAGCCAGCTGATGAACGGCGACATGTCGACCATGACCGCAGCGCTCGCCAACTATATGGGCCAGAACCAAAGCGTGGCGCGCCTCATGCACGGCATCGCCGGCGCGGTCTCGATCACCATCCCGATCATCATCCTCGTCTACGCCTTCCAAAAACAGATCGTCGCCGGCATGACCGCAGGCGCGATCAAAGGGTAGCTGTGTGACCACATCATTTGGTTCTCACCGCCAGGATCCGCGATATGCGGCCGCACTCCGGGAACGCCGGTCGGCGGCTTCCACATCAAACGCACCACCAGGCAAGCAGGAGAAAGCGATGTCAGCAGAGTACAATCTAAAACTAGTGCAAGACATGTATGTGGCGCTCAACGCCCAGGACCTCGAAGCCCAAGAAAAGTTCTGGCATGAGGACATGGTCTGGCACGGTCCTCCGGGCTTCGGCACCATCCATGGCCTGGAGGGCTTCAAATATGACGTTCTAAAGCCCTTCTATGCTGCGTTTCCGGATTACCACGTCTCCCATGACATCGAGTTTGCCAACGACCACTGGGTCGCCGGAACCGGCTATCTGCGCGCCACCCACCAAGGTCCCTATCTTGGGCTTGCCGCGACAGGAAAACCGGTGAAGATGCGCTTTTCCGATTTCTGGTCGGTGGTCGATGGCAAGCTCAAGGAGAATTACGTGATGGTCGATCATGTCGACACGTTTAAGCAGCTGGGGATTGACCTCCTGGCGAACATCCCCAAGGCATGAACGATCGTGAGGCATCCGCCCGAAGAAAAGGCGGGGCGAGTCTCGCCAGGAAACCCAAGGTCACGTCGGTTGATGTAGCAAGACGCGCCGGCGTCTCGCAATCGGCGGTGAGCCGGGCCTTTTCCCGCGTGCCGACGGAATCCGGCGTGTCCGAGGAGGCCAGAAAGCGCATCATGCAGGCGGCAGGCGAGCTCGGTTATCGCCCCAACGCGCTCGCCCGCTCGCTGATCACGCAGAAGTCCAAGATGGTGGCCCTGCTGTTCAGCTATCTCGATAACCCGTTCTAGGCATTAGCACTCGAAAAGCTCTGCCTTGAACTGCAGAGACAGGGCTATCACGCACTCGTCTTCATGATGCCGGACACCGCTGAAGGCGTCGACGAGACCGTCTCCGAGCTTCTGGAATATCAGGTCGACGGCATCATCACGGCCTCGGTCGAGCTGTCGTCGACGCTCTGCGAATTCTGTCTGGGCCAGAATATCCCGGTCGTCATGTTCAACCGTGCCCAGGACGATCACCGGCTCTCCAGCGTCACCACGGACAATGTCGCAGGCGGACGCCAGGCGGCGCGGCATCTCCTGGAGACCGGCCATCACAGGATCGCGCTCATGGCAGGTTGGCAACGTGCCTCGACCAGTCTGGACCGCGAGTTCGGATTCCGTGCGGAGCTGCAGGCAGAAGGCGTCGAGCTCCATGACTACACCATCGGTCACTTCCACCTCGGCCATACCCGCGAGGCGACGCGAGCCCTGTTGGACAAGCCCGATGCCGAACGGCCGGATGCCATCTTCATCGTCAATGATTATATGGCGATCGAGGCGTTGAGCTTGATCCGCTCCGAATTCGGCCTTCGCGTGCCGGAAGACGTTTCCGTCATCGGCTTCGACGATATTCCGCTCGCCGCGATGCCGGAATTCTCGCTCACGACCCTTCGACAACCGATCGATCAAATGGTGCGGAACGCGGTGCGCTTGATGGTCGATGCCATCGACAAGGCCCCGTCCGCTACGGAGAAGGTGGCTCTTGTGCCGACACTGATAAAGCGCGGATCGACGATGACCCGCAACTAACCGATCGTCCCCTTCGAACCGATCCGGCCGAAACGGCATAATAGTCCCCTGCCCCACTGAACTTGGACGAGAATCCGGTGCATCTTTTACCGAAGAGAGATGCGTCCGTGATCCGTGGTAGTATTTCAAATATCTGCTCAGAGTGCCTTGAATCCCTCTTATGCGTGGAGGAACTAGCCGTCATATGTACGACCGCCGTCAGCACGGTGCCAAAGGCGATAGAGGTGACGTTTTTTCGCTGGATCGTCACCGTCGAAGAATTCGGAACGGTAGTGGCCAAGCTCGTGGTTGTTGAGATATTGCACTTGCCCACGTCGCAAAGGCGCCTCGACCCAGAGATCTTCCGCTGTCGTAACCCGATCAACAGCCTCTAGGGCCGCCTTAAGGTCATCATCCATTATTCTGCCGGCGAGGTCATAGCCCTTGCGTATAAGAGAGCTGTTGGCGCGGCATTTCAGACGTCCATCACGCCAAGAGAAAAAAGGTGCGAATGATATCTTGGGCGCGCCGCTTTGATGCTCAGCCTGTCTGTCGAAATACATCGGCTGATAAAGACGACGAAGTGCTTCAGGGAACTCATGCTGCAACCGATCGTGGACAGAATAGAGGCTGCAGAAGCGGCTAAGCCCACCGGAAGCAGCAGGATATTTGCACAATAGGCCGACGTAATCGGGAACGCGCATGCCAAAGGCATTATCGGTGTGGAAGACAAGCTCGACATTGGTTGCTGAACCCCGCACACCATAGCCGTAAGCCTGATTGGTGTCGGTAACGTCGTAGATCATCGTCCCGTCCCATTTTTGGGCGACTGTCGGACCAAAGAACTGACCCAAGACCCAATAGCAGGCGATGATGTCGTCGATCTCATAATCATCGATGGGGATACGATCCAGAACGACGAAGCCGCAACCTTGATCAAGCCGATCCTTGGCTCGGGCATAGACGCTTCTCAGATGCGGGATCTCCATGCCATCGGGTTTACGAAGCAGCAGGGGCAGCGGCTTCGCCCGCATCGCAGCGATTAACCGATGAATTTCTTCGAGGGCAGTCCGGTCGATCTCGAGAACCCACGAATCCTCTGCAAGTTCATCTGCCAGCCAAGCTCTCTGCCGCACAACCAAGCTCATATCCGGCGGCATTTCTACAACCTCATATGTCAGATCCAAAGCTCCGCTCATGATTGTCCTCCCGCCCTCTGCCGTTCGGATCACCAAAATGGCATGTGCATCTTTCTCTGCTCAAGATCAGATCTAAAGCATGCCCGCCAGCGACAGCTATCTCCGCCAGATTTGAACGCCACGGCAATCTTACCGGCGTTGGCGGTCTGTTGCCAGGAGCGTACTCGAGCGGGTATGCGCTAAAAGATTGAGATACGGGCAAATAAAGAACTACTGAATAAATTGATGCTTATTGCGTTAGAGTCGTATGACAGTCTGGTTATCAATTCAGTATCTCCGTGGCTGCGCAGCACTGGCGGTGGTCTGGTTCCATTCTCATCTTCAGTTGGAAAAGATCAGTGATCATGGTCCGCCAACGTGGTTTCATGGCGAATCGGGTGTAGATCTATTTTTCGTCATTAGTGGCTTCATCATTTGGATTGCCACGGATGATGATCGCAGCCGACCGATTGCCTTTTGGCGCCGCCGGGCTATCCGGATCGTGCCGCTCTACTGGCTTTGCACGCTCGCCATGGTGGTCCTGCTGATAGGAGCGCCAAGCCTATTCGGACGATCCCATCTCGATGTCTGGCATCTCGTCCAGTCACTCCTGTTCATCCCCCATTACGATCCATTCCAGCCTGACCAGACCTTTCCCCTTCTCCAGGTCGGCTGGACGCTCAATTTCGAGATGTTCTTCTATGCCAGCTTCGGCATCGCCCTCCTGCTTCGCCCGCGATGCCGGGTGGTGGCGATGGCAACCTGGCTTGGCGCCCTCGTGGTGACAGGAGCTTTCCTCAGACCGGAACATGCCCTGCTCGCCACCTATACCGACCCACTCCTCCTCGAATTCCTGGCGGGCATGCTGATCGGATACGCCTGCAAACGGCTCCCGCGACCTCCTTTGACATTCGGCTACGGCCTGGTGCTCTTGGCAGTCGTCGCTTATGTTGCCCTGAAGCAAGGGCTGGAGATCATCCATACCGACTGGCGTACCCTCTGCTGGGGTCTGCCGGCCGCCCTGCTGGTCGCAGGTGTCGTCGTGATTGAGCGGCAGACCCACGTTCGCCGCTTGGCCGGACCACATCTTTTGGGTGATGCCTCATTTGCGATTTATCTCAGCCACCCCTTCGCGCTGGGCGCGCTCGGCTGGGTTTGGAGCAAGCTCGCGTTCGAAACAGCACTGCCGGACGTGGCCTTCATCATCATTGCCATGCTGATCAGCATGGCGGGCGGGATCCTGCTTCATCTCGCCTTCGAGAAACTGCTAATCGAAGGGCTGCGAAACTGGACTCTGAGCAGACATCAGCGGCAGGTTGCGTTGCAAGGTGGATAGAATGTTCAAATCAGGCATTTGGACGGTCGCATCTCGAGTGGATATAATTCGACTTTTTGAGTTTCTGCCCGATCGTTCTGCTGCCTTGGTTGGACTTGACCACGAACGCGCTAAGCCTAGGTATTGATTGCGGCTGATGCCACCGTATCAGCCAAGTGACAGAATGATCATCAAAGGGAAGATGCATGACTGCCGGTTTGTTAAATCGCCGTCGCCTTCTGGTCGCTGGTGGTTCCATCGTGGCAGCCGGGGTTACCGGCCTTCTTGTGCCCGCTCATGCACAAGGCCTCGCACCGACCAGCTCGATGCGTGGCGGGGCCAACAACTATCGTCCGGGCGCACCTATCGTTGATCGAATTGGTGGTGGGGGATTCTGGATGGCCGGCACTGTGCGCCGTGCGGGCGATGGGGCTCCACTTGCAGGTCAGCGCATTCAAATATGGGCGCACACGACGGAAGGGCATGAACGCGACCCGCAGAGCCATGGTGCCACGCTTACGGACTCTGACGGGGCGTTCCGGCTGGAGATGCCGCAGATTGTCCCTGCCTTTGGCCAACCGCACGGTCACCTTGCTTATGACAGCGATGACTTCGAAACCGTGTTTCTACGGCCCGTGATGCCAAGCTCCAGCGACACCAGCCTTGAGGCGCACTTCGTGCTCCAACCGGTCTGACCGAGTTGGCTTCAGACGGCATGAGGTCGGTCCGGATAGTTCTCGTCTGGGCTGCCCTTGCTGTTGCCCTTGCCGTGCCGATCGCCGCCACGGCGGCGAGCCCGCTGCTTGCATGGCGCGACCCCATCTACATTGTGGCTGGATTTGCGGGCGTCGTCGGACTGGGCCTTATGCTCGTTCAGCCCTTACTGATCGGCGGATACTTGCCGGGATTGCCCGGTCATCGCGGGCGGCTGGTCCATCGCTGGATCGGAGGTGCGCTCGTCTTGGCGGTGGCGATCCACATCGTGGGCCTTTGGATCACCAGTCCGCCAGACGTCATCGACGCTCTTCTATTCGTATCGCCGACGCCTTTTTCCGCCTGGGGCGTAATCGCCATGTGGGCGATCTTAGCGGTTGGGCTTTTGGTTGCACTTCGCCGGCGATTGCGGCCGCGAACCTGGCGTCTTGGTCATGGCTTCCTGGCGGCGGTGATCGTCGTAGGAACTGTGATCCACGCCCTCCTCATCGAAGGAACGATGGAGACGAATTCAAAGGTGACTCTTTGCGCACTGGTCCTTGCAGCGACCATGAAAGCTCTTGCCGACCTGAGGGTATGGGCAAAGCGAACGGCGCGGCGCTCAGCAGCACAATGAAAGCAAAGTCCCCCTCATAAACATGCCGAGAATGCTTCAAGTAAGATCAAGAAAGGTCAAGAATTTCGACATGGTCGAATTTATAGAATGCACAACCACCATGGCGGCTGTTCCAGCCCAGGCCATCATTCGCGAAGGTTTATGAAGCCACAAGAATTCACAGGGACGTTAAGTGTAACGTTCATCACATCGAACTGCCGCATCAGCTTTCACATCTGACGCGGCTCCGCCTCAAACCGCCACATCATGGCTCGTCGGCCTAGATGGAGATATAGCCAAGCTGACCCATGCAGGAAGAGCTACTCATGCCTCGTACCGCGAAAGACTACCTCGTCGCTCCGATGAAGCAGAGCGATCTCCTCAAACAATTATCGAAGATGCAGCTATCAGCAGCCGATCTCGAATCAACTCGTCAGGGGCGTTTTTCTCGCGGCTTCTGTTTGGCGCTTTCTCTTTCATGGATTTATAAAAAGCTCCAATTCAATGCAAAGCCGGAGGAGCGGATCGGTGAATTGTGCGATATCGATCATGTGCAGAGCCTGGTAGCTCTCCAATACCAATTCTTCACTGCAGAGATAGAAACCCGAGAACTATGGGTCGCCCCAACCGCTGCCAATCCGCGCGGTGTCTTTTCCACTGATAC
>JBPCVQ010000062.1:0-3773 GCA_051010395.1 Geminicoccaceae bacterium | reverse complement strand
TGGTATTGGCGATCGGACGCGGACCGGATCGAGAACCTCGCCGCCGGCGGTCCCGGCAGTACCACGCGTCTGGACGAGCAGCCAGTCAGCGGCGACAGCCTCTATTGGAGCAACGGTGACAGATCAGACGGCCAATGGATCGTCGTGATGTCCCGGCCGATCGATGCGACCGGCGACCATCAGATTTCGTTCGACCGTGACAAACTGCCGATTGCCTTTGCGCTTTGGCAGGGGAGTGACGGCCAGCGGGATGGCCTGAAAAGCGTGACCGAAGACTGGATCATCGCTGACCTCGGTGGCGAGTAGGGCCATGTTCACGCCCCCTTCCGGCGGGATCGATTGCGGCCTTGGCCATGCCTGCCAATTCTGCGATCAGGAGAGTGTCTGCACGCTGGACAAACCCCGTCACAATCGGGTTCTGATCGAGAACCGCCTGGCCGAGATCGACCAGATCATCATCGTGCTCGCCAACAAAGGCGGTGTCGGCAAAAGCACGGTCGCGGCCAATCTCGCGGCGGGCCTTGCCGTGTGCGGCTTCAAAGTCGGCGTGGCCGATGCCGATATTCATGGACCGAATCAGAGCCGTTTTTTCGGATTTGCCGGCGATAAGGTCAAGGTGACAGATCAGGGGATCGCCACGCGGGAATTTGTCGATTCCTCAATTGGTCATCCGGTCAAGGTTGGCTCGCTCGCCTTCCTTCTGGCCAGCGAAGACACGCCGGTCGTCTGGCGGGATGCCTACAAGCATGACTTCATCCACCATCTTGCCGGCTCCTTCGATTGGGGACCATTGGATTTCCTGATCATCGACATGCCGCCCGGCACCGGCAACGAGCTGATAACCCTTTGCGACATGCTCGAAGGCGCCAACGTCTCGGCACTATTGGTGACCACGCCGCAGGCCGTCGCCTTGATGGACAGCATGAAGGCGGCGCGCTTCTGCCACGAGCGTGGCCTGCCGATCCTCGGTGTTGTCCAGAACATGGCGGGTGTCGTCTGCCCTCATTGCGAGGGTGCGTTCCACGTCTTCCCCGAAGCGGACGCGGAAGCGCGTCTCCGCGAAGCAGCCGCCGATGATATCGCGACGTTGACAAGAATCCCGCTGGCGCTCGAGCTTGCAACAGCTTCCGATGATGGCCGACCCGTGGTGATCGCGACCCCCGACGGTACTGTCGCCAATGCCTTCGACCCGGTGATCGATGCCTGTGTCGGTCTCGGATGCAGCGACTTCGAGGGTGCCGTCGCCCGTTCCCTCGATGATGCCTTTGCCGAGAATATCGAGGCCGGGCTGATCGATGATGCGCTTGCCGGCCTCGATCCGGCGAAGCGTGCCGAGATGGAGACCGAGCTCGCCGAACTGATGGGCGAAGAGACGCTGCGGTTGCATGACGTTGCCGCCAGGCGGAGCGAAGGCACTTGACCGGGGCATCCTCGGTCGAAGCCGGGCCCAGCCGCCGGCGTCTGTTCCGCAGGTTGGTCGAAGGCTCGCCTCATGATCTGCGCCGTCATCCCTGGCAGCAGGTCGACGGCCTCGCCGCTGGACCCGGCGATGTCTTCTGGGCCGCCTGGGCGTCTGAGCACGATGTCTTCGTCGCCGGTGACGAAGGCACGATCTTTCATTTCGATGGCAATGTCTGGAACCGGCTCGCCGCCCCAGCACCGGTGCCTGTTCACGCAATTTTCGGCCCGTCGCGTGATCGCCTCCATGCCGTCGGCTGGATGGGCGCGGTCCTCACCTATGATGGCGAGAGCTGGCGAAAGGAGCGCGGCTGCGTGATCGGCGATGATGGCAAATATGCCGCCGTCGAGGAGAACACGCCGCTGTTTGATCTGACTGGCGATGAGGCCAGTCGGCTCTGGGCGGTCGGCGATGGCGGTACGATCCTGGTCTGCAAAGACGGGGATTGGCATCGCGAGGAAAGCGGCACGCGTGCCCATCTTCGCGCCATCGTTCACCTGCCAGGCGGCGGCCTCGTCGCCGCCGGCAATGACGGCGCGGTGCTGACCAGCCCTGGCGATGGCTCCTGGACCATGCTCGATTGTCCGGTGCGAAGCGGTTTTCAGGCCCTGTTGCCGCTCGGCGATGACGAGCTGCTGCTCGCAGGCGGTCGTTATTTCATCGATGCCAACGGCTTTCGCGGTGATCTCCTTCGCTGGCGTGCCGGCATGTTCGAAAAGATCGAAGCGGACGAGCCGCTGGCACGGCTTCGTGATCTTGCAGCCTATCGAGGCGGCGCGCTCGCCGTCGGCGATCAGGGGCGGATCTATTTCATCAAAGGCAACCGCGTCGACCGGCTGGAGAGCACCACGCGGCATGACCTGATGGGCATTGCACCGCTGCCGACAGGCGAGGCCTTGGCGGTCGGCGACTTCGGCACGGTCCTAACCGCAGCGCCCGATCTTCACGAAGTGCGTGCCGCACCTGCTTTGTTGAGGAAGGGCGACGCGGCCTCGTGGGGACGTATGGAGAGCACCGTCGATCGTCAGCTCTGGGGCCTTTGGAGCGATGAGCGGGACGGGGCGCTCTACGCCTGCGGCGAGGAAGGCACCGTGCTTTGCCTCGACGGCGAGCGCTTCGAACGACTGCCGCCGGTGGGCGGATTTGGCATTCATTGCCTCACTGCGGCTGATGATGGCGGATTGCTCGCCGCCGGCCAGCTTGGCGAGATCCATCATTTCGACGGCGAGCGCTGGCGAAAGCAGTTCGACCTGCATGTCGACATCACCATTCTATCCTTTTGGGCGGAGAGCCCGGAAAAAATCTTCGCGGTCGGCGACGAGGGGCTGGTGCTGCATTGGGATGGCGAGACCTGGCAGCGCATGACCAGCGGCACCCGCTCCGCCCTCTATGGCCTTTGGGGCATGGACGCCGAGCACCTCCTGGCGGTCGGCGATTTCGGCATGATCCTTCGTTGGAACGGCCAGCGCTGGGACGAATTCCACGCCGGCACCGAGAGCTTCCTGTTCGATGTCTGGGGAGGCGGCCTCGACGACATCTTCGTCGTCGGCCTTTCAGGCACCATCGGTCATTTCGACGGCCGCCGCTGGACCCTCACCCCCGCACGCGCGCGTGCGGATCTCCTCGCGGTCGACGGCGGTAAGCAAGGCGTCTTCGCCGTCGGTGCCGGCGGCATCGCCCTTCGTCATGACGGAAGCACCTGGCAGACGGACGTCACCGGCTTCGACGGCGGCCTCCGTGCTCTATCGGCGGGCAGTGTTCATGGCGTACTGGCAGTCGGCGATGGCGGGACCATCCTTAGACGGTATGACACCGGCCCGGAGCGTGTTGATCAGGGCCGAGAGGCCTTCGCGGTCAGCACCACGTAAAGCTTGCGTGCCGGTTCCTTCACGTCTAGGGGCATTGTCATCAGGGTAAATATTAAACCCTTCCTGCCGGGAGTATCCCGAGCGTGTGACAAGTTGACGGGTATTTTGAAAGTCGAGCCAGCGAGATCTGAAAGAACCAATATTTCCTACCTCTTTGCCAAAGAGATTTGCCATTGCACCTTCGGCCTTAGAATCCTGAACGGCCAGCGGTGATGCGTCCGGTTCGGAGACATGCACGTTTAGATCAGCGCCAATCGCTAGATCATTTTCCGATCATTCGCGGTCATATCCTGCAGCAGCGAAGTAGTTTTCGCATTCTGTCGGGGTGAACAGTTCGATGCCTTCGGCGATGGCGTTCCAGAGATCATCGATGGTTCGAGCAGCGGTTTTCTTGAGGAAGGCTTTGAATTTTGAAAAGGCCATCTCGATCGGATTGAAGTCAGGGC
>JBPCVQ010000061.1:0-10881 GCA_051010395.1 Geminicoccaceae bacterium | reverse complement strand
GTCCGGCATCTTTCGGAAAACCTCCTGCATCGCCTTCGAAATGCTCTCGTCGTGGTCTCTGCTGTGATGAGCCATCATCGTCCCTTTCATGCGTACCGGGTCAGCTGCAGGCACTTCTGCGCCGACCCTAGATGTTATCCAACAACCTGTTGGTCGGTAGTTTGAAGTCACGCCAGGGTGACGGTTCTTCGTGCTCTTTCAGAGCGTGCTTGATCACGTCACGGATGGCCCGGCGTGGCGCAGACTTCCGTTCCAATTGCTCGTAAAGCTCATTCCAGGATGGCCACCATGGGCTGCGACGCGGCCATGCCTTGAGCACGTCCACCACCACGTCAGCCGGGTATTCGGATAGATCGTCCAACAGGCACGCAATCAGCATTTGCATGTCCTCCTGCTGCTCGGCGCGCATCTTGCAGCGTACCTTGAGCTTGTTGATTTCGAGCACGATCCGCTCGTCCGGCAGCGGCTGGGTTGCCTGATCGACCTGGACCAAGGCCTCTCGCAGCTCACCCTCGCTGGCCTCGATCACCATCGGTAGGTTGTAGCCGGTGACATAGCCGTCCCATCCGTAGGTCGGGTCTACGTAGTCACGATTGACGGGAACGGAGAGCAAGGACCTCACGGCTGGCTTCAACGAAGCTCGCAGGTCCTTTGTGTTGGCCTCTGGCGTGAGTTCCCGAGGCTGGTGCGGCACAAGTTCGTTCATCAACATTCCTTTCAGGGATTTCGTAGGTTGCTGTCCATCCCTCGACGTTTACCCACCGTGAAACCATTTTTGGCTCGCCGTTGGTGGCGTCGATGAATTTTTGGTACACGGCTGCCGAGTTCAGCAGCGCCTCGGGTCCAACGCCGTTTGTCGCTGGCTTGCGCCAAGCCTGGTAGGCGTCCTTTTTCGTGTCAGAACCGCGCTGCGGGTATGCTTCCCAAAACATCTCGAACTCAACAGGGTATTTTTTCCCTGCCCTGCCCTTCGGCAATCGATCAAAAACCGGAAAGCGCTCAAGCGGCAGCCCCCCGCCAGGGGGGTGAGGACTCGAAGAGTCCGATACTCTTTCTTTCTTACTATATGCTTCTGCTTCTGTGTTAGCAGCTTTTGGCTCTAGCGTTTGGCTAGCGTTCGCTAAACGTGATTTGTTTGCATTCAATGCTTTAGCTTTTCCGCCCAGCGCTGCGTTCGCGCGGTTTTTGCTTACCTTTTCGCTACAACTGTGAAACTCTTTTTGCTGCCTTTCCTGAAACCATATGCCATTCTCGATGGTCCAAAACCGCTCCATTGCGGGCCTGATTTTTTCCATCCAACGCCGCAACGTGAAGCCGCACATCCGGGCCAGCTCGGCATCGTTGTCGACGAGCTGCGCCTTGTTCAGCCACGCGTAGTTCAGGAGGTCGGTATAGGCGCCCTTCTGCTCGGGCGTCAGGTGACGCGTATCGGCGATGTAGTCCCGGCAATACCAATCCATATGCGGGAAATCAGCCATCGCCCGACTCCCGCAGAATGCGAGCGATCTTCAAGACCGCATCGGCGAGCAGATGCAAGGCAACAACGTGATCGCCATCGCCTAGCTCAAGCGATGTGTAGGCCGCCTCTGCGACCTTAAGTGCCTCTTCGCGAGCGTTGTGAATCTGGAATCCAGGCGCGGTCGCGCCCTTGGCGTCGGTCATGTCTCACACCTTTCGTCGGGGTCCCAGCGGGGGCAGGAAGGTGTGAGCAAACCTGCCCGCCGTCTGGTCCCAGCGGCAGTAGCCAAACGTCGGATTGCAAGCCCGACAACGCAGCAAATGGCGCAGATCGGCGGCGGGGTCAAGGGGTTAGGCATCGGCTGGCCAATCATCTCGGCCATACATCACAAGCGTCTCTGCTGCAGTACAAACCGAATGCATGGACGCCATCAGGCGCCTCAGTCCTTTGCCTGACCTCTTGCTTTCCCTCATCATCAGCCGCATCAACTCGTGTCTGACTTCGGCGTACTTTTCCGGGGAATCCGCTGCAATAGCTATCTCAACCATCAACGCAGCTCTCAATGCGGCCCGACGACGCCTCAGACACTCATCGTCGATCGGTCTATGGATCTCCGCATTCGATAGCCTGACGACTTCGCCCATCACTCCACCTCGAAGCTGTGCCGGCGGTCGGTGCCGGGAACGGTTATGCAGTAGCGGCCGGGCTGGAGAGTATTGTGCTCCCGGCGAAATTCCATGTGCTTCTTGACCCGCGCGAACACGTCGGCAGGCTCGCCGCTCAGCTCCCAGCTGTCCCATGGGTGCCCGCTCGTGTCGGTGCTCAGGTGGACCTCAACGCGGGTTTTGTCTTCCGCCATGCGGTCGCTCCAGTTCTCGATCCAGCACTTGCGCCCGTTGGTCTTGAATTCTGGGTTCGGCTTGTGGATGTAGATTCCGGTCATGTGATTTGCTCCACGGTGATGACGAGTTTGGGTGTCTCGCCGTAGAGCTTACGGGCGGTCAGGTTTACGATCTGTGAATCGTCCCGCCACACGATGCCAGTCAGGCCATCGACTGCAGCCTTCACGAAATTGTCTAGGTCGGGTCTCTTGGTCGGTGAGATCTCGCCCAGCGCGGCCTTGCGCTTGCGCTTGCCTGACCAGCTCGATGGAATGGGCACGTGCGCGATGATGGTGATATCGAGCGCGTCATCCATGGTCGAGCGACCGGCCATGCTCATGGACTGCACGCCGCACATGCGCACCCAGTTCTCGTAGTTCTGCGTTTTCTTCGGGGTGTAGGACGTGGCAAAGCCGTTGACCGTCGTGAACCTTGGCCTGCCCTTGGCTACCGGGACTCCTTCAACGATGATGCGGAGTGGCGCGGCCATGGCATGCCTACGCCCAAGACGATTGAAGGAATTTCGGCGCGGTGCTAATGTTCATTGTGTACAAACTCCAATAACCTTATGTTAAACCTTTGCAACACTCCAATGACGGCGGCTGGAGGCCCACTCCGATAGCCGCCGTTTTCTTTTGTGGTCATGACGGAGTCACCAATCTGTCGCGCAGCCAGTGCTGGCCTTCTTCAAGCTTAGTGATCGCGAAACTAAGGGATCTATGTCCCGGCAAGCGGTAAACCTCCCCGATAGCCACGTTGATCTTGATCAATATCTCGTCGATCCGAGCTTCCTCGGATTCGGTCAATCCATTGTTCACTGATCCTTCGGTCATGCCGCCTCGCTCCCGTTGTCTTGATCCCGCTCCCGCGCTGCCGAAAGCTTGTCGAGCACGGTTAAAGAAGCGTGCCCCGTTTTCCGGAACCGGTAAAGGGTGCGCTTGTTCACGAGCGTGGCGTCCGCCAGCGCGTCTAGGTTCTGCCAAGAGAGCACCCACTCCTGGAGTCTCCTGGTTTCTCGCTTGATCCTGGTCATGCTCGGAATATAGCTGACAATTTTGTCATTGACAAGAGTGTCACTGAATGACATAACTGTCACGCGATGGATGGAAAGGGGTTCCCGCCCCGAACAGCAACAGAGGACAGAGCGATGTAACCGGGACTAAAGCCCCAGCTGAATATTCAGCAAGTGCCCGTTTGGAGGCGGGCACCTCTGAGCAGTCAGATGGAGAGTGAAGTGTCCAACGGACCCCAATACGCGACCACCCCCGACCACCAGGCATGGCGCGGGAACACCGAGCCGAGCTACAGCCGTCCGATCACACCGCCCGCGACCGACTCCGCAAGCCTGGAGCGCGCCGAGATCCTGCTTGAGCTCCGCGGCGCCCTGATCGGTGCGGCATCGATCGCCAAGCTGCTCGGGACCACCGGTGTACGTGACTACGAGTTCGCGCTGGACGCCATCCTGCAGAACATCAGGAGCGATCGGGCGGCCATTCTTGAGGGAGAGAAGGGGTGAAGGTCGAGGTGGAACTTACAGCGCATGACATAGCAAGACTCAATCTCATTGCGCTGAAATTGAACGGAGCCGCAGATTGGGCAACGACAGTGCTCGTAATGATGCGATGGGGTCTAAGGGACTACCAACGAATAGAGGAAGACTTTCTTGCGCCCTCGGACACGTTGAAGGATGCACTTTTGTTTTTAAAGGATGAATCATGACCCCCAAGCAACGCGCCGAATTTTCGGAATGGTGCCGGCAACGGGCCAACGATCTTCAACTGTTGGAGCAGATAGATTGGCTCAATCCACCGCTTCAGGTGAAACTGTCCGGGTATGACTTTGGGGCGTATTTTTTGGCAACACAGCAAGCGATTAAAGCTACCCAAGCAGCAGCAAGCGCCCGCAGGAATTACCTTGATATAGCTGAGCGGATCGAAGCCAATGCCGACTGAGCCCACCTTCGAGCAGATCCACGCACCGGGATCGCGCATCCTCACAGCGTCGCGCTGGCCGTGCCTGATCCTGCCGGTTGAGCAGCGCCCCAAGTGGTTGTGCAGCCCCTACGAGCTCGGCGCTCACATGTTGGGCTTGCGCGCGATGCCGGACCCCGGTGACGAGGTCCGCCGCGGCAAGCAGCTGGAGGCCGTCGCGCTGCAGATGCTGGAGGAGGAATTAGACGAAGAGTTGGAGGCCGGTCAAACCTGGGTGACACATTCCCGACTGCCAGCGGGTGCCACTCTTGACGGCCTCTTCCGGTCCGGAGCACCAGCTGAGACCAAAGTCGTAGACGGTCGCGACTATGATCGCGATTGGGCATCCGGACCGCCCCTTTATCCTACCCTGCAGCTTCAGTGTCAAATTGCCTGCAAGGGGGCGGACTACGGTCACGTCGGCGCACTGGTACTTCGGCACAAGACGCTTGAGATGGTCCCGATCCGGATTGATCGCCATTCGCGCATCATCACAGCTCTGGAGATCGCCGCAGAGGTCTTCATGGAGGCGCTAGAGCGCGGCGAGCTCCCCGAGCCAGACGCCAGCCCCTCAAGCTATGCCGCAATGTTGGATCTGGTCACGGTCAAGCCGACCACGATCCAAGTTCCGGGCAGCGAGGCGATGGAGCGG
Organism: Geminicoccaceae bacterium; assembly: GCA_051010395.1. Taxonomy (GTDB): domain Bacteria; phylum Pseudomonadota; class Alphaproteobacteria; order Geminicoccales; family Geminicoccaceae; genus JANQPX01. Next base: position 5,919 of record JBPCVQ010000061.1, on the reverse strand, counting down.
GCGTCGAAGTGGCGCCAGGCCCAGGCCGACAAGAAGGCTGCAGACGCGCAAATCGAAGCCCAACGCCTCTGGTTCGCAGCCAACGCCAGCGACGCCGCTGTGATGGAGCTTGACGACGGCAGCGAGATCAAACGCTCTCAGCGCACCCGCAAGGCGCACGAGTGCAAGGAATCCACCTATTGGAACTGGAAAGTATGATGGCCACGAACGGAAATCTGCCGGCGATCATCGTCCGGCTTCGCGACCCGAAGGTCATAGCCGAGATGTCGGCTGCTGTGCCGTCGCACGTCGACGCGACGCAATGGCTGCGCGTCCTACAAACCAGCGTCATGAACGATCGGAACCTGTTGGGAGCCAAGCCTGACTCGCTCCTACGCGAGGCGGTCAAGCTGGCCCAGGTCGGCCTGACGACTGACCCCCATCTAGGCGAGGCCTATCTGTTCGCCGACAGCAAGGGCAGTTGCCAGGCCCGCGTCGACTACAAGGGCCTGATCAAGCTCGGTCGCCAGGCCGGCGCGTTCACCCAGATATATGCGCAGGACATTTGTGCCAACGACCCGGTCAAGGAACTTCGCGCCGGCAACGATCGGGGCATCGATCACAAGGTCGCCCTATCGAACCGAGGCGAGAGGCTGGGCTACTATGCCTTCGTCAAGTTCACGGATGGCACGGTCGATTTCGAGTGGATGGAGCTCGGCGAGATCTACGCGATCCGCGATCGCTTCAGCCAGGCGTACAAGTCCGGCAAGACCAACCCATGGGGAACGGCTGAGGGCGAGATGTGCAAGAAGACCGTCCTGCACCGCCTTCTCAAGCGACTGCCGAAATCAACCCAGCTAGAGCGCGCGATGTCGATGGAGAATGAAGCCAACTTTCCCGAGACGCCGATGAAGGATGTCACGCCAGAGGCCGCGCCGATCTCCACCATGGATGCCCTAGCCGACAAGATCGCCGCCGATGCCACGCCAGAGCTTCAGGACAACCACGACAACGACCAGGAGGCCGGCGATGACATCGTCGACACGGACACCGGCGAAGTGACCGAAGGCGCTTCTGAGCAGCCACAGCCACAGCATGGCCAGGTTCACGAGCAAGAGGGGTTCGACCTGGGCCCGGTCGCGATCCAGCTCGACATGGTGCGCAAGGGACCGAAACCGACGTTCCAGACTGCGGACGATGCCTACAAGGCGTTGTGTGACCGCCTGGACGAGCTTGATGCGATTCCGGGCGTCCGGACACTGGCAGAGAGGAACCAACGCTTCATCTCTACGTTGCCCATGACTCTGATTCAGGATTGGTGCAACGCGGTCGACGACAAGATCCTGTCACTGCAGGAGCAGGCGGCATGACCCGAGCCATCTTCGCCGCAGTCACCCTCACCGCGATCTGGCTCGCGGCCAACGCCATGCGCGACCCCTACTGGCCGAACCAAGCCTATAAGGCGCACGAGGCCATCAACACACTGATCAACTAGAAAATCCTACAGGGAGGCTCCAAACCCCAGACATGGAGCTTCAAATGAACCGACCGATGACCATTCTAGCGCTTTTCCTGCTCGCCCTCCCGAGCGTCAAACATGCAGAGGCAGCTTATGGCGTCACCCCTTGCGAACGTTACGGCTCTGCTACACCCCACTGGTGTCATCTCCGCGTTCAGGAAGCGGATTCGAGCGACCAAGATCGTGGAGATGGACTGGGTGGAAATCGTGGGGATGACCGCGGGTCTGATTCTCCTGGCGATGATAGTGGTGGCGGTGATCCTAGTGATGGGGGTGGCAGCGTTCCTAGTGATCCCGGTGGCGGTCCCGGTGGCGGCTCTAGCCCTGGTTCTGGTGGGCCTGGCGAAACTGGCGGCCCGGAGTGCCGACGATGAATGATCTTCAATCTCTTGCATCTATTAGCGCTCTGATCATGCGTGAAATCGATCCGAGACTCTTACAGAGAGTTGGCCCAGCCGACGCTAGGATAGACCCAAAGCCAGACTTCATTTCGAACTCGGAGCATGCGATCTTCATGCATTGCATCAAGCATCAAATGCGCCCCTGCGGCATGATCAACACAGAAATTGGCAGCATCATGGCACAGCCACACGAAGCGACAGTCGCCGCGATGGAAGCGGAGCGGGCGCGGCGTGAAGGGGGTGAGGGATGACCCGCGCCATCGGCATCGCCCTCGGCCTCATGCTGGGCTTCGCCGTACCCTTGTGCGCCAAGGAGCGCGCTTGGTCCGAGCTGGTGATCATTCACCTGGACGAGAATGACAACGAGACGGGGCGCCAGGCGTGGCTCTATCTCTACACGCATCAATGTGAGATCAAGCGTATCCAGATCCTGGTACGGTACTGGCAAGCCGTACAGGCAGGAAGCAAGATCGGGATGAAGGCGATATGCTTGCACACCACATGAGGATCGTGGCCCAAAGCGCCATTGCCGGCGGCATCCTTGGGCTATGCTTTTGGGGGCTATACCGGTTCGGAGCGTCGATCGGCTAAAGCGGCGGCTCATCCCAAGCCTGGGCCGCGGGGTCGTTGACGCATCGGGGTGCATGGATGGTAGCCAGCACCTCGCTCGTTGCCAGGAATGCAGACGCTGCGGCAGCGAGACCCATCACGAAGATCGTCGACCAGAAGAAAGCTACCCTGCGCCGCTCCCGCCATTCGTCCACCACCTCGTAGCGGTAGTTCACCTCTGAAGGCTGCTGATTGTGCCACGACGCCCTAGCCATTCTACCGGCTCATGATCGATCTGGAGGGCGTTGCACAGCATGGTCGCTATCAGGACCGCAAGGGTCAAGCTCATCCAGAGATCCCGCAGGCGCTGCAGCCGCCTTTGGTGCCGCCGCAGCCCGCGTGCGGGCAAAGGGCTCGTTCGGGGCATCCAGCTCGGGATGGGCGGCATTGACGCGGGCCAAGAGGCTGGCGGGGTCTCTCTTAGACGTTCTCTGAAGCTTTTTCCGAAACGTGGCGATCATCGCGTCCACCCCCAGTATATGCTCTTGCGCCTTTACCAGGGGTATCCCGGTGTCGTGTAGCTCGCGTAGTCTACCGATCACTGCCGGCTGGTCCTCGGGGTCGATCACCGATGCCAGCTTGTGAATCTCGCGAAAGACTTGCTTGCGCCGCATCTCGGATTTCTTGATGTAGTCGAGCGCGATGTAGGCCCCCTCGATCGCCTTGAGTTTTAGAGGGTCCATCAGCAGCTGCTCTAGCTCGTCTCGGGTGAAGAGATACGGCGCTCGATAGGGTGAGTCTTGTGAACCAGCTCGGGCTTAGCCCAGCCGGCAATCCATCCAGCCACGGCGGTCAACACGCTGCTCAGCGCAACCAGAACATGATCCTCCATCGGAGGAATGCCGATGTGCGGCCCAAGCCATGCGATCAGCGTCACCACAGGCGCCACGCCGACCATGGCCGCGCCTGTTGCCCGCATCTTGCTATGGACTGCCATCACCATCGCCCCGGTGCCGGTCTTCGAGCCAGCGCAGACGGCGCTCGATCTGCTCTATACGAGACACCTGCCGGCGTTCGATCCGGTCGACCCGCTCTTGAATGTGCGGCAGAGCCCCCTGGATCTCGGCAATGCCCTTCCGAGACTCCGCCAAGCTCGTTATGGCCACCCCCAGGATCGTAACCATCAGTGCGCCAAGGGCACTGGCCGCGACCGTGAAGAGCCTCGTACTCAACGCCTCTGCGCCTCTTCCGTTCATGCATGACAGCCCCTAAGCTACTCGCCCTGAAGCAATATTAACAGCTTAGACGTGTTCTTTGCAAGTTAGGGCGAGCGGGGCAGCTTTAGGTTGTGCTCACAGCAAAAGCGGGACTGCCACGCGCAACAGCCCCGCTACCGGCATTCTCAGGGCGAGTAGCCGGCCCATTTTCTCTACCATGAAAGCGAGTGGTTGGCTGTGGCTTGGTTCACTCTTCGCGCCATGCCAGATAGAAGCGCCCGTGGTGGCCGGCCAATTGCATGACGTTCCAACCATCTTCCATGAAGGCGGTCACCTGATTGCTGGTGATGTACTGGGCGATCACAGCTCCATGGCCTCTTGCACAGGCGCCGCTGGCCGCTCGATGAATAGATCCGGCTGCTTGTAGGCGTCCTCGATCCGCTTGCAGGCAATGTCGAAGTATTTCGATTCGATCTCGATCCCGATGAAGCGCCGGCCCAGCTTGGCGCACGCTACGCCCGTGGTGCCGCTGCCCATGAAGGGGTCGAGGATGGTGCCTTCCGTCATGCGGACGCACCAATCCATCAGCGCTATCGGTTTTTGGGTTGGATGCAATCTGGCATCACCATGTGCTGGGCGCCCTTTTTTTCTTAGACCGCCACTTTCACTTGCCTTGCAAATTCCTTTCCACATATGCCGAAAGATTCGGTCTTTAGACCGACCCTTGCGCCAAGCAAGCTCAACATCGGAGAATGTGTCGAATTCTGACAAACCAGCGAGTTTGTCCCATACAAGCCATTGCCCCCAAGGCAAAAGGTTTGTGAAATGATTGGCGCCCCATAAAATCACATCAGTGTAAGCCAATAATGGTGATGGATCGAATGCTCGATCATCTCCAATAATTGTTGTTGCATTTCTTTGAATGATTCTCCCATCATAGGAATCCATCCCAGATGGGCCTGACCAAGAAATCCCATAAGGCGGGTCCGTCACAACAGCATCCACCTTGCCCAGCCCCGGCATCACCTCCAGGCAATCGCCCAAATATAACGTCGCATCGCCGATCTGCTCCTTGCGCTGGTACGTCATGTCGAGATGTTGAACCGACCAAGCTGCTTATGAAACCAGTCGCAGCCCCAATAGCACCACGCAGCGCAGCTCAACACCCCAAGGACGGCCGAGGCGACCCATTGGGGCAGGATCATGCACAAAACGGTTGCCGCGCCTCCTAGGGCCACACCAGCCCCGTAGAAGAGCATATCGGGAACCGGAGAGTGCGCGGTCGCCATCAGCGGAAGATATTGCCGTCGACTTGGCTGCCAGATCCGGCGGACCATGCTGGGCTATGTGGCGAAATGTTGCCTCGGATCACGCTGCGATGGGCCGCACCGAGCGATGCCGTGGCCGTGCTCTGGCCGCTAGGGTCGGCAATCACGTTGCCCTCGATGCTGTAGTAAGCCGCCGGCCCGGTACCACTCGGTGGCTGCACCTCCAAGAGGCGGTGATCGTTCCTGCCACGCAACTGACAGATATTGCGTCCGATGATCATGTGGCGAGGCGAGGCGGACCCTAGGCCGCTGTCCTCGTTGGTCTCGATGTTGTCACAGGTGATCGCCGTCACCTGGCGCCCTGTCGCGTTGATGTCGAACGTGTTGCCCGAGATCGTGCTCAACCCGCTGCCACGAAAGAATATCGGGCAGTGCCAGAAACCCGCTAAGCTGGTGGTCCAGGTCCAATCGTTGTCGATGATCCGAAGCATCTTGTAGGCTTGGATGTCCTGCATCCCACCATGGCCGCCGCTCTGCTTGATGTGCAGGTTGGTGTTGGTCATCGCGTTTAGAGCGAACAGCAGGCGCCCGCCGCCGGTGAACACGTCCACCTGGCCCTCGACCACATCCGGCCGTAGGCAATCGATCTTGTTGCCGACCACATGGCCGCGGGTCAGGCCGCCGGTGATCTTGATGATGTCGCTGTCCGAGCCAAAGCCCGGTTGCGGCACTTTCGCCAGCACCCGGACATTGTTGCGCTCGAACCAGAAGCCCTGGTCGGCCCGGTCCTGCGATGTCGGATTGTGGCTGCCGGCGCCGTCGAACAGCACGGCGTAGGGGTCGAGCTCTAGGTTGCTGCTCTCGATCAGGTTGTCGCAAAGCCACATCCTGCCGGGCTTGGTGTTCATGAGCACCTTGGACCGGATGAACTTGTTGTAGCAGACGATCGCCACGTCGATCGGGACGTTGGGCCCCCCAGGATAGCC
>JBPCVQ010000060.1:0-17660 GCA_051010395.1 Geminicoccaceae bacterium | reverse complement strand
TCGATCAGCGTCGGGCCGTCATGGGCAACCGCCTTCCGCAAGATGTTCTCCAGCTTCTCGGGATCCTCGACCTTCCAGGATTTGACGCCGAAGGCTGAGGCCACGGCCGCGTGGTCCGTGCGATCGAAGTCGACCGAGAAGTAGCGCTCACCGAAGCCAGAACGCTGGCCTGCCTTGATCCAGCCGTAGACGGCGTTGGAGAAGACGATGAAAGTGATAGGCAGCTTCTTCCTGACCACGGTCTCCAACTCACCGCAGGTAAAGCCGAAGCTGCCGTCGCCCATCAGCGCCACCACCTTCCTGCCATCGGCTGCCAGCTGTGCGCCCATCGACGCCGACAACGAGTAACCCAGCGCGCCGTGCGCCCGGTTGGAAAAAACGGTGCGGCCGGTGGTGCGAATTTCATAGAAAGCGGAGACATAGGGGCAAGGTGTGCCGGGGTCGGCAACCAGGATGGCGTCGTCGTCAAGCACGGTGCGAAGAGTTGCCATGGTCCGCTCCGGCTTGATCGGGCGGCCATCGCTTGCCGCGAGTGTTTGGAACGACGCCCATTTCTTCGCCTTGGCCTCGGCAACCACGGCAGCGCCACCAAAGCCTCCGGGCGCAGCCCGGCGGGTCAGTTCAGCGTTCAGGGCGTCCAGCGCCAGCCTTGCATCCGAGACCACCGCGACCTCGGTCTGGTAGGAAGCCCCGATCACCTCGGGATCGCTGTCGATATGGACGATGCGCGTGCCCTTGGCCGGATAACGCCAAAGTTCCGTGGTCACAGAGCCTGCCCGGCAACCGATGAAGATCACCAAGTCCGCCTCGTTCACCAGGTCGCGGGTCACAACCACGCCGCCATTGGAACCGACCACGCCGACACAGTTCGGGTGTATTTCAGCGATCGCACCCTGGCCGGAAATCGTTGTCGCGACCGCGATATCGAGGGCCTCGACAAACGTCTCAAAGGCCTGCTCACCGCCGGCCAGGACAACACCTCCACCCGTGATCACCACCGGGAATTGCGCTGACAGGATGGCGTCCACGGCGGCTTCGATCTGCACCGGATCGGGGCCTGATGGGAACGCGGGATAGTTGCCATGGGCGGGATCGGCCCAGATGGTATCCGGGTCGGCAGCACCGCGCTGCACGTCAATCGGCAAGCCAAGATGGGCGGAGCCGGGGCGGCCAGTGGTCATCTTGCGAAAGGCACTCCTCACCATGTCGGGAACGGCGTCGGCGTGGTTGATGACCGCATTGAACTTGGTCAGCGGCCGCATCAGCCCTTCCTGGTCCAGCTCGGTCAGGGGATAGTGGCCGCGCGAGCGCGTGCCGACATCCGAAGTGATCGCCAGGATCGGCACTGAGCTCTCGTTGGCCTCGACCAAACCAGGCAGAATGTAAGTCGCACCGCCGCCGGACGGCCCCTCGCACACCCCGACCCGACCACTGACCCGAGCGTAGCCATCGGCCATATAGGCGGCCGAGCGCTCGTCGCGGGTCAGGATATGCTCGATGCCATGATCCAGCCGGTAGAGCGCGTCATAGAAGGGTAGTGTCGTGTCGCCGCAAAGGCCGAAGATATGGCGCACGCCATGCAGCTCGAGCATCCGCACCATCGCTTCGGCGCCGGTCATCATATTGCTGCGGGCATCATCCTGCACGTTGCTTCCTTCCGTTTGCCTGGCCCCACTACCGGACGATGAATTCGCGTTGATGCTTGTAGCTCGAATTGCATACAGCACAGCGTACTGACTTAAACTCAATACCGTTTCCGAGTTCGGCGACATAGAAAAATTCAAGACCGGCGGCTGGCTCAATCCCCAACGCAGCCGTGGGCATGGTGAGGCGAGAACGTGGCAGGACGCAAAACCAGGAGGCGTGTTCGTTTGACGGATCGGGGAGCGATCACGCGCCGTCTGGCCACCTTTATCGAAGGCGTAAAGCATGAGGGCTTGCCGAAGCCGTCACCAACTACAGCAAGCGCATCCTCGCCAACGTCAGTGCGAGGATACGCTATGTCCGCTGGATCGATATGAGCGAGCGGCGCAGCATCACCCCGGCCGCCCACGTCCGCATCGTCAAGACATTGGCGGCGAGAGATGAGGAACGCGCCGTCGATGAGCTGCGTTGCCACATCGGCAAGCGGAGCGAGGAAGCGACCTAGGCGTCAGAACGGCCTTCTCGCAGCTTTATGTGCCGACCTCGGCGACGAGCTAAAAGGCATGCCCGACGTGGCGATCGAACATGGTGGTAAATCCGTCTATGGCGCAAATATTGACATCTTGATGCTCGAAGCCCGTTTCCCGAGAATTCCAGGCGATATCGGCAATCAGGGTCTCGGTAAGATCGACCAGCATGGTGTCGTGGAGATAGACGACGCGATCAATCGCTTTCGGGGCTGGCAGGGTCTTGCCGGCTTCCCGCGGCAGCCAATGAAGCGCGGTCCAAGATGTTCAAAGCGCTTGCACCTCGGATGGCCTGCCTTAGCCAGCAAGGCCAATCGATGCCAGGCGGTTTCGTTGCCGACCTGCATCCAGATTGCGACTTGCTGAATGGTGACGAAACTATAGCCGTTGATCCATCAGAATATCAGCCGATCGCACTTGAAGCGCTGCTGAAGATGGTGGTGTGGGTGTAAGAGGAGTGGCTTCAGCTACCCGCGCCTTTCACTTGGGCGGCGGCGACACTCACAGCGACCGATATTCTATCATGCCAGAATGTAATGCGACCCGACAGAGCAATGTGTTCTCTAGCCCAAGATGGTCAAGCAGGTCCCTCTGAACTTCAAAGGCAACCTCCTCAAACGCTTCCATTGGCCCGACGCTGTACCCGGAAAAAAATGCCCGCCCAGCGAGCATGACAGTCGAGTGTTCCGTAGGAGGGCGTCATAGCGCGCTCCTGGCCACGATGGTCGAATCCTGCGATGGCGATATCATGATGATCGTCAGCTCTAACGTCCGGGTCCATCAGCATCGCGCAACGATAAAAAGAATGAGCCCGGCACCGACGAGGTCGCTATGGGCCGCTCCCAAGGAAGCCTGACCGCCAAAGTCGAATGCTTCTTCAACAAGATCAAAGGCTATAGAGGCATCGCAACACGTTACGACAAAAAGGCTAGAGCTTCCCTAGCTGCCATCAAGCTCGTCGCAGCAAGGCTATATCTCGAATCTTATGAGTCCGCGACTTGGTTCGAACAACCCAAACTTAACGGGTCGCCGCCAAGGCGGGGAATTGTAACCGGACGCCTGTTCTGCCTTCCGCAAACGGCTGAACGCCAGCCTCCGGCTCACTCTGCCACGTCGCCGCGAGGTCACAGGCATCGCTGGCGGCAGTAAGCTGGAGCAGGCGCATGAAATGCTGTTCTCGCGCAGGAATCTCGGCAAACAGCATCAGAGTATTGCAACCGGTTGCAAATTTTGCCGATCTATGTTTCGCTATAGGGAGAAATAAGAATTGATTTGCCCGTCAAGGGCTTGGAAAATTCGGTATGCATCCGAAAAGCGGGAAGGTACGCTCGCTCCCTTCAACCCACGCTCCTCAGGGAGGACTTATGAAGACTCTGCTCAAAACAACGCTTGCGGCGTCCATGCTCGTGGCGGCCCCCGTCGCCATGGCTGCCGACATCATCGTGGTCAGCCATGGCCAGGCCAGTGATCCGTTCTGGTCGGTCGTCAAGAACGGTGTCGAGCGCGCTGCCAAAGACACCGGCGCCAATGTCGACTACCGGGCGCCCGAGACCTTCGACATGGTGGCGATGAGCCAGCTGATCGATGCCGCGGTCAACCAGGAGCCTGATGGTCTGGTCATCTCCATGCCGGATGCCGATGCGCTCGGCCCGTCGGTCGAAAAGGCGGTCGCTGCCGGCATTCCCGTGATCTCCATGAACTCCGGCAGCGATGTCGCGAAGGAACTCGGCGCCCTCCTGCATGTCGGTCAGTCCGAATATGATGCGGGCAAGATCGCCGGCGCCAAGATGGCCGAACTCGGCGGCAGCAAGGGCCTTTGCATCAACCACGAAGTCGGCAATGTCTCGCTCGACCAGCGCTGCGCCGGATTCGAGGAAGGTTTCGGCGGTGAGGTCACCGTGCTTCCGACCACCAACGATCCGACCGAGATCGAAGCTAAGGTCAAGGCCGCCCTCGACTCCGATGGCGACATCGATACGGTGATCGCACTCGGCGCTTCGCTCGCCGGTGAGCCCGCTGTGACGGCGGTCGATGCCGTTGGCAAGGGCGGTGACGTCCTGATCGGCTCGTTCGATCTCTCCGGCGGCTACCTGCAGTCGGTCGCTGACGGCAAGGCCGCGTTCGCCATCGATCAGCAGCAATATCTCCAGGGTTATCTGCCGGTGCTGTTCCTGGCGCTTCATGCGGAATATGGCCTGATGCCTGGTGGCGACGTGCCCTCAGGTCCGAATCTGATCACGGCTGACAAGGCGGCCCAGGTCGTCGAGCTGTCCTCTCAGGGCATTCGCTAAAGCTCGATCCGGTTATGCGGGGCGGCTTCGGTCGCCCCGCCAATTTCAAAAAGCGGGGGGCATGATGGCAACGGAAGCCAAAGAGGTCGTCGACGAACGGATCAAGTCCGAATCGTTCATGACCTCATTGATGAAGCGTCCGGAACTGGGCGCGATCGCCGGCGTCCTTCTGGTGACCGCCTTTTTCCTGTTCGCCGCCGACAGTTCCATGTTCACGCTCGCGGGCTTCATGAACTTCATGTCGCCGGCGGCGCAATTGGGCATTCTCGCCATCGGCGCCGCCCTCCTGATGATCGGCGGCGAGTTCGATCTCTCGCTCGGCTCGATGATCGCGTTCATCGGCCTGTTCTTCGGCGCCTGCGTCATGACCTTCGGCCTGCCCCTGATCATCGCCATCCCGGCAACCCTGATTTTCGCTGCCGCGGTCGGCATGATCAACGGCCAGATCGTCATTCGCACCGGCCTGCCGTCCTTCATCGTGACGCTCGCCTTCCTCTTTATCTATCGAGGGCTTTCCCTGGTCGGCCTGAAATGGGCCACGGGTGGCTCGACCCAGCTTCGCGGTGTGCGTGATGCGACCACGGGCGATTTCCTGACCCCGATCTTCAGCGGTGATGCCTTCCCCGGCGTCTTCACAGCGCTCGGCGATATGGGCCTGATCGACACCTTCAAGAACGGTACGCCCAAGGTTCCCGGCATTCCGGTCGAAATCCTCTGGTTCATCGTCGTTGCCGTGATTGCCACCTATGTGTTGTTGCGCACACCGGTCGGCAACTGGATTTTCGCCTCCGGTGGCGACGCCAATGCCGCCTCGAATTCCGGCGTGCCCGTCAGAAACGTCAAGATCTCGCTCTTCATGGTTACCGCTCTTTGCGCCGCCCTGGTCGCGATTATCACCGTGCTCGACAGCGGCTCGACCGACGCCCGCCGTGGCTTCCAGAAGGAATTCGAAGCGATCATCGCGGCCGTCATTGGCGGCTGTCTCCTGACCGGCGGCTACGGTTCGGCGATCGGCGCGTTCTTCGGCGCCATCATCTTCGGCATGGTGCTGATCGGCCTCAGCTACACGGCGATCGATCAGGACTGGTATCTGGTCTTCCTGGGCGGCATGCTTTTGATCGCCGTTCTCTTCAACAACATGATCCGCAAGCGTGTTACCGGGGAGCGCTGAGATGTCCGAACCGATCGTCCATATGGAGAGCATCGAAAAGCATTTCGGCAATGTCATCGCCCTTGCCGGTGTCACCTTCGATGTCCGCCCTGCCGAATGCCACTGCCTGCTCGGCGACAACGGTGCGGGAAAATCGACCTTCATCAAGACCATGTCCGGGGTGCACAAGCCGACCAGCGGCACGATCACCTTCGAAGGCAAGCCCATGAGCTTCGACAGTCCGCGTGACTCGATGGAGGCGGGCATCGCCACGGTCTACCAGGACCTCGCCATGATCCCGCTGATGTCGGTGACCCGCAATTTCTTCATGGGGCGCGAGCCGACCAAAGGGAGAGGGCTCCTGAAGCGCTTCGATACCGACAGCGCCAACCAGATTGCCGTCGACGAAATGAAGAAGATGGGGATCAATCTGCGCGGTCCCGATCAGGCGGTCGGGACGCTTTCCGGCGGCGAACGCCAGACCGTCGCCATTGCGCGCGCCGTCTATTTCGGCGCCAAGGTTCTGATCCTCGACGAGCCGACCTCGGCGCTCGGCGTGCGTCAGACCTCCAACGTGCTCGCGACGGTCGATCGCGTGCGCAAGCAGGGCATCGGCGTGGTGTTTATCACCCACAATGTCCGCCATGCCCTAGCTGTCGGTGACCGCTTCACAGTCCTTAACCGTGGCAAGACGCTGGGCACGGCGAAACAGGGCGAGATCACGCCTGAAGAGCTGCAAGACCTTATGGCTGGCGGTCAGGAAATGGCCCAGTTGGAAGGCTCGCTTGGAGGTACGGTCTGAGCGATTCTCTGGCCTTGGTACGAATGTTCAGTAGAAAGAAAACGCTCAGCCCAAGCCGCAAATCCAGAAATTGCGAAGCGATAGAGTTCTTGGGCATGTTTGCGAGCGAAGCCTTCGAGTAGCTATCCGCATTCCGATGACGAGCGCTGATGCGTAAAAACGACCCGAAGTGGCTCCATCGTCGGTCTGGCAACCGATCAACGAATCGATATCTCAACCTGCTGATCGACGAACCCCACCTGGCCATCGATCAAGCGGAGAGCGCTTCTCTCCATCGCAGGTTGTTTGTAGTAGACACCAGCGATGCCTGCCTTATATCCACTTGTGTGGTTCACGATCGTTTGAGATTGAGCGATACAAGCACGCCACCCTTCACCTCGCCGAATGTCGAGCACTGGTCGGAGCCAGCAAAGACTACGGTACCTTCGGGAGCCATGACACCTTCGTCGTGAGCCTACTCACCGCGCATGTTTGACCCGGGAGGACGAACCGTCCCCCCAGGCTCAAAAAACTATTCCTTCAAGTTTTCAGGATTACCAGGCACGATCTGCTTGATATCCCCCCTTTCGCCTCCCTGATCGTCGATATATGCGAAACGGCCAGGCTCGAAGGCGATTTGCCATTCACCTTCCGGGCCATCAGTCCAGTCGACAAAGTAGCCATCGGTTGTGAAACGCCAATCGCCTGTGAAAACCTTCCCGTCAGGAAAGCGCATGAACGCGGTATCATGATCTTCGTAGAAGATGACCGCGGGCCGCTTCTCGCCGATATCGATATAATGTGTTGAGCCGAGCATAATGACTGCGAGCAGACTGTTGGACAGGATATCCATCTGATGGTCTCCGTTCGTGCCAGTGGATTAGAGAATCACGTCGACGTGGCGTCGCCATGCCGAGTGATGCGCGAAGTCCGGTTCGTGCGACCAAGCCAGCATCAGATGAATCGAACGACCGGGCATGAGATCGACAGCAAATCGATCCGTGCTTCGATGGGGCAGACTGAAGGCTATTCGGGTGCGGTCATTTTCGCGTTGTCCTTGCAGATCACCTATGTCCGAGAAACCTCCAAGCGCTTCGACTGGCTGATGGTGCGGAGGATCGGCGATATGCATTTCAGCGCGCACCTTGTCATCGCCGAGGCTGCCGATCAGGAAGCGTGTCCCCTTTAGTGTCGGCTCATCATTGAATCCAACCGCGATCCATCCCCTTGTCGGCGCTGACAGATTGCCATGCAGCCGATCGCCTCGGTGACGCCACGCAAAGATCGTCCCATTACGTTCAATGCGACGACCACGTTGATCGGCGGCTACTCGCGTGGCAGTCAGGCCGAAGAGTGTGCAAGCCAAAAATATGCGGCGACGCATTGCAGATGCCTCATACATTGGGTTATATCGTCAAGTAGACTGACTATATAGAGAAACTAAAAATGGTCAAGACAAAAGACGGTCAAGCTAATAGACAAAATGATGGAACGGTGCCAAGCATCGATCACCTGGGCTGGCGTCTATGGTGTGCTTCGCAGACCTGGAAGGAGCAATATCTGGCCGGAATGCTGGCGTCGGGGCATGATTGGTACGCTGAAGCGCGCTCCAGCATCATTCCTTATCTCGATCGCGAAGGAACGCGGCAAGTCGTCCTGGTTGAGCGCATGGGCCTAAGCAAGCAGGCGGTTCAGCAACTGGTCGACGACCTGGAGAGCGAAGGAATTGTCGAACGGCGCCCGGATCCGGCTGATCGGCGCGGCAAGATCGTGGCCTTTACCCAAAAAGGCATGAAAGCGCAGTCGGACGCCAATAGGGTCAAACGTGAGGTCGAGGCAGATTTCTGCGCCAAGCTCGGTGCTCGGGACTTTGCCAAGCTCGATGAGCTACTCCGGCGTCTGGCGGAGAAGTGACAGGCGGTCGCCCATGAAGGTCAGCTCCAGCGTCGCGTAAACCTGAGGGGGCAGGTTTGGGGCACGACGCTGAACGCGCGATCAGCTGATTTCCTTGCGCGATTGCGTCCATAAACATGCCCAGCACTGCATAGGCGAGCAGGATAAAAATCAGGATCGTCAGCGGCGCGTAGTCCAGGGTACCAACCCAGTCCGCGAAAGCCTCGGGCAAACCCGAGGAAGCGGACAGAGATCAGCACACCCCGAAGACCTGGCTTTTCGGGCCGAAGTCGGGCCAGATCGCTACATTCGCCATGATCATCGCAGCATAGATGGTTACGGACACCATTCCCGGCAGGAACAGAACCGGTCTTCGCTAGCCGGTCGGGGACGTTGGAGTTTTGAGCTGCAATTTCGGCCTGCCGGTGAGGTTTTTCATGGTTGGCTCATGCCGCCATCGGATGTCCGACCGTCATGGGCGGCATGTGGCCATCGCTGATTGTAGAAAGTCATCCAGGAACCGAGCCCATTTCTGGTGTCACGGCCGCCCGTCCATGATGGCGACCAGATACACGAAGCCGCGGGCCAGCGGGATATAGGTGCACCCCTTGACCGGCTGATCGAGAGCAGTCGGTCCAAAGAAATTCCCGGGGCCGAACAACCGACAGGTCCGAGCGGTCGTGCTCGACCATCGACCGCCTCACCTGCCGGTCCACGGTTTGAGCTTTTCGGACAAGCTAAAGGGTTTCCTGCGCCATTGGCCACAGTCAGCTCGCCGAGCTTCGCGTGCAAAGCTTTCACCTTCGCCTCGAATTCACGCTTGTACTGCTTCCGATTCGACATCGTTGGTTTCCTCCAGCTGGCGACCAACAGACACGGATACGTAGATTACGTCACTGTCCGACTAGCAGGGAGCGGCTCTAACCCTTGCCTTCGGCGTCGAGGCCGTGGCATGGCCCAGGACGCCGCGTCTTATCTGGTCCTCCTCGATGGATTCGAAGAGCGCTTTGAAGTTGCCTTCGCCGAACCCGTCATCACCCTTTCGCTGAATGAACTCGAAGAAGATCGGGCCGATGACGGTCTTGGAGAAGATCTGCAGAAGGATCCGGGTCTCGCCACCGTCGACGACACCTTCGCCGTCGATCAGGATGCCATGCTTTTTCATGCGCTCGATCGGCTCGTCGTGGCCTTGTACGCGGTCAAACGACTTTTCGTAGTAGGTCGAGGGTGGTGCGGGCATGAACGCGATGCCATCGTCACCGATCCGGTCCGTCGACCGGTAGATGTCTTCGGTGCCGACGGCGATGTGCTGGATGCCTTCTCCTTGATATTGCTTGAGATATTCCTCGATCTGGCTGGTGTCGTCGGCGCTCTCGTTGATGGGGATGCGGATCTTGCCGCAGGGGCTGGTCAGCGCCCGGGAGAAGAGGCCGGTCATCTTGCCCTGGATGTCGAAGAAACGGATTTCACGGAAATTGAACGCCTTGGCGTAGAAGTCGTACCAGGTGCTCATATTGCCGCGCTGCACATTGTGGGTGAGGTGGTCGAGATAATGGAACCCGGCACCTTCGGGCTTGGGATCAGGCTCATCAAGCCAGTCGAATTCGGCCTGATAACAGGACCCGCGCTCGCCATAGGTCTCGACGAAGTAGAGCAGCGAGCCACCGATGCCGATCACGGCCGGCACGTCCAAGGTCTTGTCGTCACCCTTGTATTCTTCGGCGCCGTAATCCAGGATGCATTTCAGGGCGTGCTTTGCATCGACAACGCGCCAGGCCATGGACGGCGCACAGGGGCCGTGGGCCTGTACGAAGCGGGCAGCATGTGACTTCGGCTCTCGGTTGACGATGTAATTGATCTGGCCTTGACGGTAGAGCGAAATGTCCTTCGATTTGTGACGCGCCACCTCGGCATAGCCCATCGTCTCGAACAGTTTTTCCAGCGCGCCGGCGTCCGGATTGGCGAACTCGACGAACTCAAAGCCATCGGTGCCGGCGACATTCGCCTCGTCGATCCTGGCTTTGGGAGCGTTATGTGGAAAAGGTCCCATGATTAATTCCCTCCTTGGTTGAAAGCCGGGTTGGCAGCAGCGCGAAAACTCATGTCCTGCCCGAGATCCTCGGCGACATGTCTGGTGAGTTTCGAGAGCGCTCGGTCCAGTGTTTTGCGCTCATCCGCATCGAGCTCGCCATCGAGGCCGGCATTGCGAATATCGATGTCGGGCTTCAAAGCGAGTAGCTTCGCTTCGCCGGCCTTCGACAAACGAAGAAACTTTCGCCGAGCGCTCCTTGGATCGGGACGAGACGTGATCAGGCCGTCATCGGTAAGCTCACGGCAGCAGCGGCTGACGAGGCCCTTGTCGACCACCACCAGCCGGACCAGATCGGCCGCCGCGATCTCACCAAACGCCTCGATCGTTATCAGCACGCGATAGGCGGCGAGGCTGAGGTCATGGCGTTCCAGGAGACGGGTCATCTGCCGATCGAGCAGCCGCTGCATGATGGCGAAGCGGAAGGACAACACCTGCTCCAGGCGGTTAATGCCGTCCAGCTTACGCTCGTGAAACTCTTTGATGGCCTGGGTCAACGCGCACTCCCTGCTCGATAGCAGGAGGTTACGTCGATATATGTTGCCTAGTCAACATTATTGTTTCAATTGCAACAATAAAGCTTCGGTTAAGCTAAGGCCTCAGCATCTCAATGAGCCGTCAATTTCGGATGGAATGGGGCGTTCGAGCCCGCAAGCGCGAAAACGTTAATCGATCAGCTTGCCGATCAACGTGTTGACCTCGCTTGCCTTTTCCATGTGGGGCATGTGGCCGGTCTTCTCGTACAATGTGACCGCAACACCGTCTGGCAAGCCGTCCGCATGCGCGGCGGGCAGGATCTGATCTTCCTTCCCCCAAATAACCTGCGCGGGCGCCGCGAGCGTCGACAAGTAGGATCGGAGATCCACGCCCTGTGAACCACCGGGCATGAGGCCGTCGCGCAGTTTTTCGAGGGCCGGACCGACGCCGTCGACGCGTTTGAACTTGATCACCTCATCAACCATTTCCGAGGTGATGGCGCCAGGGTCGGCGACCAGCATTTCCAGGACGCTACGTAGCTTCTTCGCACGCTTCTGCTCGATGAAGCCGTTGATGTAATCCATGTTGATCTCGCTACCGAGGCCGGCCGGAGCAAGGAGGGTCAAGGAGGCGACGCGGTCGCCGGCGTCGACTGCAAGCGCGAGTGCCGTCGCTCCACCCATGGAATGGCCGACTAGGTGGGCCTTTTTGATATTCTTGGTGTCCATGAAGGCGATGACGGCCTGGGTGAGGACGCCAAGATCGCCTGCTCCGACGGCCTTGGTCGAGCCGCCATGGCCGGGAAGGTCGAGAGCGTAAGTCGTGCTGTTTTCGGACAGGTCGCCCTGATTGAACATCCAGCTGTAGAGGTCTCCCCCATAGCCGTGGATGAAGATGATGGGCGTGCCGCCACCGTCTCCCATCTTGAGATAGCGGAGACGTTGTCCACCCGCGTCGACAGTTTCGGGCTCGGGGCCGGAATCTCCGGCGGCCGCGTCCCAGTCGAAATTGTCGTTGAAGTCTTTGACGTAGGCCTCGACATCGTCGTCGCTCACCGAAGCGGGGGCGACCACGCCGAGCAACGCCCCCACCGGCACGGTGCCGCCAGCATCGACCACGATTTTTCGAAACGTGCCACCGACCGGGCTTTCATAGACATTGGCGATCTTGGAGGTTTCGATATCCATGATCTCCTGGCCGGCGGTAATCTCGGTGCCCGGCTGGATATGCCATTCCGCGACCATGCCCTCTTGCATGGCCAACCCCCATTTCGGCATGACGATAGGTTCGATGCTCATGTTTTGTTTTCTCGTACTTGCCTGAGTTAGCCCGTGCGACCGTGCCCCAACCCCGTTCGCCTGAAAGGCTCGGAGGTCGGGACGGGCGCAGTACACGTCTAGGGGTCAGTGACCCTTGCCGGTGACGGAGCGCACTGCTGCTTCGATGTCGGCGACCTGGGGGATGTAGATGTCTTCCAGGGCGGGCGAGAAGGGCACCGGTGCGTGCGGGGCCGTGACCTGCTTCACGGGTGCTTTCAGATCGGAGAAGCAGTTCTCGCAGATCAGGGCGGAGACGTCGGTCGCCATATTGCAGCGTGGATGCGCCTCATCGACGACGACCACCCTGCCCGTCTCGGAAGCGGTTTCGAGGATGGTCTCCTTGTCCAGCGGCGATGTTGTACGAGGATCGACGACGGTGCACGTGATCCCAGCCTTGGCAAGGCTGTCTGCGGCCTCGTTCGCAAAGTTCACCATGCGGCCGAAGGCGATGATGGTGGCGTCGTCGCCCTCGCGGGTGACGTTCGCCTCGCCGAAGGGGATGGTGTAGGCCTCGTCCGGCACGTCGACCTCGTCGTCATACATGGCCTTGTGCTCGAAGAAGATGACGGGGTCGTCGTCGCGGATCGACTGGGTGAGCAAGCCCTTGGCCTCATAGGCGTTGGACGGCAGTGCGACCTTCAGGCCGGGGATGTGGGTGAACAGCGGATAGAGGCACTGGCTGTGCTGGGACGCCGCCCGGAAACCCGCCCCATACATCGTACGGATGGTGAGCGGCGTGACCGCCTTCCCACCGAACATGTAACGGAACTTGGCCGCCTGATTGAAGATCTGATCAAAACAGACCCCCATGAAGTCGACGAACATCAGCTCAGCCACCGGGCGCAGACCGGTGGCCGCTGCTCCCGCAGCACAGCCGATGAAGGCGCTTTCGGTGATCGGCGTATCGAGGACACGGTCCCGGCCGAAGATCGGCTCCAGGCCCTTGGTGACGCCAAGCGGGCCGCCCCAGGCGTCGTCCTCGCCGGGAGCACCCATGCCGCCGGCAACGTCCTCGCCCATGATGACGACCCGCTCGTCCCGCTCCATCTCCTGACGGAGCGCCTCGTTGATCGCCTGTCGATAGCTCTTGTTCGGCATGATCGGTGCTCCTCAGGCCTGCTGGTAGCTGTTGTAGACGTCGGTCATGAGATCGGCCTTGGTCGGCAGATCGCCGGCCTTGGCGTCGACCAGGCACTGGGCCACCAGGTCCTTGCTCTCCTTTTCGATCTCGTCCATTTCCGCACCTTCGAGCAGGCCGGCTTCACTCACCCGCTGCTTGAACAGCATCAGGCAGTCCTTGGCGGCCTTGATCTTGTCGAGCTCGTCCGGGGCCTTGTAGGTGATCGCGTCACCCTCGAAATGGCCGTAATAGCGGTTGAGCCTGAAGTGCAGCATATGCGGCCCCTTGCCGGAGCGGGCGTGGTCGATCGCTTCCCGCGCCGCCTCCCAGACCGCGAAGAAGTCATGACCATCCACCTCGGTGCAGGGAATACCGAAGCCGGCGGCCCGGCCGGCTTGACTGCCTGCTACGGACCAGGCGCTGGCCGTGCTCTCGGCATAGCCGTTGTCCTCGACGATGAAGACCGCTGGCAGGTTCCAGACCTTGGCGAGGTTATAGCTTTCGAAGGTGGTGCCCTGGTTGGACGCCCCGTCGCCGACGAAGCCGATCGCGACACCGCCGGTCTTGAGCGTCTTCGCGGTGAGTGCCGCGCCACAAATCAGGGGCGGACCGCCCCCGACGATGCCGTTGGCGCCCATCATGCCCTTGGAAAGATCGGCGATATGCATCGAGCCGCCCTTGCCGCCACAGACACCGTCCTTCTTGCCGTAGATCTCGAGCATCATTCCCGCAGGATCGACACCCTTGGCGATGCAGTGGCCATGGCCGCGATGGGTGGACGCAATCATGTCGCGGTCGTCGAGATGCATGCACACGCCGACGCCGGACGCTTCCTCACCCGCATAGAGATGCACGAAGCCCGGGATGTTGCCGGCGGAAAACTCTTCGTGAAGGGTGTCTTCGAACTCCCGGATCGTGGTCATCCGCTTGTAGGCTTCGCGCAGTTCCTCGCGACTTAGCTGCATGAACAATGCCTCCCCTGGTTAAGATCAGGCCTTGGTAGCGATCAAGGTGCCCTGAAAACATGTCCTGACAACGAACAATCGGTTTTTGTTACCGAAATCATGCCATCATTGTTCGGCAAACGGAAGGCGACATCGCCGAGCGGATTGCCTTCAACCCTTAGGCAGATTGATGCTGTCCCAGAAGACTGGATCGTTGGTCGGAGGGATAAGAGAAGCCACCGTAGTGGCAAAGAGCCTCGGCCAATTGGGAATGTCTAGTCGGTGATCTGCTCGATAATCCGGCTGGCGGTGCCGGTGAACAGCGCCGGGCGTTTGGTGGCCAGAGCCAGGATCATAGCCCCCTGGAGGCTGGCGACGATCTGGGCCGCGTCCGGGCGGTCTGTCGCGCTGTCGCCCTGATTTTCCACCACCAGCGCTTTTGCGGTCCAGTCCAGAAGTCCGGTGAAATAGGCGTTCACGGCGTCGGCGACCTGATCCGGCAGCTTCAGGGATTCCGCGCCAAGTACGCAGCAGAGACAGACCAGCCCATCGTCCAGCACGGCCGCGCGGTAGACGGCGCACAGTCTTTCGATTCGGCTCCTGATGCTCTCGGATGGATCGTCCGGCGTTCCAAGTGCTGCAAGAACATGCTGGGTATATCGACGAACGACGGCTTCGCCCAGATCCGACTTTTGCGGGAAATGATAGTGCACGCTCGCACTCTTGATACCGACTTCGGTGGCAAGATCGCGAAAGCTCACAGCATCGAAACCACCGCTGCGCATATGCCGTTCGGCCGCATCCAGGATGTCGATCGCTTTTTGAGAATAGGCTGGCTGGTCCATAGGGCATTATATCTATCAATAGATAGGCATTGACAAGATTCGATTATCTACCTACTGGTAGATAGATCATAACTTCTCCCTCAAAATGAAGGTGCCGCCATGAAGGTCTATGAGTTCAAGGGCTTCCCCAATCCTGCTCGTGTACGCATCGCGCTTGCTGAAAAGGGCCTGATCGATCAGGTCGAGTTCTGCCATGTGGACGTGCCTGCCGGTGAGCATAAGAGGCCGGATTTCCTTGCGAAGAATCCGTCAGGAGCGGTGCCCGTGCTGGAACTGGATGACGGCACGATGATTTCCGAATGCTCGGCGATCACCGATTATATCGATCACGCCGCGGGCGACGCCGAACTCACTGGCAGAAATGCAAAGGAACGTGGGGTCATCGGCATGATGCAGCGGAAGATCGAAGCGGGTCTCCTGGATGCGGTCGCCGCTTTTTTTCATCATGCCACCGAAGGCCTTGGCCCCGACATCGAGACCTACCAGAATAAGGGCTGGGGCGAGCGTCAAAAAGAGATCGCCGTCTCGACGATGCATTGGATGGAGGGGAATCTCAGGGATCGTGACTATCTGGCCGGCGAGCGCTTCACGGTCGCGGATATCACGGGCATGGCCGGTTTCGCCTTTGCCGATTTCGTCAAGCTTGATATTCCGGATACATGCCCTCGCCTTCAGGACTGGCGAGCGCGCGTCTCGGCACGGCCAAGCGCCAAGATCGCGGCCTGACGGACATCCGACAGCGGAGGAGCAATATAGTGGATCTCAATGCTGACTTCACGAAGCGCGTCGTCATGCATGGCGACGACCTGCCCTGGCAGGCCTCGCCGATGGCGGGTGTCAGCCGGCGCATGCTGGACCGAATCGGCGATGAAGTTGCGCGAGCAACCACCATTGTACGCTATGATCCGGGCAGCCATTTCTCGTCCCATGTCCATACCGGCGGCGAGGAGTTCATCGTGCTGGACGGCGTTTTCCAGGACGAGCACGGCGACTTCCCCGCCGGTTCCTACATTCGAAACCCACCCCAATCGAGCCACACGCCGGGCTCGGAGCCGGGCTGTGTGATCATGGTGAAGCTCTGGCAGTTCGACCCTGATGATCGCACCCATATCCGCATCGACATGAACAAGATCGGCAAGGTGCCCGACGCGGCGAGACCCGGTGTCGCGGTTTCACCCTTGTTCCAAGATCCGCGTGAGAACGTCCGACTTGAACATTGGAAACCTGGGCGAGAGATCGATGTCGACACCGATGGGGGAGCCGAACTCTTCGTATTGGAGGGCAGCTTTGATGAAGATGGTGAGACGATCCGCCGTCACTCCTGGCTGCGCGTGCCGATCGACCGGCCTATCAAGGCAAGATCCGGTCCGGACGGTGCCAAGGTCTGGATCAAGAGTGGCCATCTCCGCTTTGCCGGTCCGCCATCACCGGCCTGAACGATTGCCATGGAGTTTCGACGTTGTGCAACTGATCTGATTTGCCCGCTAACCCGATCTTAACCAAGTGCGGTCAAAAGATTGTGGTCTTGATGGTCCATGCGATCCTGGGAATCCGAGCCAGCCCATTCTCTCTCGTAGGGTGGGCGGATTCCCGGGGTCGCATGGACCTGAGAACGTCTATGACACAGCATGGTTAAGG
This sequence comes from Geminicoccaceae bacterium, assembly GCA_051010395.1. Taxonomy (GTDB): domain Bacteria; phylum Pseudomonadota; class Alphaproteobacteria; order Geminicoccales; family Geminicoccaceae; genus JANQPX01. The sequence continues at coordinate 942 of JBPCVQ010000060.1, read as the reverse complement.
GAAGGTTATCGGCATGATCGATCGAAGCCCTTGCTGTAACGCAAGAATGCCTCGATCAGCACTGACAGCCTGACATCAGCACGTGGCATGGTCATGGAAAGTGTATCTCATGCGGTGTCATGCCATCAGGCCTGGAATCGATGCGTAACACGCTTGGCCTACTCACTCTTCCGATGTCGTCGTAAGGCTAGTGCATTGATCCAAACAGAACGATCAGCTTTGTTTGACCTATCGCAAAACCAATGACCTAGCGCCCCGACAAGTGACTCCGATGAAAGCGCGGGTGCATTAGTTGCATGTTTGGAACGAAAGCTCCCCAGCACCTCTTCGCGAGGAGACCGCATACCCCTCGATTTCCTGGCGCTTTCTTCGAAGGCAGCGGAAACCAGATGAAGTGGTCATACCACTAGACCTTGGCATCTTCCTGGATCATTGCGGCCGCTTTTTCCGCGATCATCAAGGTCGGTGAGTTAGTGTTGCCGGAGGTGATCGCCGGCATGATCGACGCATCGGCGATGCGAAGGCGCTCGAGACCATGAACGTTGAGCCGGTCGTCCACCACGGCGTCGGCGTCCGACCCCATTTTGCAGGTGCTGACGGGATGAAAGATGGTGGTGCCGATATTGCCCGCGGCCTTCACCAACTCCTCCTCGGTTTGTGCTGAAAGGCCGGGCACGAACTCTTCGGGCTGGTAGGGCTTCATCGCCTCGGTCTCCAGAACGATTTTCCGGGTGAGACGGATCGAATCGGCGGCGACCCGCCTGTCCTTGTCGGTCGAGAGGTAGTTCAGCTGGATTTCCGGCGCCGCCCCGGGATGCGCGCTCGTGATCCTGACATGGCCCCGGCTTTCCGGTCTCAGGTTGCAAACGGACGCAGTGAACGCCGGAAAGGGATGCAGGTCCTCACCGAACTTTCCAAGGCTGAGCGGCTGGATGTGATATT
>JBPCVQ010000059.1:0-6969 GCA_051010395.1 Geminicoccaceae bacterium | reverse complement strand
GATTTTGATGAAAAAGGCTGTTGTTGACTGATCGACGACGTCGTGATTCGTTCTCTTCAATAGAGTGAGTGGGAGAGCGGTTCGATGATGGGCAGGCAGGCAGCGCCTGAGCAGTTATTTTATGATTTTCGTCTCGACGACCATGTTCCTGCCAACCACCTTCTTCGCCAGATCGATGTGTTCGTCGATCTTGAGAGCATTCGGCAGGATTTGAGACCTTTCTACAGCCAGATCGGCCGTCCTTCAGTGGATCCCGAACTGATGATCCGCATGCTGATCATCGGCTATTGCTATGGGATCCGCTCCGAGCGGCGCTTATGCGAGGATGTCCATCTGAACCTGGCGTTTCGATGGTTCTGTCGCCTAGATTTGAGCGGCAAGGTTCCGGATCAATCCACGTTCTCGAAGAACAGACACGGCCGATTTCGCGAGAGTGATCTTTTTCGTCGCGTGTTTGAAACCGTCGTTCAACGCTGCATCGACGAAGGACTTGTCGGCGGCGAAGGTTTTGCTGTGGATGCCAGCCTGATCCAGGCTGATGCCAACAAGCAGCGCTCGGTGTCAGGTCATGAATGGGATCCGGCCAACATCCCACCGGATGCCAGACAGGCTGTGAAAGATTATCTGGCGAAGCTCGATGATGCTGCCTTTGGTGCGGCGAGCGAGGTCACACCAAAGTTCGTCTCGCCGTCAGATCCAGGAGCTCAGTGGACAGGTGCCCACCGTGGTCCGGCCTTCTTCGCCTATGCCACCAATTATCTGGTCGACACTGACATTGCGCTTGGGTTGGCCGGCGGCAAGCGCCAGCCGAGGCCATTATCGTCGATGTCGAGGCGACACGGGCGATCCGCCAGGCCGAGGTCGGCGCCGCCCGGACCATGATCGAGCGGGCGATGGACCGCTTTGGCCTGTATCCGGAGCGCCTTGCCGGCGACAGCGCTTATGGCGCTGCCGAGATGCTCGGTTGGTTGGTGGAAGAGCAAGGGATCGAGCCGCATGTCACGGTCTTCGACAAGTCGGAGCGCAACGACGGCACCTTCTCACGCAGCGACTTCTCCTATGATCACGAGAAGGACATTTACCTCTGCCCCGCCGGCAAGGGTCTTCGGTCAAGATGGCGGCGGTTCAAGGACCGACCAGCCAGCATCACCGAGGACGGGTTGATCAAATACAGGGCGCGTAAGGCCGACTGCTTGGCTTGCCCGCTCAAGTCCCGAAGACAGCGACGCGCACTGTTCTTCGTTCGGTCCATGAAAGGGCAAGAGACATGGCCCGAGAGATCGCTAAAACTGACGCCGGCAATGCATCGAGACGCGACCGCAAGAAGGTGGAGATGCTGTTCGCCCATCTGAAACGGATCTTGAGGCTTGGGCGGCTTCGCCTCCGCGGCCCCTGTGGCGCCAACGACGAATTCCTCCTCGCCGCCGCCACTCAGAACCTCAGAAAACTCGCCAAGCTCAGACCGAAAATCGAACCCGTAGCAGCTTTGGCGTAGCAACAAAGGAGAGTAGAGAGATCATGGACACCGAAAAATAACAAACCGGGCAAAACCCGGATCCGAGCCCGCGACTTCATCTCAGGCCAAGCATCGCAGCTCGAACCAAAAGCGACTTTTTCATCAAAATCGGCACTTCTCTTCCGGTGGCCTTGTGTCTGCTTGCCCGTCGTCAGCTTGCTCTGCGATACACCGTGAACAGCGAAGCCGTATGTCATCTTGGCACGTTTGATTGACGACGTGATCTTAGAATGGCCTCACCGGAGCCACACACAGTCCGCCAGGCCCCCCTATTGTTGGCTCTGCCGCCGTGAGTGCCCGCGCCACATGCTTCCTTCCCGACAGGCGAGCGGATTCCCAGGGTCGCATGGACCGTCAAGACATGGCCATATCGCCACGCAGCGATTAACAAACTTTGAATATGACGACGCGATCAGCCATTTTGCTCGAAACGTCGTGTGAATGCCCTAACTCATTAGAAAGGATCGGGAATAAGAAAGAAAAATTAGGGGGGACAATGCATAGGCACCTTCTGGCGGCTTTGGCGCTCTCGCTCTTCGCCTTGCCTGCCTCCAGCCAACAGGTGGGCGACGTCGTCGTTTTCGGCGACAGCCTCTCCGACCCCGGCAATGTTCCAGGCCTGAGCGGCGGCGTGAACTTTCCGCCGAGCCCGCCCTATGCCGATAACCGCTTCAGCAATGGTCCCGTCTATAGCGAATTGCTGCCGAGCCTTCTGGGCGGAACCTTCGATCCCTCCTTGAACTTCGCCGTCGGCGGCGCGCTGACCGCGGAGGACAATCTGAACAGCAACCGGGCAAGCGCCTTGCCGGGTTCGGATTTGACCGGCGTCACGCTCCCCGGCATCGGAACCCAGGTAGACGGGTTCGTCGGAAGCGGCGGCAGGCTCGATGACGACGACCTGGTCATTGTCTATGGCGGCGCCAACGACATCTTCGTCGCCGCGGCAGCGGCCGCTGGCCTTCCAGAGGATCAGATCCCCGACCTGGTAACATCAACCGCCGAGACGGCGGCAACGAACATCGGGGCCAACGTCGCCAAGCTGAACGCCGTCGGCGGTTCCTATTTCATTCTGCCCAATCTTCCGGACCTCGGCGCCACGCCCGACTTCACCGCAGGCGGCGCCGAAAGCATCGCACTCGGCGCCGGCTTGACCCGCGCCCACAATCTGGCGCTCGGTCAAACCGCCACCACCCTGCAAGGCCAGACCGGCGCCGATATCATCGTCTTCGACGTCAACGGCATATTCGGCGATATCATCACCAACCCCAATCGCTACGGCATCATCAACACGACGGATGCCTGTATCGACGTTCTCGCCTGCATTGCCGGAGACCGGGACGCACAAAATGAATTCCTCTTCTTCGACGGCGTCCACCCGACGGCTGGCGTTCACGCAAAAGTCGCAGAAACCCTGGCGACCACCATACGCGCGCCGACGACGATCGCCGCAGAAGGCGACGTCACGCTCGCTGCCGGCGACGACTTCCAACGAGCCCTGATCGAGAACCTCTACCCGAGAGACACCGGGGCTGCGATCGGGACCAGTGCAGGGGCAAAGCTCGATACGGCCGATGGCAAGCGTCGAGGCGAAGCGATCGACCGGCCGACCGATCTCTTCTTACTCGCTGAGCGTACCGACGGCGATCGGGACAGGCGGGGCGGCGCCATCGGTTACGATTACGACATCGCATCCGTTACGGCAGGTCTTCGCCATCATGCCGGTGGTCGCTTGAGCTTCGGTGCAGCACTTCGGATAGGCATCGGTGATGCCGGTCTCGACGGCGATCGAGAGAGCTTCAAGCACCGTCAGATGCAGCTTGGCCTGTCCGCAGCCTACGGCAGCGCCGACAGCTACCTCGCCGCCATCGCCAATTTCGGTTATGCTCAGATCCGCAATATCGAACGGAAGAGCGGCATTGACGAGGTCGCGACGGACGCGTCGACCGATGGCTTTCTCTACGGAGCTGGATTGGCTGCTGGTCACTTCTTCGGACTTGGCGACCACCTGCGTTTCGGCCCGAAAGCATCGCTCCGCTATAGCGCCGTCGATCTCGACGGCTATGTCGAGAATGGGCCGAACTTCCTGATCCAGAGCGTCGATGACCAGGACGATATCAAATTACTGGTGGCCAGCATCGGGGCTGCCGCCGAGCTCAACCTGGATATCTTGGGCGACGACGGCGAGGACGACATCGACCTCCGCCTCACCGGCTTTCTCGATCATGATCTCGAAGACGGCGACCGCACCATCGAAAGCGCTTTCGTCACCAGCCCGACCACGCTCACGACCGCCATCGACGGCGGTGATCGCACGACGGGGCGCATCGGCGCCGAGCTTGGCATCTCCCCGATCAAAGGCATCGAGATCGGCGTCGGCTACGAAACCCTGATCGCCAACAAGGACCGGGACGAACACTCGATCTTCGGCCGGGCGGTAATCACCTTCTAGGTGCTGTGAGCACCTCATTGACTCCGGACCTTTTGCCGGGATCGATAGTATGCGCCCAAGTTTGGAAGAGTGAGGCGATGATGAACTTCGCGGATTACGAGACCCATGATGCGCTCGGCTTGGCTGGTCTCGTCGCTGCAGGTGAGGTGACACCCACCGAGCTTCTTGAGGCCTCGATCGAGCATCTGGAGGCGGTCAACCCGAGCATCAACGCGATCGCGCATCTGGCGGTCGATGCGGCCATGTCGACCATCAAGGACGGCGTCACCGCGGGGCCGTTTTCCGGTGTGCCATTCCTCCTGAAAGACCTCGGCGCAGCCGCCATCGACTACCCGTCCAATCTCGGCTCCCGCTTGTTCGAAAATACGCGCTATTCGGTCGATAGCGCACTGGTGCAGCGCTTGAAACGTGCAGGTCTGGTCATTTTCGGGCGCACCACCTCGCCCGAGCTTGGCGTCGGGCCGGTGACCGAGGCCAAGGTCTATGGCGGACCGACACGCAATCCCTGGAACACCGATCACACCGCAGGCGGCTCGTCCGGCGGTGCTGCAGCCGCCGTCGCCGCCGGCATCCTGCCCGCAGCCCATGGCTCGGATGGCGGCGGCTCGATCCGCATCCCGGCGTCCTCCTCAGGCCTCTTCGGCCTGAAGCCGACCCGTGCTCGAGTCCCCGCAGGACCGCTCAATGGCGAGGGCTGGGCAGGCATGGCGGTCGACGGCTTTCTGACCCGCTCGGTGCGCGACACGGCCGCCCTTCTCGATGCCGTCGTCGGGCCGGATCTGGGCGCTCCTTATTGGGCGCCGCCGCTGGAGCGCGGCTTCATGAACGCGATCGGACACCCACCTGCTCGTCAGAAAATCGCCTTTAGTCTCAAGAGCTTCAGCGCTGATCCCGTCCATCCCGATTGCCGGGCCGCAGTTGAGAAAACAGCAAGGTTCCTCGAGGAGCTCGGCCATCACGTAGAGGAGGCCGAGCCGGCACCGGATCTCATGCCGCTGATGCAGGCTTGGACCAGGATCGTCGCCTGCGGCGCCGCCCTATCCGTACGCCAGAGGGTAACAGCCCGAGGTCAGCCGCTGGCCTCGGACGAGGTCGAGGGCATTACACACGGAGCGATCGCTCTCGCCGAGACCGTCTCCGGCGCGGACTATCTGCAGGCGGTCAGCCTGGTGCATCGTTTCGGCCGCGACATGGCGGCATTCTTCGAGGATCACGATATGCTGGTAACGCCCACCCTCGCCGAACCGCCGGCCAGAATCGGCCGTTTCGCGCCAGATAATGAGGACTTCCTCGACCATCGCCTCGGGCCAGCCGGCATCCTCCCCTATTCGCCATTTTGCCCCGCCTTCAACGCGAGCGGCCAGCCCGCGATGTCCGTCCCGCTCAGTTGGAATGCGGCCGGCTTACCGATCGGCGTTCACTTCGCCGGGCGTTTTGGTGCTGACGAAACGCTGATCGCGCTCGCCGCAGAACTCGAAGCTGCAGCGCCATGGTTCAACAAGCGGCCACCCAAGCTGTAACCTCTGGGCCAAATCCAGCATCAATGGGCTTAGTTGCACAAGGTCCAGGCTACGTCTAAAGCATGGCTACCAATCTCCGCGACTTCAGAATCAAGAAGAACAAGCCATGATGATCAGCCGCATTCTCCTCGTCGCTTTCACCATGTTGCTCTCACCCGCGGCAGGCTTATCGCAGTCGGTGCTGCCATCAGCTGATGAACAGGCGACCACGCCCGTGCTGGCCGATGAGGATCTCACGCCCGAGGTCGTCAGTGACCTGGTCTCGCGGCTGTCCGACCAGGACGTGCGCGATCTGCTGCTGCAGCGCCTGAACGCGGTGGCGGCGACCAACGGCGCCGACGCCGAGGAGGGCAGCATCTTCACCTTCCTCCCGAGTGCCGCGGCCGGCATCGGTTCGGCGGTGGCCGAGGCGGTGCGCCAGCTGCCGAGGCTTTGGGACAGTCAGGTTCTGAGCTTCCAGACCTTCATGGCCGACCGTACATTCCAGGACGTCATGCGGCTGCTCGGTACGCTCATGCTCGCCATCGCCGTCGGCCTCGTTGCGGAGTGGCTGGTCAATCGCATTGCGCTGCGTTGGCGTGAGGAAATCCAGGGCCAGCCGGCTCCCGGCAATCTTGGCGAGGCCCTACGCCTGCTCGGCCTCCGCCTGCTGCTCGACGTCATCGGCCTCGTCGTCTTCGCCCTGGTCGCGCGCACTGTGGTCACCAACGTTCTGCCACCCGATGAAATCGAGATTGGGAGGATCGTCATGATCAACCTGATCATGGTGCCGAGGTTGATGGCCGCCCTTTCGCGCTTTCTTCTGGCGCCGACGCGCCCGGACCTTCGGATCGTGCATACCGACGACGAGACCGCGAAATACGTTCACCGGCACTGGATCAGCCTCGGCATTCTGATCGGTTTCATGATCTTCATCGTGGTGTTCAACGAGATGAACGGCGTACCGGCCGGATCGACCCGCCTTGGCTTCTGGCTGAACCTCGCGATCCACATCTACATCATCGTGATTGCAATCAAGGCGCGCAACGGTCTGGCCATGATGCTCATGGGGCCGGAGGAGGAGGCGACGCCGGCCGAGAAAAGCGTGGCAAGGGCCTACCCCTGGTTCGCCGTCGCGGTCTCGGTGGTGACCTGGCTATTGGTCGAACTGCTGGTGTCGATGGAACGTTTCGATCTCCTGGTCGGCGGCAGGCACTATCTCACCATGGGGATTCTTCTCATGGCTCCGGCCATGGACACGATGATCCGCGGGCTGGTCGGCCATATTCTCCCCGCGATGACCGGCGAAGGTGCTATCGCGGAACGCGCCTATGTCGCGAGCAAGCGTTGCTGCATCCGGGTCGGGCGCGCGACGGTATTCGGCATCGTCGTGCTGACGATCGCCTTCATCTGGGGGCTGGATTTCCACAATCTGGCCAGTCAAGGCGTCGGCGCGCGAGCGGCGGCGGCGTTGATCGAATTCATGCTGGTTCTTGCGGTTGGCT
>JBPCVQ010000058.1:0-3553 GCA_051010395.1 Geminicoccaceae bacterium | reverse complement strand
ATATTCGGGCTTTACTAGCGTCGATGCTGGGAGCGTTCTGAATACATTGCAACACTCTAATTCCACTGTCCAAAACTTGTCATAATGGGCCTTATCGATTTCTGAAAGCACGAATCGTGCTGTCCGCCCTGCCGCCGAAAACGGCCACAAGGCCCATTCCCGCAGTGTGCCATAAGCCGACCTATTGAATTAAGGCAAAGTCAATGCGTCACCGTCGCGGAATGTGATGTGTTTCCGAGACGAGATATGCACGCCCCCGACCCAATCATCGATCACATTCTTTTGGGCGTGGTTGCCTTTTCCTGTCAGGACGTCGTGTCCAAATGCCGTGAGCTTCACCTCACACTCTCGCATGGTCATGGGATTGGTCAGCGAAACTAAAGGCGACGCCAAGTCATTGCTTCCGAGCTTGTTCAGCCTGCTGAATAGATAGGGATCACCCACCAAATCGGGCGTATCTGCAAGACCCATCGTGAACCCGATCACCTGGACAGCTCTTGGCCCTCTTCCCGCTACAAATTGGAGAAGCCTCTCATCCCAGACACTTAGTCCGGTTCTTACATCTGGATAGCGGTGGACGAGCGACCTCATGGCCGTCTTCAGCAATGAGCTTGCTTCGGGGGCTTCGAGATAATCAATCAGCAATGATGGATCGTTGCTTGTATAGGCTGCCCACACTCGTCGAAGCTCATCGGCGCGTTGGCATCCCAATTGACATGGCACCGGGTGATGTTCGCGAATTATCTCCGGGCTTAACAGCCCCATCGACATGATTAGCTTACCCGAAGGCCATCGCTCGAATTCGATCACGTTGATTGTTGATGCATCCTGCTCCATTTGATCGAACAAGAAGACGACCCATGAGAGCAAGAGCTGATCTGCGAGCCCGCAGGAGGTCCAAACGACGACAGGCGTCTCGGAGCGGAGCCGTTCGGCGTTAATAAGGAGGCCATTGTTGGCATAATGATCGAAAGAGAAGTCTGGCCAACCATGCGAACACATCTCGCGAATATAGTTTTCGCGAATTGTTCGCCATAGTTCTAAGTCCCTCGTGGCCTGCATCGGCCCACAAGACAGTTGATCCTCGTTCACAAGAATCTGGCCGCCGTGCAACTTAAAGGCTTGAAACAAGCACCCAGCGGCGGAGTCGCTCCCGATCACATGGAGGACTTCACCTAGATCAAGAGAGTTCATCCGCTATCCACAAGATGATGCAAGAACTAGTTCCTATTTTCTTTCGATTATAGCGGCGATCCTGTTCAAGAACTCATGCATCATTTCATCTTCATTCAAGAAATCGTAGATCTCCAATCTGATATCCATGTCCTTTCCCGAAATTTCGGCGCCATCATTGTATAGAAAAACTCTCGCCTCACTTGAGAGATTGCACTCGATCCAGAACTCACTCTCGCCAAAGACGGGCTCGAACCTAACCTCCACTAAAGCCTGAAGCTTCTTGGCGAGATGGTATGCCGCGCTGATCTGAAAGCTTGAAACTTCTGGTACATTTGCCATGTGCTGCCATCAGGCTACGTTAACCCGCGTCCTCACAGGTTTTGACCATTTCAGTTGCCTCCTCAGATTATAGGGGTGATCTGGTTTCACTTTCTTGAAGATTGCCGTGCTAGGGGCGGCTTGGGGTCAATTGTGAGCCTTAGACGGCCTCTCTGAATGGCTGTTTTCGGCCTGAAACCAGCCGATTTGCTATAATCCAGATTATCGCGGTTTTTCCCTCTCCACCGCAAGCAGCTCCTCTGTGAGCAACGTCCGCACAGTCGTAATCGGCATAAACAGCCGAAGCGGATTGGAGGACAAAGGGATAAACCCGAACCCTTCATAAAGCGCCTTGCGGTCTGCAACGCGCTCCGGGTCGCCACAATCGAGGACATCGAGCATCACCACGGCAATCCCGAGCGCATCGGCGGCCTGGATGATACGCCTCAAGGCATCGACCAGAAGATCGCTGCCATAACCGCCGCCGCGAAACTTTTGATCCCGGCCGATCATCGAGATATAGGCGGCGGGAATGTTCCCATGCGACGGTCGAGTGCGCTCAAACTTCTTTGGTAACTCCCCGTAGTGAACCGAATGGGCATTGACCGAATAGAACCCAATCAATGAACCACCGAGGTCGGTCATCACATAAAGGCGGACATTATCCGCCCTGGCGAGCTTGTTAGCCGTCTTCTGGAAGTAATTATCGACCTGTTCGACCCCACAGGAAAAAGCCGTTCGATCATGCGTGTCGGGATCGAACGGCTCTATGATGAAGGCCTTGGCGTCGTCCTCCGGCATCACTTCGAGACGACGGTCTCGCGGTGACGGCGGAAAGCAGCGCGCAACGCTTCGGTCGGCTCGGGCGAGGTATCGAGCGCAGAAAAGAATGCTTCATGATCGGTTGGCTGCAAAGCTGTTCGCTCATGCGCGCTGATGGTCTCCAAGGCGGCCTTGTAAGCGGCGTTCATGGTGAAGACGGAATCGTCCACGCCGGAGAGCGCCGCCGCTGTCTGGATGGCGCTTTTGATACGCGGTTTGGTCCGGAAATTCATCCGGCTCTCGTTGCGCTCGTCGATGGCTTTGCTCGCATCCTGGAATCCAAGCATGGCGGGCTCCTGAAGCTGAAGTTCTGCAAACTTGTACGTCAAATAGGCGTACACTTCAAGGTTTTTTTGCCCAGCTTTGAATGGCCATTTGCGAACTTTGCGAGAATTGGGAGCTTACTCAAAGTGAGCAGAGAGAATGATGCGATCGTTCGAGTCCATCGGAAAGATGCTCCTGTATCGTCATGTGTCGCGCCTGGGACGCCTTGTGTCGCTTGTGCAGGCCCGTGTCCCGCCGTCCCATGGGGCAAGGCTCGGACGATCGTTTCGCCGGTTGTCTGGCATGCCGGTCTGCGCCCCGAATTGGTCCTCGGTGTCACGATTTTCGGCGTGTAGTCATCTGTAGTCTCTGGGGTCTTTTTGGGTTTGATCCGGTGTAGTCACGCGTAGTCAAATCGGACAGAAATTCGGTAGCATTTTCATATTCTTAGGTTGAGGCTGACTACATGTGTAGTCACGAGCCCCTCTTCCTTCACCTTCGACGGAAAGGTGTAAACAGAGGCGATTTCACTGTTTACAATGTAAACGCAAACGAACCTTAACCCATTGAAAAATATGGATGTAAACAAGCATGTTTACAGTTGTAAACAGCCACGCTGCTAACCCATTGATTCCAAAGGGCCGTGTTTGGCGCCAGCGGCACGCAGTGCATCTTGTGCGAGGGAGGACGGGAAGGCGGCGACGTAGGAGCCGGCTTGTCGGCCGAGTGCGGCGAAGCCGCGATGCAAATCCGAAAACGGGGCCCCGGCGCATGCGCTGGGGTGTCATCCGGTTTCCGGGCCGGGAACCCTACGGGAGAGCCTTGATGCGGTGCTCGAAAATCTGCGGGTGAGCATCCGATCACGGGGTCAAAAGCGACCGCTCAGCCTCTCGATCCATGGTCAGTTCCGGCGAGGGTAACCTGCTTCCCAGGATGTCCCCAGTGCTTCCCGCAAAGTGCACTGATTTTGTCC
>JBPCVQ010000057.1:0-5733 GCA_051010395.1 Geminicoccaceae bacterium | reverse complement strand
CCGACGATTGGAAGCGGCAGATGGATCAACAGGACCGCACCCATCAGCGCTGGAACGAGGCGATCCGGGGTACCGCCACCTTCCAAGACCCCGAGTCTCCAGATGCGTCGTATGAGCTAACCAATGACTATGAGCATGTTTGGCGATCCGGCACCGATGAGATCATTCTCACCAATGATCCCAACTACAATCCCAATGAGAGCGTTGGCGGCGGGTGGAACCCCCTGCGCCGGGTGCAACCCTAGCACTTATCAAGGTGGCCTGCCCCGTCACTGGGGAGCACCCTAAAACCGGCCAAACATTAGGATGTGGCAGCCAAAACCAAGGAGGCTCCCAGACAGAGATCGACATTCGGCCTTATCGGGCTCTTCTTGCGAAGGCTTCGTCGTCAGGCGGTAGTCGTATCTGCAGGAACCGGCAACGTCCTGGTGCAGGATTAATTTTTTTGGGAGGTCTAGATTGGAAACGCGCTCAGAGCTCATATGGCTCTTACCAGATCACTTGGTGGACGCCTTAGGCGCGAGGCGCCTATGAACGATACACCCAGTGTCACATGCCCCAATTGCAGCGCATCCAACCCCGTCGGCGCAAAATTTTGCTCCGCCTGCGCAAAACCGCTGGCGCCTGGTGCTATGCCGCCACCTCCGCAGCCGCAGTATCAGCCGTCACCGCAATTTCAAGTGCCGATTAGCGGGAGCGGATTGACCGGTGGCGCCGAAGAAATGCGGCAAGTGCAGGGCACGCCGGATGCAGTATTCGATCAGATCCTCGGTATTGTCCAGGCGAGTGGCGGGGAGGTCCGGGAGCAACACAAGGGACAAATGATCTCTGCCATCATCCCTTGGAAGGATTTTTGGATAACAGGGGGAAATAAGTTTCAATACAAGACAAACGTGACACTTGAGCCTTTGGGCACCGACCAGACGGTCGTTCGAATAAGACCGAACATAGAAATCTCATCCACGATGGTCAACCTGATCGCCGGCATAGTGATATTGATCATCATAGTTCAATACAACCTGACGTTGGCTTTCGTGTTCTGGCCGTTGATGTTCTTGCATATCGGCATCTGGTTCTGGTCTTTCAAATGGAGGGGCAGCAAGGGTGTCGCCGAATCGATCTTGTCAAAGCTGAACGTTGGCATTATTGGCCAGCCGGCGTCCCAACAATCGTCTCCTCCACCGTCGACGAAATCGCAACATTCCACCGCCGCCGACGCCACAGAAGGCGACATCATGAAGAAAATACAGAAACTGGCCGAGCTGCGTGACGCCGGGGCGATAACCGCCGATGAATTCGAGGCGAAGAAGGCCGAGCTTTTGTCACGAATTTGATCTGCGGAGTCATTCGTGAGCGACGAGGTAGCGCAGTACTGCAACAATTGTTCGGCCGTTGTCTCATCGGGCAGCCACTTCTGTAACGCTTGTGGTCACGAGGTCGGTGCGCCATTTGCGCCGCAATCGCCCTTGGCACGGCATGGCTATTGCGCGACATGCCATGGCAATGGCGTGCGCCTGCCAGCGAGTATCGTCTACTGCCCAACCTGCCGCTGGCTGCGGCCACTCGGTCCTGGCTACATGGTCGACTTGGACGCCTTCATGTGGCGTTTCGACGCCGAGGGCATGCGGATACTCAATAGCACGGGCCCCATTGCGTCGGCGGCGCATGGCATCGCACAGCGCTTCGGCCGGCCTGTTTTTGAGGCGGCCGCTAACGGCATCAGGCTCAGTGAACGGCAAATGCCGGATATTTTCGAGCTGGCCATTCACGCAGCAAGGCTACTGTCACTGATGCATCTGCCGGAGATCTATATCTCCGGCGAGCAGATGTGGGACATCTATTCGCTCGGTGGCCATGAGGGCAGCTTTGTTGCCATCGGATCCGTGCTGATCAATATGCGCAAGGAGGACCTGCTGTTTCTTCTAGCTCGCGAGATGGGTCACATTCGTGCCGGCCATGTCTATTGGAAAACGGCGATGCAGTTCCTCACCGGTGCGAAGCAACGTCAGGCGACTATCATGGGCGAAGGCGTGCTGCAATTCCTCAATCCGCTCAAAATCATGGAAAGCGCGGTCGAGGCCCCCCTGATGAGCTGGTCACGCCATTCCGAGATTACCGCAGATCGGGCAGCGCTTCTCGTCACCGGCGACCTGGCCTGCGCGCGCCGGGCATTGACGCAATGGGCGATGAAGTCCTTCCCCGTCTACGCCAAGGTCAACGAAGAGGTTTGGCTCGAACAGGAAGCCCTTTCGGACGATCCAAACCTCAAGCTTTCCGAATGGACGATGTCGGCAACACCTTATCTAGCGCCAAGGCTCAAAGTTTTGACGGAGTTCGCCGCGGAAGGAGGATTTCAGGTGTCGAGGGAAAACATCGAAGCTTTTGTCAAGCGGGCTGGTCTTGGCCAAGGCGTCACGACACTGTCGGAGCCGACCGCAGAGACCGAACGCATCATTTGCACGGCCTGCCACAAGCCGTTGCGTGTCGCTAAGTCGACTTTCGAGTCCGGCAAGACGGTGAATGTGCGCTGTCCACAAAACCGCTGTCGCAAAATACTGAAGATCAAGCCGAAGGAACCACGAACGTCATCTTCCTCCAACCTTCTGGCGAGGAAGGTTCGGCTGACTTGCGTAACCTGCCACCAAACGATGTTCGTGGATCGCGATGACCTGTCAGGTGACCGTCCGACCTTGGTTCGTTGTCCGGAGAAAGGCTGTGGTGCCCTGTTGAACGTGAAGCCGAAGAGCTCCATCCCGCCACCCGATCAGATATCGGACTGATGAAAGGAGGCAGATAAATGGCAGGCGAAAAAGACGAGGCAGAGTTCGATGTTTCGCTGGTGGATTTGTCGGCGGTGACGGATGCACATGCTGTCATTGCGGCTCAGCAGACGACGGAGGGCGACGCCGACAATTCCAGCAGCGCTCCGCTGGGACAAGAAACTCAGAGAGATACGTCTTCGACTTCGACTCTAGAGACGGCAACGGAGCGCGGTGCGATGTTCACACCGCGCGATTCTTCCATCCGGCCCTGCAAGCCTCGACCTATGAGGATCCTCCCGATGCGACGGACGGCAAGGGCGACCGATATGATGTCGCCATGGCCGAAGATCAGAGTCAGCGGCCATCGAGGCCAGAATTGAGCGTGAGAGAGAAGAGCACGAACATGAGAAAAAGGAAGAACAAGAGCGAGAGGAGGAAAGGCAAAAACAGGATGAGAACGTAGCAGCAAACGATGTAGATTGAATTTTTTTTCATGAGGCCTTCGTGGTAATGGAAAAATTTCTCCAGGTGATGAACCTATCCGACGTACAGGAAGCGTTGTCCGGGACGCTCGTCGATCATCTGCGCGAAGCTTTTCCGAATGGGTTGCCGGAAGGAACGATGCCGACCACATCGGTGAATGAACGGGGAGTCACATCGAAATGAGTGATCAGACAAGGGATCTATCCGCCGTCGTCGAACAGGTTGTCATGACCCATGAGGTGGAACTCGCCGGTCTCGATGAGAACGAACGGGGCCAGGTTGTCGAAGCCCTTTCAGCCGCGGACGTGGCGGGGGAACTCGGTGTGACCGATATCAATGATTTGATCCTCGACGCACAGAACGCGGAAGACAACCGGCAGGAAGCCGAAGAGGCGCGTGAAGCTCAGGCCGAAGCTGCCGACCGCGGCGACTATGAGGAAGCGCACGACCGTGCGCTCGAAGTCCAAGATAATCTGCAGGATGCCGTAAACCAGGGCGGCCAGCTGTCTGAAGCTCAGTTGGAAACGCATCATGATGTGCTGGTGCTGAGCGAAGCGGAATGGCGGCAGGAGATCTCGGATGAGGCAGTTATCGATGCTGTCGGATACGCCGAAGCCGGTTCAGAAGACGGGGCCGAAGGCGCGTTGGATGATGCCGGCGATGCCCAGGATGAGGCGGATGACTACGGAGACCAAGGCGATCAGGGGGGGCGATACAGCGACCAATCGATTCACTCTGATGGGTGATCTTGGTCTGTTGGTCACATTGAAGATCATCTTGCCGATGTGATGACGGCGTGGCTCATGAAACTTGCAAGGCGTCAAAAATCCGGCCCGTGTTGATCAAACAACATGGCAGCACTTCCTATCCAATATTTAAAGACTTCAAGACCGTCTTTTCGCGCGCCAATACCTGCTCTGTGTGCAAGAATTAGCTTAGTAACGATCATGCTAGGCTTTCTGCGGCATCAACACGCATAACAGGCTTGCAAATTTGCAATGCGATCATTCTTATGAACCCTGCCAAGGAAAATTGAGAATCTAAGCGACAAACGAGAAACCAACTGTTCAGTTGGTCGGGGGGGGCTGTGTTTCGCGACGTTACCGAGAAAGATCTGGCTGCCATGGCACGGATCGTGCTTCGGATGCAGGCGACGGATTCGCTGGATGAGCTCGCAGCGATTTTGCTAGAGGCGAGTGCCGATCTGATCGCCTGCGAGCATGTAACCTTCAATGAGATCGATCCATTCTTCGCACGTACGATCTCATCCTCCAGCGACGCCGGCCTTGAGACCTATTTGGATCATGACAAGCTCACGACCTGGCAGCGGCTCTTGCATACCCATCCGCTCCTGCAGCATTTTCGTGGGCGGCCAAGCGATCAGCCACGGCAGCTCGCCGATGTCACCAGCATGCAGCGCTTTTACCAAGGCGCGCTTTATGATGAGATCTACCGTGACAGCGACACGGATCACCAACTGGTGCTGTATCTCGGCAATGATCCTTCAGTTGGAGACAGACAAGGCGCCGTACCACTATCACTTGGCGTGGCGATAAACCGCAAGACGACCGCGTTCTCGGCGCGCGACACACAGGTATTGTTGCTGCTGCAGAGGCTCTGCCGGCCGATCTATCGAGCTAAGCGCGCTTCGCACTACATAAAGCTGATTCAAACAGCCGAGTTCACGCCTGCTCTGCAGCGATGCCTCATGGGATTTGGACTCTCCGAGCGCCAGGCGGAGGTCTGCTTTTGGATGCTTCAGGGCAAGAGCAATAGCGAGATCGGTGTGATCCTTGATGTCGGCGCGCAAACCATCCGCCAACATTCGATCAAGATCTTCGAGCGACTGGATACGTCTGGCCGAATGGCGATGCAACAGGCCGTTATTCTCGGTATTCTGCAAGAAAGCTGATAACCTGAACACCGTGCTCGGCAACATCAATAACGCGATCATCGGCACCTATTATCACGTCAGTCCCAAGCATGCCGAGCGCTATCTCGCCAGCTTCGCCTACCGCTTCAATCGGCGATACGATCTAGACGCAACCACCCAGCGCCTCGCCTGGATCTGCGACCAGACAAAGCCGCATCCCTTTAGGATCATCATTGCAGGAAGGGACAAGCGATTTGCGTGAGCCGATTAAGCCATAGTTACCAACGTTTGAGCCAACGCTTCAACGATCCAATTTCGCATCCAAGTCGTACACCAGGAAACACGTGTCCTCGGCCGATGAGTCGGAAGATTTCACTGCTCCTGTCCTGTTCGCAAGAAATTCACAGCCGAGCAATTGATCTCACTCGAAAGCGCGGCTCAGCTCAGCATGTCAGATGGCAATTCTGAGGGAAGTATGTTTTCGGTACTTGCGTTCCCCCGCAACCATGTGTGGGCGGCCCTTTTGTTGCAAGGGTTTCGTTCGTTTCTCACGCCTTAAGCTTGGTGCTGCCATGTGTCCGGCCTTCTGACGCGGCCCCATGGCCGCTGGCCTTG
>JBPCVQ010000056.1:0-62345 GCA_051010395.1 Geminicoccaceae bacterium | reverse complement strand
TGTTCGATGTGATCACCCGCAAGATCGATTTCCTGCGCATCGGCATGTCGCAGCTCTCCTTCTACTGGCTGATCGAGCCGATCAAGCTGCAGGACATGGAGTGGCATCTACACGCCATCATCCTGATGCTCTCCTTCGGCTTTGCTTATCTGAACAACGCCCATGTGCGCGTCGATATTTTCCGCGAGATGCTCTCCAGGCGCGGCCAGGCCTGGGTCGAGTTCTGGGGGATCATTGTGCTGGCTGTCCCCTATCTCCTGGTCGCGATCTATTTTTCCTATCAGTTCGTCAAGATTTCCTACCTACAGGGTGAAGGATCGGAAAGCCTGACCGGAATTACCCATCGCTACATCATCAAATCGGTGATGGTGATCGGGTTCGCCTTCACGATGAGCGCTTTTCTGGCGACCTTCATCCGCCTCTGCGCCCTCTTGTTCGGTAGTCACGATCAGAAGGCGAGGGCGGCGGAAGAGCTCAATATCTTCACGGAAGAAACCAACCGCACTGCCGATATCCTCGCGGCTGAGGCCAAGGCGCTGGCCGATGAAATCAAACCGATAGGCAGGGAACGCTAAACGATGGGCGAGATCCTCTACGATCACTTCGAGGAATTTGTCGGCGCTTACATGTTCCTCTGCCTGGGCCTGACGCTTTTTACCGGCCTGCCCGTGGCCGTGGCGCTTGGTGGCATCGCCATCATTTTCTCCTATCTCGGCGTCTACTTCGAATATCTCGATATGACGTATCTCACGGCATTCCAGATCCCGGTGCCCAAGGAAATGTTCATCCTTATGCCGAGGATCTGGGGAGACGGTGCGAGCGGTGCTATCCAGAACCCGATACTTGTGGCCATTCCGTGCTTCATTTTCATGGGCACCATGCTGGAGCGCTCGCGGGTCGCCGCCGATCTTTTGCACATTCTGCAGGTTGTCCTTAAGCGTGTGCCCGGCGGCCTGGCGCTTTCGGTGACCGTGATGGGCACCATCATGGCGGCCACCACCGGCATCATCGGCGCGTCTGTCGTCATGATGACGCTCCTGGCGCTGCCGACCATGCTGGATCGCGGCTACAGCACGAAGCTTGCGACCGGCACGATCGCAGCTTCAGCGACGCTTGGCATCCTTATTCCGCCCTCGATCATGCTGGTGCTCATGGCCAGCCTGCTGTCGGTGTCGGTCGGCAATCTCTTTATCGGCGCCATCCTGCCGGGGCTTTTGCTGTCTGGTCTGTATTTCGTCTACATCCTGACCGTTGGCTCGATCTGGCCACAAATGGCGCCGCCCTTGCCGGACGACGCGATCAAGCTGGAGCCGACCAACAGGAAACGCATGAATTTCTATTTCATGCTTGTCGGCGCCATGGTCGCTGGCGCTGTCATTCTCAGCCAGACCGCACTCGCCGACTATGTAAACTGGGGGTTGCTCGCCTTCTTCGGCATTTTTGCCGCTTCGATGATCATCGGTCGCGCGGAAGGCGACAGTCTGTTCGGTGCGATCCTCAAAGGCATGATGCCGCCGATCTTTCTGATCGTGCTGGTGCTCGGTTCGATCTTCGCCGGCTGGGCGACGCCCACCGAGGCGGCGGGCGTCGGCGCCTTCGGCTCGATCATTCTCGCCCTGTTCAACAGCACCCTTACCAAGAAGGTTCTCACAGAGGTCTGTCACAGAACGGCGCTGACCACCGCGATGATCTTCTTCATTTTCGTCGGCGCCACGGCTTTCTCCTATATGTTCCGAGCACTCTACGGCGAAGATCTGATTATCGAGTTCATCGAGCATCTCGATCTCGGTGCCTGGCCGTTGCTGATCATGCTGATGACCGTGATTTTTCTGCTCGGTTTCTTTTTCGACTTTATCGAAATCACGCTGATCATCCTTCCGGTTTTTGCGCCGATCATCAGAACGCTAGCCCCGGAATTCGCCTCCCATCTTGGTGTCGAAGGAGCGGCCACCCAGCATATCCAGGCTCAGACGATCTACTGGTTTGCGATTTTGGCTGCGGTCAATCTACAGACATCCTTCCTGACACCACCCTTCGGATTCGCGCTCTTCTATTTGAAAGGCGTAGCGCCCGAATCGGTCAAAATGACCGATATCTACCAGGGCATCATACCCTTCGTGATCCTGCAGCTGATCGGCCTCTCCATCGTGATCGCCTTCCCGCAGATCACGCTTTGGCTACCCGCACTCATGCTGGAATGAGTACTCCCAGGTCCCGCCGGGACTTGGTTGACTTGTTGTTCAGATGACGGCGTCCGATTGCGGGCAGGTCGATGTCGACAGGAGCGACGGTTGCATTGAGTTGGTGAGGTGCAGGGTCATGCGGCATTAGCCAGGAGTTTGTTGGCTACGCTCTTGAGGACGGCGTCCTCGACGCCGAGTTCTTCGAGATGGGCGACGGTGCTGAGCACATAGTCGCGGCAATGGCCGGACCGGCCCCGGCCGTTCTCGATCATCGGGACCAAGTCGGCCTCCGGCAGCCTGCCGGCATATTGAGGGTGATCGCGTCGAACGACGTAGCACCAGGCTGGTACGCGGCCATGTTCCGTAGCGATCGTCAGCCATTTCCGTCGATAGACGTCGGTAACTAGCTCGCGCGCGTCGAGATAGGCGAGAACGTCGGACTCCTGTTCGGGGGCGATGCGAAAGGCGAAACCCTTGCAGGCCCCACCGCGATCCAGGCCGAACACCAGACCCGGCCGCTCCTCGGTCCCCCGGTGAACCCAGCTATAGACGCAAAGGCTTCGATGATAGCCATTCAATCGCGCATGGCAGGCGTCCAGATAGTCGAAGCCCGGTTTCCACATCAAGGACCCATAACCAAAAACCCATATGCCTGCGGTACTCGCTATGTCGGCGACACTGGTTTGACGGATTTTCGGCTGGCAAGAGAGCTGATCAGCTCGGTCCATCCTGCTCAGTCCTGGTTTTGCCCGTGGTCGCTGACCGCCCGGCGTTGAAAGGCCTGACCTTCTGCGATGACACCACGGCGAATGTCGCGTGTGCGTGTGAACAGCTTTTCCAGGGCCTCGCCGTCGCCCCATCGGATCGCCCGTTGCAGCGCGCTCAGATCTTCGGAAAAGCGCCCGATCATCTCCAACACCGCGTCCTTGTTATGGAGAAAAATGTCCCGCCACATCACCGGATCGGAACCGGCAATGCGGGTGAAGTCCGTGAATCCGCCTGCGGAATAGCGGAGCACCTCGGTTTGCTGATGATCCTCCAGATCGGCGACTGTGCCGACGATGGTGTAGGCGATCAAATGGGGGAGGTGGGAGGTGATGGCGAGCACCCGATCATGGTGCTCTGCGGTCATGGTGGAAACATGGGAGCCGGCGATCTGCCAGAGCGCCTTCACCTTGGCCAACGCATCCGGATCAGTTTCGGCGAGCGGTGTCAGGATGCAGTGGCGGCCGACGAACAGCGTATCGAAGGCCGCATCCGGCCCTGAATTTTCGGTGCCGGCTACTGGATGGCCCGGAACGAATCGGCCGCGAAACGGCAAATGCGGCAGCACATCATCGATCACCTTGGCCTTTATCGAGCCGACATCGGTGACGATCGCCTGCCGGTCCAATGTGGACGCCATCGCCTTGGCGACGGCGCCAGTTGAGCCTGTGGGTGTGCCGATGACCACGAGATCGGCGCCGATCACTGCCTCGGCCGGGTCGGTCGTGGTTCGGTCGGCGATACCGAGCTCCCGTGCGCGGGACAGCGTTTTCTCGCTCCGCGCACAGGCGACGACCTCTTCGGTGAGCTTGTTGAGCTTCAGCACCTTGGCGAGCGAGCCGTTGATCAAGCCGATGCCGATCATCGCGACCCGGCGGAATTCGGGCGGGCTGATTGGGGAGGGGCTGGGAAATGTCATGATGTCATAAATCTTTCGATGCTGCCGACCGCCATCCTGTTGTCTTCATCCGAGCCGATCGACAGGCGAAGGCAGTTTGGAAGTCCGTAGGCCGCCATGGGCCTCGCTGTAATTCCATCTTTTTCCAGCCAGGTGCTGGCAGCACCTGCGGTTTTAGGGCCGTCTGCTGGAAAGCCGATGAGGATGAAATTGGCGATGCTCGGGTGTGCGGTAAGCCCGAGCCCGGCGATCGCCTGGGTCATGCGTGGCATCCAGTGATTGTTGTGCTCGACCGAACGCTTTTGATGATCGAGGTCTTCAAGGGCTGCTATGCCCGCTTTTTGAGCAAGCGTACCGACATTGAAAGGGCCACGCACCCTGTTCAGGATATCGACGATCGAAGGCGGTGCGTAGAGCCAGCCGAGGCGAAGGGCTGCTAGTCCGAACAGTTTTGAAAACGTCCTGATCATGACCACATTGTCGGCTCGGTCGACCAGGTCCTGACCTGAAGTGTAGTCGCCGGCATCGGCGTATTCGGCATAGGCGGCGTCGATCACGAGGACGACGTCTTCGGGCAGGCCGGCATGCAGATTTGAGAGTTCGTCTGCCGTGAGGTAACTGCCGGTCGGATTGTTGGGATTAGCGATGAAGACCAGCTTGGTGCGTGTCGACACCATGGCCAGCAGGGCATCGACGCTGGTCTTGAGGTTGGTCTCAGGCGCACTGATCGGCATGGCGCCGGAAGACAAGGCATTCAGCCGATACATCAAGAAACCATGGGCACTGTGCAACACCTCGTCCCCAGGACCGGCGAAGGCGAGGTTAAGGAGCTGGATCAACTCGTCCGAACCGGCGCCGCAGACGATCCGTTCCGGATCCAACTCAAAGCGCTTGCCGAGTGCCGTACGTAGACCATGCGCGCCGCCATCGGGGTAGCGGTGACTGTCGCCGAGCGCCATCTGCATGGCCATGACCGCCTTCGGGCTCGGGCCGAGGGCAGACTCGTTGGCCGAGAGCTTGATGGTGCGCTCAGCGCCATCGGCCTCAGCCTTGCCGGCGACATAGGGCTGAATTTCCAGAATGCCGGGGCGCGGCCTGGGGCTGGCCATCGAACCTGTCTCACTTGGCTGTTGATCGAAGTAGGAGCGCTCGGATGTCAGGAGATTACCCGCCGGACCTAAGCGCGCGCAAGAGGCAGCCGATCCGGTCATTCCGCCATTCCCAATAACCGATTGACGCTTGCTCCGGGCAAACGCTACTCTACTCGTCTCGTGGTGATTTGGGCCGGCTGGCTTGCAGGCCACGTTAAAGAAACTGCTAAAAAGTCGGGTCGCTTTTTGAAAAGCCCTGGCGGACAGCCGGGGTTTTTTGTTGGCGAGACGATGATATGACCGACCAGGGACCGTACCGGACTGAGGCGGATCGGGAGGAACAACTCTCATCCCCAACCTTTGAAGCCGAGGCTGCTGGCGTCGAGGATATGCCTGTTGCCGACGGCGCAACACCGCCGGGCAGCCGCATGCGCCTCTCCTTGCCGATCCAACTCGATTGCGGAGTGGAACTCGGTCCGATCACGGTGGCCTATCAAACCTATGGCACACTCAACGACGAGCGCAGCAATGCCATCCTCGTCTGTCATGCCCTGACCGGCGATCAGTTTGCCGCGGACAAGCATCCCATAACCGAGAAGGGCGGCTGGTGGGAGTTGATGATCGGCCGCGGCAAGCCGATCGACACCGACCGTTATTTCGTGATCTGCACCAATATTCTCGGCGGCTGTATGGGGACCACCGGGCCCATGGAAGTGGTCGAGGGGGGGAATAGGCCCTATGGCCTGGACTTTCCTGTGATCACCATCGGCGACATGGTCAGGGTGCAGGCTCGCCTGCTGGATCAGCTCGGCATCGAGAAGCTGTTCGCCGCTATCGGCGGTTCAATGGGTGGAATGCAGGTGCTGGAATGGGTGGCGCGTTATCCTGACCGTGTGTTCAGTGCTTTGCCGATCGCCACATCGGCTCGCCATTCCGCGCAGAATATCGCATTTCACGAGGTCGGCCGCCAGGCGATCATGGCTGATCCCGATTGGCAGTGCGGTAACTACCACGGCACCGGCCGACGCCCGGTGCGCGGCCTGTCCGTGGCGCGCATGGCCGCCCATATCACCTATCTCTCCGAACCTGCGCTGCATCGAAAGTTTGGCCGTTCGCTTCAGGATCGGGCCGAGCTCACCTATGGCTTTGACGCCGACTTCCAGGTGGAGAGCTATCTTCGCTATCAGGGCAGTACTTTCGTCGACCGGTTCGATGCCAACTCCTATCTCTATGTCACCCGAGCGATGGACTATTTTGACCTTGCAAGCGCCTTCGACGGTGTGCTCGCCAATGCCTTTCAGGGCGCGACCACCCGTTTCTGCGTTCTCTCCTTCAGTTCGGACTGGCTGTTTCCGACGGCCGAGAGCCGCGATCTGGTGCGTGCCCTTACCTCGGTTGCGGCGAACGTCTCTTCCTGCGAATTCCAGACCGATCGCGGCCATGACAGCTTTCTCTTGGACGTTCCGGAGTTCCATCGGGTTGTGGCGGGCTTTCTTGACGGCGCCGCGTCCGCAGCGGGGCTACCCTCATGACTGTTGCTGGCAACATCGATCACGAGGGCAGCGGACCGCCCGTCTGCGGCGCGCCGCCGCTTCGTCAGGACCTGAGGCTGATCGCCGATCTGGTGAGCGGGAGGGCACGGGTGCTCGATATCGGCTGCGGCGACGGCGCGCTGCTCGGCTATCTGACCCAGACCAAGAGCGCTGATGCCCGCGGCATCGAGCTGTCCCAGGCCGGCGTGAAGGATTGCCTGAGCCGCGGGCTCTCAGTGGTGCAGGGCGATGCGGAGAAGGATCTGCACCTCTACCCCGACAACTCGTTTGATTACATCATTCTCAGCCAGACCATCCAGGCCATGCACCAGCCGCATGATGTCCTGAACGAGATGCTCAGGATCGGCCGCTTCGGCATCGTTTCGTTTACCAACTACGCCCATTGGCGCGCTCGCTGGCATTTGCTGCGCGGCCGCATGCCGCGCACGGCTGCTGCGGCCGAACCCTGGTATGCCAGCCCAAATATCCGGCCCTGTACGCTGGAAGATTTCGAGCTGCTCTGTGCCGAGCTTGGCGTCATCGTCGAGCGGCGTATCTGCCTCACTCGCCACGGTCAGGTCAGTCGGCTTGCCAGTCGAAAATGGTTCGACAATGTCTTGAGCGAGCAGGTGTTGTTCGTTCTCAGCCGGTGTGCTGGCGCCTAGTGGCGCGGCCACAACTGATGATCTCTATGTTTTAGTTCGTAATCTGTTGATTTTGTGGAATTACTTTTGATCCGTGTGGGAATTAAATGATGTGGTCATACCACTAGGTAAAGTGTCGGTAGCTGATGAGGAGTCGGTCCTGCTCTCTGCAGCGATAGCCGGACGTGCAGGCGACAGGTGAATGTAAGACGGGCGTTTTGACCTGGCCTCGACGGGGCTGGTGGTAGCTCCATAGATCTGCTTTTCCGCGCGCATCACCAAAGCGCCTGCGAACTGCTGAGCGAGCCTGAGGCCGATGCGTTCCCAGGCGACCGCGGTTTTCAGGAGCAGGTTTGAGCGAAACGGCGGAGCAAAGAGTGCAAAGCCGGTCCGTTGCGGTGCGAAAAGATGGCTGCGCAGGAGTTGTTTCAGCTGGGTCGCACTGTAGGGGCGCCCTTGGCCGAAGGGGGTTCGCTCGCTCAGGCACCAGAGGCCCCGCCGGTTGGGCACGATGGCGATGATCTCGCCGTCGTCGGCAAGGATGCGCCAGACTTCGCGAAGAAGACGCCCGGCGCGCTCTGTTTGTTCGAGCGCGTGTATGATCAGGACGCGATCTACACTGCGATCGGCAATCGGCAGGTCGTTCTCGATGCCGAGCGCCGTCAGGTTCGGGCGTTTCTTCGGCCAGCGCATCACGCCTTGTGCTCTGGGCATGATCACTGCGGCGCGCTCCGCTTCCAGGGCAAGGGGGCCCATGAACGGAGTGGCATGACCGAGGCCGAGCACGTGCCGTCCGGCGAGATCGGGCCAGTGCGCGCGGATTTCGCGATTGAGGAGTCGGCGAACCAGCTGCCCCTGTCGCGAGCCATAGAAATCGTGCAGTTCAAAGACGTCGGGGCGCATCACCTCTTAAGGGTAGTCGGTGGCATGGGCGGGATCAAGCGCCGCATCATGGATGGGTATCCTGGTGGTGGGTGACCCGCTTCGTGAAATCGGCTATATCATTGATCTCAACCATGAAACGCCGCCGGAGACGCCCATGAGTTCGCTTACCGTCGAGATGCTTCCGGTTCTCAGCGACAATTACGTCTATCTGATCCACGACCCGGCGAGCGGGACCACGGGTGTGGTCGATCCCGCAGTGGCGGCGCCGGTCGAGGCGCGGCTCTCGGCCAGGGGGTGGTCACTGGATTGGATTCTCTCGACCCATCACCACGCGGATCATACCGGTGGCAATCTCGAACTCAAGGAAGCGACGGGCTGCCAGATCGCGGGGCCGGGCAAGGATGCTGCCAGAATTCCAGGCATCGACATCAAGCTGGCGGAAGGCGATCGCTTTGAGCTGGGGGAAGCGGAGGCAGAGATCTTCGAAACGCCGGGACACACATCTGGGCATATCTCTTTTTGGTTTTCCGGATCGAATGCTCTTTTCTGTGCGGATACACTCTTTTCCCTGGGCTGTGGCCGGCTGTTTGAAGGTACGCCCGCGGATATGTGGTCGTCGCTTCAAAAATTCGCACACCTGCCGGATGAGGCGCTGGTCTATTGCGGCCATGAATACACTGCGGCTAATGCGCGTTTCGCGCTTTCGGTCGATCCCGACAATAACGCGTTGCAAGCGCGCGCAGCTGAGGTCGACAAGCAGCGCGCTGCCGGCGAGCCGACCGTCCCGACAACGCTTGGCCTGGAGCGGGCGACCAATCCGTTTCTTCGATCTGATGATCCAGCGATTCGCAGGCAGCTTGGCCTGGAAAGTGCTGTGGAAGTCGATGTGTTCGCCGAAATCAGACGCCTGAAGGATTCCTTCTAGGCGGGCGGGACGAGCGAGACGGGACGACGTGGCGAAAACGAAGACGAAAGAACTAGCGGCCGGGATCTCCTGGCCGGAGTCCGCGTTTTGGACGTTCTCGACGGGCCTCTACGGTCGGCCGGGCGTGGAGGCAGGCTGCCTCGCCCTTCAGGAGCGCCACGATCTGGACGTCAATCTTCTGCTTTTCGCGCTCTGGCTTGCGGACTGCGGTGTCGTTCTGGATGCGCTGATGTTCAAGCGGGCGAAGGCGACGGTGGCTTCATGGCATGCCGAGACGACAGGCCCGCTTCGTGCTCTCCGAAGGCAGCTTCGTCATCGGATCGACGCTGCCGATCCCGACGACATCGCTGGAAAATGGCCGGTCCAGGTGACGGTGTTTCGTCGGAAAATCCTTCAGCTCGAATTGGACTGTGAGCACCTGGCACAACTTGCGCTGGGCCATCTCGGTGATGAGCTGAAACCCAGCCGGAGGGCGAGCGTAAAGCTTGCCGGCGACAACCTCGGCTGTCTGGGGAGGTTTGCGGCGGATGATCGGGGCGATCTCGCCAATCTTCTGAAGCAGGTTTTTCCCGATGCCGATCTTGCACGCATCGATGCCGCTCTCGATAGTCTGTTCAGCGAGACTTGAGGCCATTTTCGCGCAGCTCGTCCCAGCGACCGGCGAGGTCGTTGTCGATGCCGAAGAGGTCCAGCACACGGCCAACACTGTGGTCGACCATGTCATCCAGGCTCCGGGGGCGTGTGTAGAAAGCTGGAAGTGGCGGTGCGATGATCCCACCCATCTCGGTGACATCGAGCATGTTCTTGAGATGCGCCCGGTTGAAAGGCGTTTCCCTGATCATCAGCACCAGGCGCCGTCGCTCCTTGAGCGTGACGTCGGCGGCTCGGGTGAGCAGGTTGCTGGACATGCCGGTCGCGATCTCGGCGAGTGTTTTCATCGAGCATGGGGCAATCACCATGCCTGATGTGCGAAAGGAGCCCGACGCGGGCCCGGCGCCGATATCACTGATCGGATAGGCCTTATCAGCCAGAGCGCGAATGTCGGTGGATTTCAGTTCGGTCTCGTAAGCCAGCGTCATTTCGGCCGGCTTGCTCATGATCAGATGGCTCTTGACCGGGGTCTTTTTTAAAGCTTGGAGCAGGCGAATACCGTAGATCGTGCCGCTCGATCCTGAGATGCCAACGATCAAGTGCTCATTTGTTAACATGCTGAAAAATTGTGCCTTTCAACGGTTTTTGATGGGAATATGACGTTTTTTCTGGTGCTCCTTGACAACCGAGCGTACAGTATCTTGCTTATCAGGGATAACCAAACCTGGAGGTCTATAACGGCATGAGCATGCAGGAGTACGTTGAAGGACTACGTCACAAACATGCCCACCTAGAGGAAGAAATAGACGACGAGCTCCACCGACCTAGACCTGATCAAGTTACATTGACTCGCCTCAAGCGAGAAAAACTCAAAATCAAGGATGAGATCGCCCGTTTGGGCACCACCAGTTTGAGCGCGACCTCCCCGGCCAGAGAGTATCACTAGCCCAGAGAGTCGCGAAACCAGAACCGAGAGGCGCAAAGACGCCGCTCCCGAAACGCCGCCATTCCCTGAGATGGCGGCGTTTTGGTTTTTCTGGGGCTTCTTGAGCCTGATAGGACGGCCTGGTGTCTTTGTGGTGGTCCGATGGGCTTACTATCTACCTTCATCATGTGCTGCCTACGGCAGTTTCCCGGCGCATTTCCGGCCAGAACAGGGCCACTAGGGCTAGGGCCATCAGCCCTTCGATCGCCATAATCACGACGGCAGGTCCTGCACCGAAATACTCAGCGAGCAGACCAACATGTAGCATGCCGATCGGGCAGGTTCCGATGCTCACGGTGAGGACGCCCATGACCCGTGCGCGTGTCTCGGTGGGCGAGGCCATGAAGGTGACCGTGCTTTGCATGACCGCAAAGCCGGAAACGAAGAGGCCGGCAAAGAGCATCAGCACGAACGATAGGGGCGGCCAAGCCGAAAGGCCGATAGCGATCAGAGTCAGAAGAAACAGGGCCGAGGCATAGAGATAGAGGCGCGTGTAGTGCGCAGGCCGCGCGTACATGCCGACCAGCAGGGCGCCGATCAGGGCGCCCAGCCCCTCGGTCGAGGCCATCATGCCGATCATGACGGCCGAAAGGCCGAGTTGCAGTTCGCCGATCACCGGAATGAGCGTGATATAGGCAAAGCCCCAGAAGTTAACGACCATGGTGATGGCCAGCGAGGCCAGGATCATGCGGCTGCCGCGCACCGTTCGCCAGCCCTCGACCAGCGTGTCGAGAATGCCGGCTGGCCGGCTCATTCCCTGGGCTTGATAGACGAGCGGTCGAACGAGTAGCAGGCAGACGGCATAGGTGACGGCCGAGGCTGCAAAAATGCCGGCAAGCCCTGCGGCCTCCAGGATGAGGCCGCCGAGGGCCGGACCGAGCATGCGGGTGGCATTGCTGGTCGAGGCTTCCAGCGCCATGGCGGGGCCGAGCCTGGCATTGCCGGCGATCTCGCCAAGCATGGAACGTCGTACCGAAAATTCGGCGGCCCAGAACGTGCCGTTGAGAAAAGCGGAAAAGCCCACGTGCCAAAGTGTCAGGCGGTCCATGAGAGCGAGTGCCGTCAGCAATGATGAGCTCGCCGCCAGAACGAAAAGGCCGATGAGGAGGAGAGTTTTTCGATCGAAGCGATCGGCGAGCACACCCATTGGTAGGCCGAAGAGAAAGAGCGGCGCCATGCGCAAGAGGGTCATCAGTGAGACCAGGACGGCGGAGCCAGTGGTTTGGAAGGTGAAGACGCCAATCGCTAGAAGTTCGAGCCAGCGAAAGACGCCAACCATCATCCCGGTCAGCCAGACGGAGCGAAAGCGTTCATCCCCAAGGAGGCTCTTGAAGTCATGCATGCGGGGTCAATCACGCATTCCTGGGCCTATGTGCATGACGAGCCTGCTGATGGTTCAGCTTCGGGGCGCGATCGACTGACTGTCGCCGCAAGAAACGAAAACGCCGTCGATCCTCTGTAAATAACCGCTGCAGCCCGCGGCCGCTAGGCCATGGCGAAGAAATCGTCGATCTGGCGCAGATGCCAGAGACCGAGCGGGTCGTGAAACCCGAGATGCCCGCCGCTGGTCGGCAGCAACACCTTAAGGTTTGGGTGACCGTTCCATCTTTGATGCAGGTAAGGACCGACTGGCACGAAGGGGTCGTCCTTGGCGTGGATCAGCATGGTCGGCTGCCTGATGCTGCCAAGATAGCCCTTGCCCGCATTATCCTGATAGTAGTCAACGGCGTCCTGGTAGCCATTGCGCGGTGCAGTGAAGCGGTCGTCCAGTTCCCAGAGGCTGCGCGCGCCTAGGATAGCCTGGCGCTCGGCCTTTGAAAGCTTGGCACCCGCCGCCGTGCATTGGCGCTTCAGGCGTGTGAGGATGAAGCGGTGATAGGCGAAATTGCGCCAGCGCATCAGCGAACTGCTGCTCTGCGCGAGGTCGATCGGCGCTGACACGGCCGCCGCTTTCACGATAGGCAGATGGTGGCCGACGGTGCCCAGGAGCTTGAGGAGAACATTGCCGCCGAGCGAAAAGCCGATCGGCATGATACCATTCCGCGTGAGTTCGGGGGGGAGGCCTTTGATGACGGCGGCGAGATCGTCGCTGCTGCCGGCGTGGTATTGCCGCCGACAAAAGGGGCGCGACAGGCCGGCGCCGCGGAGGTTCAATCTGAGCACAGGATAACCGCGCGCTAGAAAAAAAGCGGTGGCCACCGTCATGTAGCAGCTGCTCTCGGAGCCCGAAATGCCGTGCACCAAAAAGACCAGTGGCCGGTTCTCGCCGCTTGCGGGTCGATCGACGGTCGCGACCATGTGATCGCCGCTACCGTCTTCCAGCGGGATGATCAGCCGCTCGCCATGGTGCCCCGGCAGCGCATGCCGTGCTTGAAGCGCGTAATTGCGCAGAGTCTGCAGATCCCCGCCCCACCAGGGGCGTCTGGGGCTGAATCCGGGGGACGTATCGATAACCGTGCTCACGTGACGCCAACTCTTAATCTTCAAAACTGTCCATACCCAAGGCGGCCCGCTCATCATTGAGCCGGAGACCTTCGCTTGCGATGCAAGAACTATCAGAAAATGATGAATAAAACGTCTGCATGGTCTTGTGAGGGCCAAACTGCACATTTTATGGGCTTAGTGCTGCAGTGATGCGTTTTTGCAACTAAGTTGACGCCGTTCAGGTGAAATCTCCCTGTGGTGTCAATCGGAAAGGGGGAGAATGACTGGGATCATTCGCGCAATGGCTGCTGGCAACAATGTCGTTGTGATCATCCCATGGCGAGACCATATGAAAGCGGATGTCTCGATAAAGCCGAAGTGATCACCTGCTGACACTACGTTGGCGGCATGGAGGCTAGATTGCCACGGTGTGCATGATGATGCCGCTTCTCTTGACGGGGCGCTCGCCTTAGTCTGACGCCCTCCACAGTCGGAACCGAGGTGAAGACCATGCCGGCCCCTGACGAAGGCCTCGATCTCCTAAAAGCGCTCGCTGAAAACCCCGATCTGAAGCACGATCTGACCGATCGGCCGGAGGCGGGTGTGCCGTTCAAGCTTACCTCCGAGTTCGAGCCGGCGGGTGATCAGCCGCAGGCGATCGCCGAGCTGATCGTCGGTGTCGAGGGCAACGCCCGCGATCAGGTGCTCTTGGGCGTCACCGGCTCCGGCAAGACCTTCACCATGGCGCATGTCATCCAGAAGGTGCAGAAGCCTGCCCTGATCCTCGCCCCCAACAAGATTCTGGCTGCCCAGCTCTATGGTGAGATGAAGAGTTTTTTCCCTAACAACGCGGTCGAATATTTCGTCTCATATTATGACTACTACCAGCCGGAAGCCTATGTTCCACGCACCGACACTTACATAGAAAAAACCGCGGCAATCAATAAACAGATCGATCGCATGCGGCATTCGGCGACCCGAGCGCTCCTCGAGCGGGATGATGTGGTGATCGTCGCCTCGGTGAGCTGCATCTATGGCATCGGCTCGCCCGAAGTCTATTCCAAGATGATTTTGAACCTCAAAAAAGGGCAACGGGTCGAGCGGTCGCAACTGCTCCGTGCCCTGGTCGAGTTGCAATATAAGCGGAACGACATCGACTTCCATCGCGGCACGTTTCGGGCGAAGGGCGACAGCATCGAGCTGTTTCCTGCCCATATGGAGGACCGTGCCTGGCGGCTATCGTTGTTCGGGGACGAGATCGAGAGCATTGTCGAGTTCGACCCGCTGACCGGCGAGAAGACAGATCGCTTGGACCGGGTGCGCCTCTATCCCAACAGCCACTATGTGACGCCGAAGCCGACGCTTACCGAGGCGGTCGAGGCGATCAAGATCGAACTCAAGGATCGCCTTGAGGAATTCCGCGCTCAAGGACGCCTCCTCGAAGCAGAACGGATCGAGCAGCGCACGACGGCTGATATCGAGATGATCGTGACGACCGGCATGTGTCCGGGCATCGAGAACTATTCGCGGTTTTTGACCGGTCGCCTGCCGGGCGAGCCGCCGCCGACCCTGTTTGAATATGTTCCTGACAACGCCCTCTTGATCGTCGACGAGTGCCATCAATCCGTGCCGCAGCTGGGCGGCATGTACAAGGGGGACTTTCATCGAAAATCGACGCTCGCAGAGTTCGGTTTTCGCCTGCCCTCCTGCCGGGACAACCGCCCCTTGAAGTTCGAGGAATGGGAGGCGATGCGGCCGACCACGGTGTTCGTTTCCGCAACGCCCGGGGCGTGGGAGTTGGAACAGACCGGTGGTGTCTTTACCGAGCAGGTCATCCGGCCCACCGGACTGATCGACCCTGAATGCATCATCCGCCCGGTAGAGACCCAGGTCGATGATCTTATGGCCGAATGCCGGGAGTGTGCCGCGAAGGGGCTGCGCGTTCTCGTCACAACGTTGACCAAGCGCATGGCTGAGGATTTGACGGAGTATTTGCATGAGAACGGCATCAAGGTCCGTTACATGCACTCCGACATCGACACCCTGGAGCGCATCGAAATCGTGCGCGATTTGCGTTTGGGGGTGTTCGATGTGCTGATCGGCATCAATCTCTTGCGCGAGGGACTGGATATTCCGGAATGCGGGATGGTCGCAATCCTCGATGCTGATAAGGAAGGTTATCTGCGTTCGGAAACGTCGCTTGTCCAGACCATCGGGCGCGCCGCCCGAAATGTCGAAGGCAGGGTGATTCTCTACGCTGATCGCATGACCGGATCGCTTGAGCGCGCGATCGAAGAGACCAATCGGAGAAGGGCCAAGCAGGCCGCCTATAATGAAGAGCACGGCATCACGCCGGAAAGCGTCAAGAAACAGATTGGCGACATTATTCAGCACGTTGCCGCGCGCGATCATGTGACTGTCGATATCGGGTCTGATGCACCGGCGACGCTTTCCGGCATGGATCTCCAGGCGCATATCGGCGAGCTCGAAAAGAAGATGAAGGACGCCGCGGCCGATCTCGAGTTTGAGACGGCGGCGCGTCTGCGCGATGAGATCAAGCGGCTCGAAGCCTCCGAGCTGGGTGTCGCCCAGGCACCGACCGCGAGGCCGGCGGCGCGCGCTGAGTATCAGCGGGTGAAGAAGGAAAATTCTCGCGCAAAGGCGAAAAGGCTGGCGAAGGCGAAGCGGCGATGAGCAAGCAGCGCAGCGAGTGTTCGTAGAACGGCGTCTTTCCTAAGAGTTGATTTGCCGATCTTCGCGATTGATCTTCTTGATCGTGTCAATAATCAGCATGCTGCCCGCAGCGATGAGTAGAATCGCGAGGGCGATGAAGGTCCAAAAACGAACCTCCAGCGTTCCGAGGACGGGGGTGTAAGTCTCCAGGGCACTCATGGGTGCGTTGTAGAATGCGATGGTGAGGCTGTAGAAACCGGCATTGATCCATTTATGTCAGTATCAATAGGCATGTCATTCTTCAATAAAATCATAAATGAAGTGATCGTAAGAGTTGTGATTTAATTGATCAATAATATTTTTTAGTGGAAGTTAACTTTCAATTTAATTTTGGGTTGATTGACCGTCGCCAATGTTGAGCGGTCCCGATGCTCAAGAGAATATTTCAGCAAGGCTTGGTCCTTCTGGCGAGCTGGCGCACAATCAGCTGATGAAGCTTGCCCGCGTTATCCTTCGTGTCCAATCGCCCGAGAATCTTGCCTGCTTCTACGTGGAACACCTGGGCATGACCGTGTTCGATGAGGGGTGTGCCGTTCTTCTCGGCTTCGGTGGGGAAGGTGCTTTGATCGAGATGCGTCCGGCCATGCCAGGTAACCGGTATACGCACCGCCGCAGCGATCGATATTGGAAGATTGGGATCACGCTGCCGAATGTCGACATGGCCTGTGCGCAGCTTCGCAAGGCGGGCGTGGAGGTGAGTCAGCCCAGGCAGTTCGGTGAGATCGGTTATATGTGCCATCTTGAGGACCCGGAAGGATTCTCCATCGAGCTGCTGCAGCATCGGTTTGGGGCGCATCGCGCCCAGGGTGACGGCGATCCAGCGGAGCCATTGGGGGGTGGGGCGAGAGTGGGACAGATCACGCTTCGGGTTGCCAATCTCGACGCGGCGCTCGGGTTTTATCGGGATTGTCTCGGCATGACGCTGCTCTCCATCCAGCCGGTGCCGAATTACGGCTTCACCCTCTATTTCCTGGCGTTCACCGAAGAGCGCCCGCCGATTGCCGACCTGGAGGCGGTCGGCAATCGGGAATGGCTCTGGCAGCGTCCTTACACGACACTGGAGTTCCAGCATTTTAATGGTGCAGCCACGGCGTTCACCTTGCCTGTGGAAGACGCCGCTGGCTTCGGCGGAATAGCGATCACTGCCGAGCGAACGGAATGGCTAGAGGATGATGATGGCGGCCTGGTCAAACTCCAGGCTTAAGTCCGGCCAGTCCCGCCGGGGCTAGAGTTGTCGGAGATAGGCGATGAGATCGCGACGGTCCTGTTGGTCGCGGACCCCGGAAAACGGCATGGTCGTGCCTTTCACGACGCGGGGCGGGCGCTGGATGAAGCGGTCCAGTGTCGCTTCGTCCCAAACGCCGCCCATTCGGGCGAAGGACTGCATCGCGCCGGAATAGCGATAGCCTGGTGCTTGGGCGGGGGATCGTCCGAAGACGCCGACGAGGCTCGGCCCCTCTGCATGGACACCGGGGACGGTGGTGTGACAGGCACCGCATTTGTAGAAGACGGTTTTACCGTTTGTCGGGTTTCCGACGAGATTGTCGTCGAACGCAGTGGTTCTCGATGCCAGTTTGTCAGGGGCGGAAGCTTCGGCGCTCGGCTGTATGGCCGTGGTGCTGGGCTGGTTGACTTCTGGGGCCGAAGGTTCTGGCGCGCTCCGGACCTGCTCCAGGAGCGAGCTGAAAACCCAACCCGCACGCTGGTTGCCCGGCAGCTTGACGAGATGCCAGTCGTCCTTGGTGTCGATCTCGATGAGGGTTTCACCAGGATTGACCCTGGCCAGAATGTCGGCGCTGGTGGATGGAGCCACTCTGACGTTGACGTTGGTCTTATTGGTCGAGAAAACGTCGCCAGGTGCTGCGGCGGCGTGATCGATGAGGGGACATGCGAGCAAGAGGATGGCGATAAGAGTTCTCGAGCCGGCGATCGAGCGCATGAATGTCTCCTTGATG
The DNA here is from genome assembly GCA_051010395.1 of Geminicoccaceae bacterium. Classification (GTDB taxonomy): domain Bacteria; phylum Pseudomonadota; class Alphaproteobacteria; order Geminicoccales; family Geminicoccaceae; genus JANQPX01. The sequence goes on along the minus strand of JBPCVQ010000056.1, from coordinate 44,734 downwards.
GGCTGGTGAACCGGGCACAACATAAACACTCCTCCTCGAAGTTTTCCAGGGGCTACCCGTCAAATTAATGACGACTTGTATCGAACGGATGGACGAGAGCGACTCGATGTCGGCGGGATCACTGGTTATATCGGCATGGCTTTACGTCCGATGGCGCTGCGGATGTCGTTTTGAAGAGGAGTAGGCTGGCTGTTTTCCTTAAGTCTTCTTGCCGATAAGCTACAGCTCATTGTGAAACAGATGGTGGAGGACGTGATGATCTGGCTCTGGCTTGGCGTCTTGGCATGGAGCGGTATACATGCTCTCCCGGCGCTGGCGCCGACGTTTCGTACATCGCTGATCGACCGGCTCGGAGCGAAGGGTTATCAGATCGGATTCGCTCTCTTGATCGTCGGTTCAGTCCTCTTGATGATCCTGGGTTGGCGGTCGGCGGTGGCGGACATCGTCTACGAGCCGCCGGGCTTCGGGCGTCATCTGGCGATGCTCCTGATGCTGGTCGCGTTCGTTCTGTTCGGGCTGTCCCACGGCAAGAGTAATCTGAAACGCTTCATCCCCCATCCACAGCTCACAGCCATGAGCGTCTGGGCGATCGCCCATCTGCTCGCGAATGGCGACAGCCGTTCCGTGGTGCTGTTTGGCGTACTCGGGATCTGGGCGCTGATCGAGATGCTGCTGATCGGCCGGCGGGACGGGGTTCCCATCCCGCCCGAGCCCCGCCCCTGGAGCGCCGAGGCGAAGCCGGTGATCATCGGGGTGGTCATGTATGTTATTTTCGTCTTTCTTCATCCCTACCTTTTCGGGGTGTCGCCGATCGGGGTGTGAGCGATGCCGGATGACCCGAAAAAGCACTCACCCCTCGATATCCCGCCGCTTTACTTTGCCCTGGCTATCGTCTCGATGTTTCTGTTGCATCGCTGGCTGCCGATTATCGATCTGATTGGTCCGCCATGGTCATGGTTCGGCTGGGTTCTCATTGCCGGAGGCGTTGGCCTGGCCATTTGGGCGGAACGACTGTTTTCGCGCGCTGGAACAGGTATCCGTCCCTTTACGCCGTCTACTTCACTCGTGGCGGCCGGTCCCTACCGGTTCAGCCGCAATCCGATGTATCTCGGCATGATGCTGGTTCTGGTGGGCGGCTTTCTTCTCGCAGGAAGCCTCGGGAGTTTGTTGCCGATACCGATCTTCTTCTGGTGGATCCACACTCGATTCGTGCTGCCGGAAGAGGACCATATGGCCGCACATTTCGGTAACGCCTATGGAGCTTTCAAAGGCGGGACGCGCCGCTGGCTTTGATCGCCGACCGAAAGGGAGATCAGTGATGAATGTGAAACGAGGACGATGCCTTTGCGGCGCTGTCACTTTCGACTATTCGGGCGAGGAGAACTGGCGGGCGCACTGCCATTGCGAAAGCTGCAGGCGGCAGACGTCATCGCCGTTCACCACCTTCATGGGTGTGCCCAATGGCGCCTGGCGGTTCACCGGCGAGCAGCCGAAGGTCTATGTGTCGTCACCTGGCGTGAGGCGAAGTTTCTGTGGCCGATGTGGTTCGCCCGTCGCCTTTGAAGCCGACGCCTTTCCGGATGAGATCCATTTCTATGCTGCAAGCCTGGAGGACCCGAGTGCGTTCGAGCCGGAACGCCACGTCCATGCCGGCGAGCAGCTTTCCTGGGTCCATCTGGACGACGGCCTGCCGCGCCACATCAGGGGCAGCGGCGATGGCTGAGCGCGTTCGCAATGCGTACTCACTCTTGGCTGGACGAGGAGAAGGCTGGGAGGCATCCAAGGCGGATCGTAGAAAATGGGCCGGACTGTTGCTGTCGTTTTCGTGAGTTTCACCCTTCATTAACAGCCTCCTGATAAGGTCTTCTCGGTCCATGCGATCCTGGGAATCCGAGGCGGTCCAAGTTTCTTTCGGGTGGCGGATTCCCAGGATCACATGGACCGGATGGAAGCTTACCAACGAAGGATTAAATCTGGGTTAATTCAGGCATGTTTGCCTCGGCTAACGGGCGGGGTCGTATCCATCAACCCGATTCGACGCTGCTTCAAGCTTCTGTCGGCTGCAAGAGGTCCCAGCGGTTGCCGTAGAGGTCTTCGAAGACAGCGACCGTTCCGTAGGGCTCTTTTCGCGGGGCTTCGACGAAGCGCACACCTTTTGCGATCATCGCCTGATGATCGCGCGAAAAATCATCGGTGTGCAGAAAGAAGGCAACGCGGCCGCCAGTCTGATCGCCGACGCGCGTTGCCTGGCTTTCGCCGACCGCCTTGGCCAGCAGCAAGGCGGTAGCGCCGCCCGGCGTGACGACGACCCAGCGTTTGCCCTCATCGCTTGGCGAATCCTCGATCAAAGCGAAGCCCAGTTTGTGGACGAAGAAGGCTATGGCCTCGTCGTAGTCCAGGACCAGGAAGGTCGAGAGCATCAGCCTTCGACATGCTGCGTTCATCGCAAACTCCTTGTGGTCATCGGAGGTGAAGTCCACCCTCGCAGACACCGTCCAGTCAACGCAGTGCGCGCCGCACCTCGATGGCGTAGGTCTCGACGGCTGGCGGGTCCTTGATCAGGTTTTGCTCTTCGAGAAAGGCGGCGAAACGGCGATAGCGGCTTTCGTCGAGGGCGGCTGGCCGGGATGCGAAGCGGGGCAGCGTGTCTTTCCAGGCGCGCGCGTTCAGCTCGTTGTCCAGCTCCTCACCGCTTTTCAGGAACAGCTGATAGCTCTCGTCGGGGTGATTGAGGAGATATTGTGTGCCGGCTTCGATCGCATCGAGAAAGCGGGGAAGGCGTGGGTCATCGAGCTTCTTGCTGTTGGCGACGAAGATCAGCTCGTCGTAGGCAGGGACGCCTTCCTCCTCGATGTAGAAGGCGCGGCCCGGCCGCCCTTCGAGGTCGAGCTGGTTGAGCTCGAAATTGCGAAACGCGCCGATGACCCCATCCACCTGGCCCGCAAGGAGGGCTGGGGAGAGGGCGAAGTTGACGTTGATCAGCTCGATATCGTCGAGACCAATGCCATGCTGTCCGAGCATCGCGGTCAATAGCGCTTCCTCGACACCGCTCACCGAAAAGCCGATCCGCTTGCCGGCAAGATCGGCAAGGGACTGGATCGGGCTGTCATCGAGCACCACCAGGGCGTTCAGCGGTGTTGCGATCAGTGTGCCGATACGAGTGAGCGGCAGGCCTTCATGCACCTGGATATGCAGCTGCGGCTGATAGCTGATCGCGATGTCGCCCTGGCCTGCAGCCACCAGCTTCGGCGGATCGTTCGGATCGGCGGGGGCTATGATTTCGACATCCAGATCGACAGCCTCGAAGAAGCCTTTCTCCTTGGCGACCATGATCGGCCCGTGGTCGGGATTGACGAACCAGTCGAGTAACAGGCTGAGTTTGTCGGCGGCATGGGCAGGGCTGGCAACGGCCAGGGCGATAAGGATGAGCAGGATGCGAAACCTCATGGAATGATTCTCCTTGGTCGTCTGTTCGAGGTCATTTTCGTGACATCTGGGACAGTGTTTGCGGCGCCCAGGGGGTGAGGCGGATCAAGAGGCGGTCGACAGCGAGGTAAAGGCCGAGCGCCATCAGCATCAGGACCACCATGGCGGCGAACATCAGGCCGGTCTGCATGCGCCCATTGGCGTGCAGCATGAGATAGCCGAGCCCGGCGCCGGAGCCGACCCACTCGCCGACCACGGCGGCGATCGGCGCGATGGCGGCAGCGATGCGCAAGCCGGAGCCGAAGGCGGGAAGCGCTGCAGGCAGGCGGAGATGCCAAAGTGTGCGAAGGGGGCTCGCTCCCATGGTGCTTGCAAGGTCGAGCCAGCCCGGATCTGTGCGGCGGAGGCCGTCGAACAGGGCGGCGGTCACCGGGAAATAGATGATGAGAACGGCCATCGCTACTTTGCTCGCCATACCGTAGCCGAGCCAGAGCACCAGGATCGGGGCGAGGGCGAAGACTGGGATAGCCTGACCGAGCACCAGGGGCGGCAGCATCCAGGGCTGAAGTGCCGGGATCAGGGCCATGGTCAGAGCGCTTGCGCCACCGATAAGGACGCCGAGAAGAAGGCCCAGAACGATCTCGCCTGATGTGACCAGCGCGTGCTGCATCAGGAGGCCTGCATGGCTTCCGAGGGTCTTCAAGACCTCCAGAGGCGGAGGTAGCATGAAACGCGGCACACCGGTCGCCCAGACGACGAGCTGCCAAAGCGCCAGAAATCCGGCGAGCACCAGCCAGGGGCGATAAGACATCAGGCGGCCTGATCCACGGCGCCGGCGAGGCGGGCGAGCAGAGTGGCCTGGAGATCGAGCAGGTCGCGGTCATCAAGAGCCCGCGGCGGCTCGCCGCCCGGGCATAGCGCCGGTTCGATGGTGGCGGGGGTGCCGGTCATCACATGGATTCGGTGGCCGAGGCGAAGCGCTTCGAGGGGATCGTGGGTAACCAGAAGCACGGTCTTCCCGGCAAGCGTCGTCGCGGCCAGATCCTGCAGCCGGCTTCGGGTAATCGCATCCAGGGACGAGAAGGGCTCGTCCATCAGAATGAGCGGGCGATCCTCCATCAGCGTTCTGGCCAGTGCTACGCGCTGGCGCTGGCCGCCTGAAAGGGTCGACGGCAGGCGGCTAGCCAGGGTTTCGATGTCGAGATCGCACAAAAGGCGTTCTGCGCGGCCGTGCTCTGGCGGATCGCCACGCAGCCGCGATCCGAGGCAGACGTTCTCCAGCACCGAGAGCCAGGGCAGAAGGCCGTCGCTCTGACCCATCCAAGCGATACGATTCTCGATCAAACCGCCATCGCTGCAGCGGATATCGCCGCAATCGACTGGAAGAAGGCCTGCAATCACCCGAAGCAGGCTGCTCTTGCCGACACCGCTTGGTCCGAGCAGGCATGTGCAGCGGCCGCTTTCCAGATGAAAGTCGAGGCCGGCAAACAGCGTTACGCCATCATAGCCAAGCGTGATGTCGCTGAGTTCGACGCCAAATGATGAGGAGGAGGGTTCGGCCAAGCCGCACAGTCCCTTCGCCATAGCGCAGGTTCAAAGGGTCGACCCGCCCATCGGGCCCTCTCAGCTGGCAAGGCCAGCTCCCCTCGTGCAGATGTCAGCATAGGATCGAGCGCAACCGCGCACAAGATGGCGAGCGCTCAGGCGGGTGGAACCGCATGATAAGCGCCATCAAGGCCAAGATAAGCAGCGCCATCGTCCTTGTAAAAGCGGGCGACGCCCGCCTGCTGGAGTACGCCTAGCATGTGCGGCAAGGGGGTGTTCTCTGCAGCAAGCGTCTCGATCATGCGGTCGGGTCCGATCTGATCCAGAAGCTCGAATGGGCCCTTTCGCCAATTGAACCCCCAGCGCATGGCGCGGTCGATATTGACGATGTCATCGGCGATTTCAGGCACGAGGCCAGCAGCATAAAGCAGTGTGCCGCCCATCAGATCCCAGGCGAATCGGCCCTTGGCGTCATCGGCGAACAGCAGAGTTTCGGCACGATCATAGGGAGGATCGAGAGCCACTTTCATCGCCGGACGCCAGGCTTCCTTCGCGAGATCGAAGGTTTCCTTCGTGCGGCTGCCGTCGTCGGCCTTGAGCATGCGATAGAACCCGCCGCCCGACTTCCGGCCGAGCTGGCCGCGCTCCAGCATAGCCTGTTCGGCGCTCGGCAGCCCGGTGTAGGCCCGGCCCAGGTCACCTTCGGGCAGGTTGCCCGCGAGGTTCTTGCCGACGAGATCCATGACGTCGAGGCCGATCAGATCGATCAGACCGTAGAGGCCTGTGCCGGGTATGCCGACCGACTCGCCCATGAGCGCGTCGATCTCCTCTATGGAGACGCCGCTTTCAAGCGCTGCCTTGGCTTTGTGCAGGCCGGAGAGCATCCAAAAGCAGCCGATGCGGTTGCCGATGAAATTCACCGTGTCTTTGGCATGCACGACACCCTTGCCCAGCTTATCCCGGCCGAAGGCCGAAAGGCGGTCGATGACCGAGGGATGGGTGTCCGCGCCAGGGATGACCTCCAGGAGCTTCATTACCTTCACCGGATTGAAGAAATGGGTGACTGCGATGCTTTGTCGAAACGTCGCGGGCATGCCTTCGGTGATGGCGCGCAGCGGGATGCCCGATGTATTGGTGCTGACGACGGCGTCATCTCCGCTGATGGCCGCGATCTTCTCGAACAAGGCGCGCTTGGTCGCGAGGTCCTCGATGATGGCTTCGCAGATCCAGTCATGGCCGCTGATGGCGGAAAGATCGTCGCTGAGCGAACCCGGGGTTATCCGCTCTTTCAGTACGGGATCGGAAAGTGCAGGCGCTCGTCCCTCGGTCATCGCCTCGATCGCCTTGGTGGCGCGCTCTCGGCTGACGTCGAGGAGCAGCACCCGGCAACCGGCTTCGGCTGAGGCTGCGGCAATCCCGCTTCCCATGGTGCCGGCGCCCAGCACGGCCACACTCTCGATCTGCTTGCTCATCGTCGCATTTCCTCCATCTTCGACCGTTTCGGACGATAGTCCCGGCCGAAGATCTGCGCAATCGACAGGAAGCGCTCCTGCGCTTATCGGTGCTCATTCTGGCGGGCTTGCCTGCGACCCGGAAAAGCGGCAGGTTTCCGACACGTGGTCTGAACATCAAGATGGGATCGAAGATGCTGTTCATGATCGCCGCTTTCGACAAGCCAGGGATGCTTGAGACGCGGCTTCGCGCAAGACCCGAGCATCTCGGCTATCTCAAGAGCCTTGGCGAGCGCATCAAGATGGGCGGGGCGATGCTGAATGAGGATGATCAGCCGCTTGGCAGCCTTTTGATTATCGAAGCTTCGGAACGAGCCGAGATCGAAGCCTTGCTGGACGAGGATCCTTACAGCAAGGCAGGCCTGTTCGAACGTGTCGACATTCGACCATGGCGGCCGGCGCTCGGTAGCTGGCTGGACTGAACTGAGGGAGGGGTTGATGGCTTACTGGCTGATGAAGGCGGAGCCGAACGACTACACGTTCGAGGATCTGGAACGCGATGGTGTTGCCGAATGGGACGGCATCCACAACCATCAGGCCGCCAATAACATGCGCGCGATGAAGAAGGGCGAGCGTGCTTTTTTCTACCGCTCGCTCAAGGACCCTGCGGTGATCGGTATCATGGAGATCGCACGCGAGGCCTATGAGGACCCGGATGATCCGAAGGAGAGCTTCGTCCTGGTGGACGTCAAGGCGATCAAGCCGGTAAAATGCGAGGTGTCACTGAAAGCGATCAAGGCGGAGCCAAAGCTCGCGGAGATGGCCTTGGTGCGCCAGTCCCGCCTCTCTGTTAGCCCGGTGAGCGACGATGCCTGGCGGTTGATTTGCGAGATGGCCGAGACAAAGGCCTGATCTTCCAGTGGTATGACCACATCATTCGCTTCCGACCGCCTTCGAAAAAGGAGTCCGGCAATCCCCGGGTATGCGGACCTTTGTCGGTGGGCGGGGAGGCTTGCGAGCCGGACACACCACCTTAGGGTCTGTCTAGAATGGCGTGGAATTCCTCGATTACGGCGTGATAGACGTCACGTTTGAACGGTACCGCGTGGTCAAGAACCTCTTTAGGGGTGGCCCAGCGCCAGAGGCTGAATTCAGGCTCATGGGCTTCGAGATCGATGTCGGCATCGTCGCCAGTGAAACGGAAGGCGAACCAGCGCTGGCATTGGCCGACATAGCGGCCCTTCCAGTACCTCGGCCGGCGTTCAGCAGGGACGTCATAGCAGTGCCAATGAGCACTTTCTGCAAGAAAGTCGATGCGATCGACACCGGTTTCTTCTAAGAGTTCGCGTCGGGCAGCGGCGAGTGGTTCCTCGCCCTGGTCGATGCCGCCCTGGGGCATTTGCCAGGCGTTACCTGCCTGGCCTCGGCGTTCACCGATGAAGATAAGTCCACAGGAATTGATCAGAACGATGCCGGCGCATGGTCGATAGCGCGCTGGTGGATTTTTAGTTGCGGGATTGGGCAATGTTCGATGCCTGATCATCGTCGACCTGGCCACTCTTCTCGAGCAGGATGGCGCTTGCCGGTACCAGAGCGATGCCGCGTGTCTCGAGGGTGGCGGTCCATTCGACGAGGCGTTTCAAGGTTACGGGATAGGCCTCGGCGACACCGATGGCGCTTCCTTCCTGTCTGGCTCTTGCTTCGAGATCACCGAGGGCACGATCGATCGCTTGGGCGGAGGGCGTAGCGTCAATCCATCGGGGCGCCGAAAGATAGGCGAGGCCTGCCTCATCGCTCGCATCGGTCAAGCCGGTTCCATCGATTTCGATCATGCCCACGCCCTTCGCAGCGAGCTCCTTCATGACGGGCGTGGCTTCCGGGCTTCGGGCGAAGGCGCCGCCTCGACCGGCGACCGCGAAATAACCTGGTGCCCGGGCGAGAACCCAGTTCAGCCGTTCGATATTGGCATCGACCGTGCCGCTGGCGCGCAGTGTGTGCGGGCCGGGATCGCTCGCCGGATAGTCAGGCGGTTCCATAGGAAGTTCGAGCAGGACCTCGTGACCGGCAAGTCGCGCGCGCTCGAAATAAGCTGGCAGATCATCGGTATAGGCCGAGAAAATCAGGCTGATAGCACCGGGAAGGTGAAAGGTCGCGTTTGTCGCATCGGCCTGCGGGCCAAGACCGGCGACCATGATCGCAACCTTGGGCCGATCATCACGCCGATCATACGGGCGGGCATAGGTCTGGATCGGCCGTCTGCCATCCTCGCCGATACGCGGGAGAGGGCCAAAGGGGCTGGCATCGACGAGTGTCAGATCCGGCTCGCTCGGCTTGAGGGGATCGAGGGCGGGTGCCGTGAAAGCGGGATTGGCTAGCGTTCCGTCGACGACAGACGTATTCGGATCAGGCGAGAGATCCGCTCTAAGTGTTTCTACTGGATCGGGAGGTCGGCTCGGTATTGAAAGATCTAATGACACATCGACGGCCTGCCGTGCGTCATCGGAGGTGGACGTCCAAAGGACAGCCATTCCCCCCAACACCGGCAAACAGAGCGCCAGCCCCCAGGGTAACACTCTCTTCAGCGGCGATAGGCGACCGAAGGTGGACATAACCTGCCTTTCTTCGCTGGAACCCTTGAGCCCACTTTCTGGTCTCTTCGGCGCCTTCGAAGGCACCGGCGCGTCCGGAAAACCAAACGTGCCGCCTTCAGCTCTTTGTTGGCATCGTCATTGGACTGTCTGCGCGCCGAACATCGCGATCCCCCGAAGCAGATCAAGAGCACGTACGAGCTGATAATCCTCACCCTCGGCTTCAATGGGGCCCTCGGTTACGTTCGCCTCACCATTGGATGCGCCATCCTCGGCCTGCTCGTTTTCCAGCCGTCCTCGGAGGTCTGCCTCACGTCGGCCAGCTCCATCTTCTATGATTTCGATGCGTGATTGCCTGACCTCGATATCAGGCACAATGCCCTTGGCCTGGATCGACGTGCCCGCGGGCGTGTAGTAGCGCGCTGTGGTCAGGCGGATTGCTCCATGTCCGGGCAACGGCATGATTGTCTGGACAGATCCTTTGCCGAAGGATTGAGTGCCCATGACGATGGCGCGGTGATGGTCCTGGAGTGCGCCAGCGACGATCTCGGAAGCCGATGCGGATCCGCCGTTGATCAAAACCACCAGCGGCAAGCCTTCGGCCAAATCGCCCCGCCTTGCGTTGAAGCGCTGAATGCTGTCAGTGCGCCGACCACGCGTCGAGACGATTTCGCCGCGATCAAGGAAGGCGTCCGACACGGCGATCGCCTGTTCGAGCAAGCCACCGGGATTGTTCCGGAGGTCAATCACGAAACCTTTCAGGCTCGGTCCCAGTTCAGCTCTGACATCATCAATGCCTTCCTTCAGCTTCAATTCGGTCTGCTCGTTGAAGGCGGTGACCCGAAGATAACCGATATCATTCTCGACCCGGTAGCGCACCGGTGAGATCGTGATCACGGCGCGTGCCATGCTAACGTCAAGCGGTTCGTCACTACCATCGCGACGCAGCGTCAGTGCGATCAGCGTATCCACCGGACCGCGCATTTTTTCAACAGCCTCCGACAGACTCAGGCCGAGCACCGGTTCGCTGTCGATATGGGTGATGACATCTCCGGCTTGAATGCCGGCGCGGTAGGCCGGCGTATCATCAATGGGAGACACGACCTTGACCAGGCCGTTTTCCATCGTCACCTCGATTCCAAGCCCGCCGAACTCACCTTTGGTCTGCACTTGCATGTCACGATAGCGCTTGGCGTCGAGATAACCCGAATGAGGGTCGAGAGCCGTCAGCATGCCATTGATGGCGGTCTCAATCAGCTTCTCGTCGGTTACCTCCTCGACATACTCGCTGCGCACACGTTCGAAAACGTCGCCGAACAGCTTCAGCTGCCGAAAGGTGTCGGATGAACCCGCCTGCGGTCCTTTCGCCGGCGCCAAATAGATTCCTGCGACCACAAGAGCCGTCACGACCGCGCTTATCGCACCTTTGCGCATCAACCTTTGACCCCACTATTGCTCGCAGCCAACCAAACTTCAGGGCTGACCGGCTGACCGTTACGTCGCAGCTCGATATGAAGTTTGGGTGATGGTTCGTCCTTCACGATGCCGATAATCTGCCCGGCTTGGACGGTATCCCCTACTTCGATATCGAGCGATGAGAAGCCCCACAATAAGGTATGGTATTCATTGCCATGTTCAATGATCAAGAGCAAACCATAACTTCTGAAATCACCGGCGAAAGCCACTCTGCCATCACCCGGTGCAGCCACCTGCTGCCTTGGGAGGGCAGCAATCTCGATTTCCGCATGATCGCCGGAGGCGGTGAAGCCTATGGTCTCGATCGCCGGGACCAGAGCCTGACTGCTATCGATGCGGCCTGAATTGACGCGGGCAGCAAGGCTGCTGCCGGTTGGCGCAGCGTTTAACGAGGCGAGATCAGCAGCCCAGGGTTTTTTTCGGCGAGACCATCCGGCGAGGAGCGCCGATGCCTGGCTTTTGGCGGAAAGCGCAGCCGCGTCATCTGGCCGCGCCGAGGCCGCGGCAGCTATTCTGCTTCTAGCACCAATCCCCGTCAGTGGCCTGGCAACAGGTGTCGGCTGCGTCTGTCGAAGAGCGAAACCGCGAACATCCGCACCGCCGATCGTTGACTTGCCGAGCCCTCGTCGGTCGAGCAGAATGCTATGAGGGTTGCTTGGTTCGACGTCGGCGCGGTCAGTAACTTCAAGGCTTCGGGCGATCATGTTTCGTGCGAGACGATGCTCTTCGACGGTCAGCCGCTCAATGTCGACAGCCAGATCGGCAAGATCCCGGATCGCGGCATCACGCCGTCGTTGGAGCTGGCTCTGCTTCAGGTCGAGCCGGTTGGCCGATGCTGCCAGCAAAGGGATCTGGAAGTCGACGTCGCGGTGACGGGCGGTCAACGCATTGGGAACGCGGCGTAGAAGGCGAACGGCGGTTGAGGCGCGGCGCATTTGCTCGATCGATGCCGTCTGCGCTGCCAAAAGTCGCGAACGGGTCCTATCCTTGAGATCGGTGCTACGCTCCATCGCGGCAAGTCCGGCTATGGTACGTGCGCCGTTCTTTCGAAACTGGTCAAGAAGCCCCAATCTCGGCAGTAGCCGCGGCATAAGCCTGTCCAACTCGCGTTCATAGGCTCGGGCACGATCTTCCTGTTCTGCCAGAGCCTGAAGTGCAGCTTCACGCTCGGATTGTAGCCGATCTAGTTTCAGAGAGAAGCGCTCGATCCTGCCAGTTAGCAATGAACGATAGGCTTGCCGCCGATCCAGGAGCTCACGCACATCATTCAGCCGATCGCGCAGGATGGCATCGTGATCGACTGCCGAGAATGCCGGCGTGGTCAACAGCACGAGTGACGTCAGCGCCAGAACGCCGAACCTCGATAAAACATCAGACCGCCATATCGCCAAACTTCGCATCAGGTCCTGTCGCCGTTGTTGGTTATCGCTGTCGAACATGACAAGAGTAGCGTCTTCCGAATTCCAAACCATCGACAGTCAAAACCATCGATCCACCATCCAAACATCTGTCTGATGCCACGGTCACCAGGTTTGCTGGCGACTTATTCCAGAAAAGTGAGACAATGAAGTGAGATTTTAACCAGCTGATCGCTCTTAGTCTTGAAGTCCAAGGCTTACAAAAGCCACGTCAGTGACCAACAGTCAACGGCACAATCCCAGCATCCACACCATAATACGGGATCACTATCGCGGTAGGATTTGTTCGTCTCCTTTCATTCGCGTTACGCGTCCAGATCACATCGTCGAGCCAGTGTTTCGATCAACCTGCGCCGCGATGAGACGATTGCTGAGATACTTCTCCTTTGCCATCTTGATCGACTTTAAAATATCTTGGTTAAGCAAATGTAAACTACCGATCAAGATGGCATCGGTCATTATATCCTACTCGAACGCCGGTTTCGAACCGATGCGGATGGGTTTCAGGTCACTGCCATCAATGGGAGTTTCCTTTCTATTGCTCGCACGCACAGTCTAAAGTGCCCTACGTTGATCTTGCGCGTATGTTCTATTCGCCAGTCAAATTCGACGCAGCGGCCGCGCCGCTCAGGCGTCGCCGAATTTGTTGTTTTTGGGGAAGCCGTGGGGGACCATACGGCCGGCACTGGCGCGTTTTCCTTGCCAGCTCTCCAACTCCTTGACCACGCGTGTGCCGTTCTTGGCGGGCCAGGAGAGGCCATCCTCGAAGGTGATGGTTATGGCGTCTGAGAGTTTCCCGTCCTTGAAACGCTGCAGGAGCACACCCTTGCCGCGACCCATTACAGGGAGCTCGGACGCCTCGAAAATCAGCATCTTGCGGTTGGAACCGACGGTGACGACGCTGTCGCCGTCGCCGGGGGTGACCACCAGAAGCTTGGCGAGCGGGTCGAGGTTGAAGACCTGCTTGCCGGACTTGGTTTGTGCGGCGATCGCCTTTTCTTCCGCAAGGAAACCACGGCCATCGCTGCTCGCCAGCAGCAATTTTCCATCGGCGCGGTGGATGTTGAGATAAAGGGCCTGAGCTCCCTTGGCGAGGTCGACCTGGAGGCTGAGTGGTTCGCCCTGACCTCGGCCTCCGGGGAGCCGATCGATGGGTAAAAGAAAACCACGGCCGTCCGAGGTAATGAGGATCAGTTTGTCGGTGGTTTGTGCGCGGATAACGAATTTTTCCGTATCGCCGTCCTTGTATTTGAGGTCGGCGTTATCATCGACATGGCCGCGCATGACCCTGATCCAGCCGAGTTTGGAGCAGACCACGGTGACCGGCGCCTTCTCGACCGCGATTTCTTCCAGGGCCTCGAGGTCGACAGTCGGAGCCAAACCAAGTTTGGTGCGCCGGGCGCCCAGCGCCCCGCTTCCGAATTTTTCGATGGTCTCTTCGAATTCTTCCTTGAGCTTGGCGCGACGCAGGGATTCATCCGAGAGCAAGGCTTTTAATTGTTTCCGTTCAGCACGCAGCCCCTTCTGCTCTTTGACGATTGCCATCTCTTCTAGCCTGCGGAGATTGCGCAGGCGCATGTTGAGGATGGCTTCGGCCTGGCGATCATTGAGCTCGAAAGCGGCCATCAGCTCAGCCTTGGGATCATCCTCCTCGCGGATGATTCGAATGACCTCATCCAGGTTGAGGTAGGCTATCCGATAGGCTTCGAGGACTTCGAGACGGTCGTCGATCTTGCCGAGGCGAAAATTGGTCCGCCGGATCAGCACTTCCATCCGATGCTCGATAAAGGCGGCGAGGACGTCCTTTAAGTTCATGACCCTGGGCACACCCCGGGCATCGAGAACGTTCAGATTGAGGGAGAGTCTGTTTTCCAGATCAGTCTGGCGGAAAAGCTGCTCCATCAGCAGATCGGCGGGCACGGTGCGCGAGCGCGGGATCAGGACGAGGCGGACATCTTCGGTGCTTTCGTCCCGGACATCGCCCAAAAGCGGTAACTTCTTCGCGTTCAGAAGCTCGGCGATGCGCTCGATCAGGCGGGCTTTCTGCACCTGATAGGGCATTTCGGTAATGACGATCTGGTACTGGCCATGGCTGAGTTCTTCCTTTTCCCAGCGGGCGCGAAGGCGCATGGAGCCGCGGCCGGTGCGATAGGCTTCGACGATATTTTCCGGGCTTTCCACCAGCACCCCGCCGGTCGGCAGGTCCGGACCCCGGACGTGAGCAAGAAGAGCGTCCACGGAGGTTTCCGGTGCTTCCACCAACTCGCAGAGAGCATGGCAGAGTTCACCCGCATTATGCGGCGGGATCGAAGTAGCCATGCCCACGGCGATCCCGGTCGTGCCGTTGGCGAGGAGGTTCGGGAAAGCTGCCGGCAACACGACCGGTTCATCATCGCCGCCATCATATGTCGGGCGAAAATCAACGGTGTCCTGGTCGATCCCCTGGAGGATAGCCTTGGCGACCTCGGTCAGGCGCGCTTCGGTGTAACGCATGGCAGCAGCATTATCGCCATCGATATTACCGAAGTTGCCCTGGCCGTCGACGAGGGGATAGCGCTGCGCGAAATCCTGAGCGAGGCGGACCATGGCGTCGTAGATCGAGGCGTCGCCATGGGGATGATATTTGCCGATGACGTCGCCGACCACGCGCGCGCATTTCTTGTAGCCCTGATCCGGGTCGAGCTTCAGCTTCATCATGGCATAGAGCAGCCGACGCTGGACCGGCTTCAGCCCATCGCGAACATCAGGTAGTGACCGGGAGGTAATCGTTGAGAGGGCGTAGGCGAGATAGCGCTCGGAAAGAGCGTCCGCAAACGGGACCGGTCGGATTTCGTTATCGTTAGCAGCAGCCATTTCTTTTGTTACCCATCGAAGTGTCAGGATGTCATCCGTGAGAACCGATCAACCAATGCCTGGCGGGCTTCGGGCACGGAGCGATCCAAAGCAGCAAACAAATGGCGTTCCAAAAAATACCCAGCTAGCGTCAATCCATCACGGACGGCGGCGTTATTAGCGTTTTCGTCGCGCACAAGAAACCCCGGCAGCGGCAACAACCGATCCGCATATTCTCCCGCTCCCTCTCCGGACACCGCCCGTCCCGTCCGCGGGGATACGTAAACGAGGTCCGCGTCCGGACCGGCGGACCCTGTGACGGCACACGTCGAAAGGTCGAGGCCGAAGCCGAGATTTTGGAGCAAGGCGAGTTCGAAGCGCACGTAGTCTTCTGCCCAGATACTAGATGTCGTAAGCGTAGCTATCAGGTGACACAACAGATTGTAAAGATCCGGGTGAGGATCTCGATCGGGCAGTGCGTTCTCGACGAGCGAGCAGGCACTGCTTAAAGCAGCCAGCCGCACTGGCTCATCCAGAACGAGAGCAGCATTCGCCGCAACGAGCTCGGCGGTGATGGTGCCGAGCTGATCAGGCAAACGCGCGCGCCAAGTGAGGGCGAGGCGGTTGCCGAGCTGGTAAGTGGATTTATGCTTCCGCGAAGCCCCGCCGCGCACGAGGCCGCCATGGCGGCCATGCTCGGGCGTAAATACCTGCAGCACCAATGCGCCCTCGCCATGTCGGCGGGCGGAAAGCAGGATCGCTTCGTCTTCCCACTGCATTGGCGAAAACCGTTGAGTGTGCCCATTGGTCGTCGCAAGATTATAGCGGCTTGGGTCAGCCAGTCCAATGGACAAGGGAGAGCCGCCCGACCGGCTGCCTGCTCATTTAGATCCTGTCGAAAAATGCGGGGCTACAGCACCTTGCATTACGTTACGAAGTCCATCCGCCTCCATCGAACCGAGCGCGTTTTCAAACGGTTACCTCTCAGGCTTTCGGGTGTTTGAAGTGTGGGAGCATCCAGTTGCGGTTGCAGCGAGCGTGACGCTGCAGAGGCGGATCTATCACAAGGAATCCTTAACGCTCCTGTGTGCATGATGCTGCATCGACGTAGAAAATTAGATGGTCAGCCAAATGCGCCTGCGCTATGCGCTCATATCTCTTTTCCTGATACTGACGGCAGTTCCGCTCACCGTATTCTGGGCATGGCCGCATTCGCAGATGCTACAGAGTGAGTTCGATGACGTTCGCGACCGCCATCTTCTTCTGGCGCGCAACCTCGGTGCGGCTCTGGAGCGCTACCATCAAGACGTCCTTACCGCCTTCAATCTGGTTGCCAACAATGTGATCAAAGGGCGGGATATCGATAACCCACAGGACCTTCTGCTTAATTTAAGCTTTCGACATATTTGTATTGCCGAGGAGGCGACAGGAAAGGTGGTCTCCGAAGTCAGCCCGGCCGCATTGCCCTGCCCGGCGATGGTGCCGGACAAGCGGATGTACCTGTTCGCCAGGCTGGCACGTGAGGACCGGGCGGCGTTCAGCGAGGTCCTGGAAGGCCCGGGTGGCGTCCCGGTCATGTATGTTATCCGCCGGGTAGATGACCTCATTGCGATCGGTGCCCTGAATACCGACTATTTTGTCAGC
Organism: Geminicoccaceae bacterium; assembly: GCA_051010395.1. Lineage (GTDB taxonomy): Bacteria > Pseudomonadota > Alphaproteobacteria > Geminicoccales > Geminicoccaceae > JANQPX01. Next base: position 28,354 of record JBPCVQ010000056.1, on the reverse strand, counting down.
CTCGGCAAAGCCATCTCGTTCGGTGTGCTTGGCCATGGTCGATCACAAGGGAAATGTTCTGGCCCACCCGCTGGACGACTGGATCGCCGCGCGCCGCAGTCTCGCGAAGGTTTCAGCGGTTGCCCGCATGTTGAACGGCGAAACGGGAATCGAGACATTCTACTCGCCGGCGCTGAAGGGTGACATGATCGCCGGTTTTACAGTCGTGCCCGAAGTCGGCTGGGGGGTGATGATTCCGCAACCGGTCATTGAGCTTCACGAGAAGGCTTCGCAAGCTGAGAACTCGGCTATTACTGTTTTCCTGATTGGTATCCTGATCGCCTGTATTTGCACCTGGATTGTCGCAATCGCCTTTGCTCGGCCTCTCGAACAGATAAGCCAGGCAGCTGACATGGTGGTTCAGGGCGATGAGCCGGTGGAAATTGCCAATCTCAAGAGCAAGTTGGTGCCGATCGAGTTTCATCGGGTGCAATCGAGCTTCAATGCGATGATCCGACGCTTGCGTGACAATATGGTGAGCATCAACAAGCTTGCCTATGAGGACAAGGTGACGGGCTTGGCGAACCGCACCATGTTCCGCAAATATGTTACTGAAAAGCTGGCTGATTTGCAGGCTGCCGGGCGCGGCGGCCTCATGCTTTTCATCGACCTCGATGGCTTCAAGGCAGTGAATGACAACCATGGCCATGACCTCGGTGACGAGTTGCTGCGTTGTTTTTCCGCCCGACTGAAAGCACTCTTCGAACAGCTTGGCCCTGCGCGGGGTGATGCCGATGGGCCTGTGCCTCTTCAGATCCAACTTGCCTCCGAGCACCTGGTGGCAAGGCTTGGCGGCGATGAGTTTGCGGTTTTTCTGGCCGGCGTCGGACGAGAAGGTGACTGCGAAGTTGTCGCCAGAGCGATTCTGTCCAGTGTCCGCGAGCCCTTCCGGCTTGGAACGCGAGAAGCCATTGTCGGTGCTTCGATCGGCATTGCGAGATCACCGGAGGATGGCGACAGCTATGCCATGTTGATTCGCCATGCGGATATGGCGATGTACGAGGCCAAGCGAGCCGGCAAGAACACGTTCCGCTTCTATGACCGCAAGATCGAGACCGCGCTGAATCAGGCTGATCAGGTGCGTCGCGAGATTCCGCAGGCGCTTGCGCTCGATCAGTTCGAGCTGCACTATCAGCCGCGCTTCCACGCTGCTTCTCATCAAGTCCGCTGTCTGGAAGCGCTGATCAGATGGAATCATCCCAAAGATGGCCAGCGCCAACCGGGTGAATTTCTGACGACGGTTGAATCCACCGACGACATCATTGCGATCGATCACTGGGTGCTTCAGAAGGCGCTGGCGCAGCTCAAGCGGTGGTCAGGCGATCATCCCGACCTTGCCCTGTCGATCAACATGTCTACGCGCCAGTTGACCGATGCAGGCATGGCGCTGCAGGTCATTGATTTGGTGCGCGACGCCGATATCGACCCGGCGAGGATCGAACTCGAAGTCACCGAGCATGCCGTTCTCAGCAATGAGAGCACCGCTCGGCATGTCATCCAGCGCTTGCATGATTTCGGTCTCAAGATCGCGATCGACGATTTTGGCCAAGGCTATTCGAATTTTGCCCGGTTCGCCGAACTCCCTGTCGATGTCATCAAGATCGATCGCAGCCTGATCATCAAGCTCACCGAGGATCCGAGAGTCCCGACGATCGTCAAATCATTGATCACGATGGCCGATGGGCTGAATTGCACCACAGTGGCTGAAGGTATCGAAGAGCTTGAGCAGGTCGCCATTCTAAGCGAGATTGGTTGCACCGAGTTTCAGGGCTATCTCTTCTCGAAGCCGCTTCCCGCCCCGGATGCTGAAGCCTGGCTGAACCGGGTTTCAGCCACGATCGACGCTGTCAGGAATGACCAGGTCGCCCTGCTGCGCCCGGTAGGCGCATCCATGCAAGGATTATGATGTGCAACATAAATGATCAACATTCATGTTACATATCGTCCAGAACCAAATCCGTATTCTTCTCCCGACCACCTGGGAGCCGACTTGATCTGATTTTTCGCAGACTGAATTCGAAGCCTCTGCTTCGAGGGTGGCTATAACGGCAATGCGTGTTGCTCCTATCCGTTTGCCGCTGCCTTTCGTCGAAAATCCTCGATCGTCATTGTTGGCGTGATCGCTTCTGGATCGAGACGGCATTCGATGAGGGCGAAGGTGCTGGCTGCCTTGGCGCGTTCGAAGGCGGCGGGAAAGTCATCATTGGTTTCGACGACCTCGCCGTGGCCACCATAGGCGCGGGCGAGTTCGGAAAAATCCGGATTGCTGAGTTCCGTTCCAGAGGTCCGCTTCGGATAGTCGCGCTCCTGGTGCATGCGGATGGTGCCGTACATGCCGTTATTGGCAACGATCCAGATGACCTTGAGGCCGTATTGGGCTGCGGTGGCCATTTCCTGGCCGGTCATGAGGAGGCAGCCGTCACCGGCGAATGCGATGACCTCGCGCTCCGGGTGGACCAGCTTGGCGGCGACGGCCGCAGGCGTACCGTAGCCCATGGAGCCGCTGGTGGGGGCAAGCTGCGTCCTGTAACCCCTGTATTGGTAATACCCGTTGACCCAGACGCAGTAATTGCCGGCGCCGTTGGTGATGATGGCATCATCGGGCGTGTGCTCGTCGATGTGGGTGACGACCTTGCCGAAATTGAGACTCCCGGGGACGTCTCTTGGGGTGAGGCTTTCAAGGTATTCTTGTCGGGCCGCTTCGCCTATCGACGCCCAGCGTTCGTTATGGATGGGCTGCAGGCGGAGGCTGGCGCGGGCGAAGGGAGCGGTGCCGGCGTTAATGGAAAGGTCGGGCGCGTAAGTGACGCCGATCTGTTGAGCATCGGCGTGGACGTGGACCAGCACCTGGTCAGGTTTGGGAATGCCGAGTAGTTCGTAGCCCATGCTGGAGGCTTCGCCGAGGCGTGTGCCGATCAGAAGGAGGAGATCGGCGTCTTTGATGCGATCGCTGAGCGGCGGTTTGAGTGAGACGCCAGCATGGCCGATGTAGCAGGGGCTTTCGTTGTCCAGTAAATCCTGGCGGCGGAAGGAAACGGCGGTCGGCAGGTTGAAGCGTTCGATGAAGGTCCTGATGTCCTTGACTGCCTGCTTGTTCCAGCCGCCGCCGCCGAGCACGGCGAGCGGTCGCCGGGCCGAGCTCAACAGGCGCTGCAGCCGGGCCATGTCCTCGACCGCAGGATGAGCTTGGACAGGCTGAAAAGGGTGCGCGTCGGTCGCCGCCGCGACCTCGGTCAACATATCCTCGGGCAACCCGATCACGACAGGCCCTGGCCGGCCTGAGCAGGCCACATGAAAGGCTCGGGCCAAAAGCTCGGGGATGCGTCCCGCATCGTCGATTTCGGTGACCCACTTGGCGATGCTGCCGAACATCTGGCGGTAGTCGATCTCCTGAAAGGCCTCGCGATCGCGCATGGAGCGGGCTACCTGGCCGACGAAGAGGATCATCGGGGTGCTGTCCTGCGCGGCGATGTGGACGCCGGCCGATGCGTTGGTGGCGCCGGGGCCGCGGGTGACCATGGCGATGCCCGGGCGGCCGGTGAGTTTTCCGTACGCCTCCGCCATCATGGCGGATCCGCCCTCCTGACGGCAGATGATGAAGCGGATGTCGCTGTCATGCAGCGCGTCCAGAACGGCGAGATAGCTTTCGCCCGGCACACCGAAGGCCAGATCCACCCCTTGAATGCAGAGCTGGTCCACCAGGATTTGACCGCCGGTGCGCTGATTGCTGGAGACGTCGAGCATGAAGGTTCCGTCAAGCTTGGAGGGGCTGATTTCCTATGGCTCTATGATGGGCGGGTGATAGGGGCTTGGCAATGCTGGTGGATCAGATCCGACGGGTCAGGCGGTGTGTCTTTCCGTCAGGCAGCCGACGATGTCTGTTCGGGCGCCGGTGCTATCCGAAGGCGGGTCGCTTCGAGCCCGGCTAAGCGATCTTCGCGGCAGGTGAGGATGATGATCTGCATGTGTGTGGCAGCTTTCTCGAGGATGGTGAACATGCGGGCGAGGCGTTCGCTGTCCGAGAAGGCAAGCGCATCGTCAAGCACGACGAGGGCGGGCAGGCCCTGCTCCTTCAACATATCGGCAAAGGCCAGGCGGGCGAGGATGGCGATCTGCTCGCGGGTGCCGTCGGAGAGATGGAGGAAAGGTTCCTCCACGCCGTTACGGTCTATCGCGCGGATCGAGAAGTCCGGTGTCACCACAGGGGTGGCACCGGGGAAGAGATCTTGGATGTAGGGGGCGAGGCGAGCGGACAAGGGGGCATTGAAGGTGGCTTTGGCCTCTTCGGCGGCTTCCGTGAGCGTGGCTTCCAGGAGCGAGAGGGCATCGTGGTCGAGGGCAAAGGCATCCCGTTCATCGGCGAGCAATCGATGCTGCCGGTCGAGCTGATCGATCTGCTCGTCCAGACCTAGGCCGGCACGCACGGAGATTGCTGCTTCGAGGCGAATGATCATCTTCGTCGCTTCATCCATGCGCTGCCGGCGTTCTTCGATCCGGGCCGTCAGGCTTTTGATTTCGGCCTCGAGTTGATCGAGAGGAAGGGCTGCCGGAGCATCGGCGCTGTCTCCGGCCCCCGTTGCCATAGCAAAGTCGTTTTTTGCGGCTTCGAGCGCGCCGTGCGCATCGCTTATCGCACTGGCCAGCGCTTCGAGATGATCAGCAGCGGCATCACCTTCGTCGGGTGTCAAACTGGTCAGTTGCTCTTCCAGACGTTTTCTATGCCCGATCTGCGCGTCCACGCTCGCCCTGGCGTCCGCAGCCTGGCGGCGCTCGTTCGCAAGGCTGGCCTCGAGATCGGTACGTTGGGTGCCGGTGGTTTCGATGTCGCCGGCAAGCTCTCGAAAAAGGTCGTCGATCGCTTCCGGTTCAGCTTCACCTAGATCCAGTTCTCGAAGAATATCGTCGATGGTCGCCTCGACCTGGTCACGGGCGTTCAAGGCGTCTCGCATCGGTTCGGTCTTGGGCTGGATCGCAATCCTGCCAATCCCCTCGATCGCGAGGTTCAGGCCTTCGGTCACCTGGATGGTGCTTTGTGTATGCTCGGCCGGGTTGTCGTTGATGGTCAGGCGATCGAGCGCACCGTCTTCCAGATCGAAACGCACGTCGGTGGCGAGGGCGCTCATGGTGTTTTCGATGTCGCGACGCCGCTCGATCTGCTGAGCGAGCATTTCGAGGCGCCGCCTTCGCCGGGCCAGCTGTTCCTCCTTCTCGCGTAGACCGGCCAATATCGTTTCACGCTCGGACAGGTTCTGCTCGACTGTTATTAGCGCCTCGGCTGCAGCCTCTTGCTGCCGATCGATCTCGACCACCTCTTCGCTCAGCCGGTTCCGTTCCTCCAGTCGCCGTTTGATGGCGTCTCGTTTTGCCTGCAGCTGTTGGAGCCGATGGCTGGCGGCAAGGCATCGGTTGTCCAGATCCTGCATCCGCACCGCATGGGCGCGCTGGGCTTCAAGTGAAGGAAGGCGGGAGGCGAGGGCTTTGCCGCTTTCGGAGGATGAGAGTTTGTCCAGCACCGTGATTGCCTGGTTCAGGGCGTCGACGTCTTGATGAAGAAGTTCGCGTTTTTGCTTGAGGTCCTCGATCTTCCGATCGAGCGCTTCCAGCCTCGTGAGAATGTCCTTGTAACGCCCTTTCGGCTTGCCCCGCCCGTCGATGAAGACGCTTTGATCCTGCCTGACGTCAGCGATCAGGCCGTCCACGTCACTCTGGCTGCCGAGATCGTCGATCTCGCTGGCGATAGAGGCTTCAAGGCTGTGGCGCGTGGTGTCGACCAGGGCTGGTTGGGTGAAGGACCGGGTCTGCGGTGTCAGCATTACGCCGAAATGCCCGGGACTGTCCTTGTCGATCGGGGTTTTTTCCGACGTATTCAGACCGAGCAGCCGCTTGACCTCGGCTTCCGCCTCGCGGTCCTCGAAACGCCTCCCGTTTTCGGTTTCCAGCCGCGCCATCGGGCGTCTGAGAAAGCGCTTCTCCAGGTGATAACGCTTGTCGCCGATTTCGAAGTCCAGGGCGACTTCAGGCGCGGCACCTTCGACGTGATGGGGCGGCAGGCTCTTGACCGCCTTGTTCGTCGCTTTGTGGTACTCGAAAAGAGCGGCGCGAAGCGCCAGCAACAGGGTCGACTTACCCGTTTCGTTTGGGCCGGCGATGATATTGAGGCCCTCGCTGAAGCCCTGGACCAGAATCGGCTGGTCGAACTTCTTGAACTGCTTGAGCCTGAGCGCCCGGATTTTCACGCGGCGACCTCAGGCCGGCGCTTGTGGCAGGCGAGGTAGAGGTGCCAGACGGCGCGACTCGCGGCTTGGCGCTTCGGGTGGTCTTCGGTTTCGGCGATCGACCGAAGCCTGGCGATGGCGTTCTTGATCACACGATCGTCGGTCAGCTGATCGAGTTCGTCTTCGGCCGGCCGGATTGCCAGGTGCTCGCGCTTCAAATCGAATGCGCAGAGCCCGGCGGCGAGGCCGGTATCAGCGATCGTCCGCTCGAACAGATCGTGGTCGGCCAGGGACAACAGTCCTTCCGCCCTAAGGCGAAGAACCAGGCGCGAGAGATCGGGAGAGATCTCACGAATGCGCTGCTCCAGACGGCGGATATCCTCCTTGCCGTGGAGTGTTGTCTGTTCCTCGAGCCAGGCAAGGCGCCCGGTGCGATGTGCGGCGACGGAAGGTGCGGCATCATCTTTGATGTCGACGAGAAGGGCCTGGCCGGTCTCGGGCTTGCCGTCGTCGGTTCGGCCGAAGCCGTCGGGTTCAGGTGCACCGGAATACCAGGTTCTCGGGTTGATCGCCTTCGTGCCGTGCCAGTCACCGAGCGCCAGATAATCGAGACCGGCCTTCTTTGCGCGATCCGGGGCGATCAGGTTGGGTGTCGTTGCCGAGCTTCCGAAATCACTGATCGATCCATGGGCGAGCCCTATTCTCCGGTGTCCATGAGGAGTCACGACATTATCCATCCAAGCCGTTGGATCGGAGGCGCTGTGCTTTTGACGAAGGGGAGCCGGCAGAAGCCAGGTTCGATCGTCCAGGCTGAAGGGGGCCGCTTCCCGATGGACGTGGACATTCTCAGGAAGTCCGATCGAAAGGAGGCGCTGCCAAGGGCCGTTCGGCAGGTCAGGGTCATGATTGCCGGGAATGAGATGCCAGGTGACGGAAGAAAAGCGCCGCATCGGCTCAAGCGGTTGGGCGAGGGTTTTGTTCTCCGGGCTTTCCATGTCGTAGATGTCGCCTGCGACCAGGACCGTCCGGGCGTTCTCGGCCATAGCAAGCTCGCCGATCGCGCCGATCGCATCCAGTCGTGCTTGCTGCAGCACCGACATGGCGCTGTCGCCAATCGAGCGGAAAACCTTGCCGATGTGCCAGTCGCTGGTGTGGATCAGCCGCAGGGTGCTGCCCTCCTGAGAGGAAATTCGGACCTCATCGCAGCACGTTTTTTACGCGCAGACCCGGCACAATCCAAGAATTTTCCGCGCATTCAGTGCAAGAAGGCGGCGCCTTCAGGCTGAACTTGCCTGAGCCCTGCCCGCGGTTTCGAGCATGATCGACGAACGACGAGGTTTCGCCCGAGACACCGCCCAAAAGCCGCCGGCAGGGCGTAGAGCCCCGGCTGCTAGCCGGTGGCCGTGCCACCTATGGTGAGGCCGTCGATGCGGAGCGTGGGCTGGCCGACGCCGACGGGGACCCACTGCCCTTCCTTGCCGCAGGTGCCGATGCCGTTGTCGAGCTGCATGTCGTTGCCGATGGCGCGTACTTTGGTGAGGCAGTCCGGGCCGTTTCCGATGATGGTGGCACCCTTTACCGGTGCGGTGATCTTACCGTTCTCGATCAGATAGGCCTCGCTTGCCGTGAACACGAACTTGCCCGAGGTGATGTCCACCTGGCCGCCGCCGAAGCTGACGGCGAAGAGGCCGTTCTTGACGCTTTCCAGAATTTCCTTCGGGTCGTCGGTGCCGGAGCGCATATAGGTGTTGGTCATGCGTGGCATCGGCTGATGGGCGAAGCTCTGACGGCGGCCATTACCGGTGGGCTCATGGCCCATGAGGCGCGCGTTCTGGCGGTCCTGCATATAGCCGACGAGGATGCCATCCTCGATCAGGACATTGCAGCCGGACGGCGTGCCTTCATCGTCGATGGTGAGTGAGCCGCGCCTGTGATCCAGCGTACCGTCGTCGACCACGGTGACGCCGGGAGCGGCGACGCGCTCGCCGAGCAGACCGGAAAACGCCGACGTTTCCTTTCGATTGAAATCACCCTCCAATCCATGACCGATGGCTTCGTGGAGCAGGATGCCGGGCCAGCCCGGAGCGAGAACAACGTTCATCTCGCCGGCGGGGGCCGCGACGGCATCAAGCTTGACGATCGCTTCACGGATCGCTTCGTCGACCATCATCTGCCATTTGGCATCTTCAAGGAAATCATCGTAGCCGACACGTCCGCCGGCGCCGTAGCCTCCGGTCTCCATGCGCTCGCCATCGGCGACCACCACGCTGATATTCATGCGCACAAGCGGGCGGATGTCGCTCTGTCGAAGGCCATCGGGGCGAATGATCTCCACCTGTTGCCATGAGCCGGCGAGACTGGCGCTGACCTGCTTGACTCGTGGATCCTTCTGGCGCGCATAAGCGTCGATCTTTTCGAGTACCGCGACCTTGGCGGCGTGGTCCTTGGCGCGGATCGGGTTATCCTCGCCATAACGGCGCTGGTTGGTGCCCTGGGGAGGCAGCGCCAGGCTGCCGCTGTGACCGGCACGCACGGCGCCCACCGCATCGAGAGCGCGTGTCACGGCCGTCTCGCTGAAGTCGGGACTGTGAGCGCAACCTACGGCATCGCCGGCGACCGCGCGCAAGCCGAAACCTTGTGTCGTATCGAATGCGGCGCTCTTCAGGCGACCGTCGTCGAATCCGTAGCTTTCGGTTTCCCGATATTCCAGGAACAGCTCACCGTCATCGACACCGCCAAGCCCATCGCCGACAAGATCGATTAGCCGATCCGGCTCGAGGTCGAAGCGCTCGGCGAGAGGTGATGTGTGGCCGGTGGAAGAGGTCATTTCGGTGTTCCCGTGACGTGGCGGACATTGGTAATGGAGGCCGCGACCAGGCGTCGCGGTGCGCTTTTTACTATTTAATAACCTTTATGAAACTATAAAGCCAAAGCGACCGCTGTGACACCTAGTTGTTCATGAGGGGACGATGAAATTGCGACATACTGTCTCCAAAGCCCTGAGATGAGCAGGCCTCTATGGAATTCGGAATTTACCGATGTAACCTCTTCGTGTACCTACCCCGCAAAGTGAATGCAAAACTCGGTTGAACGAAACAGAGTGCGAGAAGCTGCATGCCGTTGCTATTCCTATCCATTTCGATGGTCATGTTTGGGTCGATGGCTCTGCTTGGGGGCGGTAGCGCCCTGGCCGCGGGCGCCGAACCCTGGCAGCTCGGCTTTCAGGATGCGGTGTCGCCGACGATGGAGCGTATCGCCTCCTTCCACGACCTCTTGATGTGGATCATCACGCTGATTACGATCTTCGTCTTGGCGCTTCTTGCTTATGTTTGCGTCCGCTTCAAGGCAGCGAACAATCCAGTGCCTTCAAAGCGCACCCACAACGCGATGATTGAGGTCGCTTGGACGGCGATTCCGGTTCTGATCCTCGTGGTCATTGCCATTCCGTCATTCAAACTTCTTTACTATTCGGATTCGGTCGAAGAGACGGAGATGACGATCAAGGCGATCGGGCGGCAATGGTACTGGTCTTATGAATATCCAGATCAGGGCAACTTCACCTTCGACGCCTTCATGATCGCCGATGAGGATATTGACGCCGAGGCTGGCCAGAAGCGGCTCCTGGAAACGGACAATCGTGTGTTCGTGCCGGTCGAGACGAACATTCGGCTTTTGACCACCGCCTCCGACGTCATTCACAGCTGGGCGATCCCGGCGTTCGGCGTCAAGCTCGATGCGGTGCCAGGGCACGTGAACGAGGTGTGGTTCCGGGTCGATGAGCCCGGCACCTATTACGGCCAGTGCTCCGAGCTTTGTGGCGCCTATCACGGTTTCATGCCGATTGCCGTCGAGGCGGTATCGAAGGCTGATTTCGAGGCCTGGACCAAGAAGGCAGAGGAAGAGTTCGCGAAGGCCGGCGACGTCGACTTCGCCGCGCGCTGAACGACAGGGAACGAGGAGAGCCGGGATGGCCCATGACGCAGCGTTGACCGATGATCACGGCGCGCCGAAGAGCTTCGTGACCCGGTGGGTCTATTCAACCAATCACAAGGACATCGGCACACTCTATCTGTCGTCTGCCTTCATCGCTGGCTTGGTCGGGCTCGCCTTGTCAGTCATCTTCCGTTTGGAGCTGATGCAGCCCGGCTTGCAGTATTTCGGCGACAACCCGCATCTCTTCAACGTGTTTGTGACCGCTCACGGCCTGATCATGGTGTTCTTCTTCATCATGCCGGCGCTTATCGGTGGGTTCGGAAACTGGATGGTGCCGTTGATGATCGGAGCGCCTGATATGGCGTTCCCGCGGATGAACAACATCAGCTTCTGGCTGCTGGTGCCTGCATTCTGCTTGTTGGTTGGTTCACTGTTTATCGGCGATGGAGTTGGTGGCGGCTGGACCATCTATCCGCCATTGTCGTCGGTAGTCGGCAACAGCTCTGTATCGGTGGACATGGCGATCTTCGCGCTTCACCTAGCAGGTGCCTCGTCATTGCTCGGCGCCATTAACTTCATCACCACTATCTTCAACATGCGTGCGCCAGGCATGACGCTGCATAAGATGCCGCTCTTTGCGTGGGCGATCCTGATCACCGCATTTCTTCTGTTGCTTGCGGTTCCGGTGTTGGCAGGCGCCATCACCATGCTGCTGACCGATCGTAATTTCGGCACCAGCTTCTTTGTGCCCGAAGGCGGTGGCGATCCGATCCTGTTCCAGCATCTCTTCTGGTTCTTCGGCCACCCCGAAGTGTACATCATGATTGTGCCGGGCTTCGGCATCGTTAGCCATATCGTGTCGACCTTCTCGAAGAAGCCGGTCTTCGGCTATCTCGGCATGGCCTATGCCATGGTCTCAATCGGCGTGATCGGCTTTGTCGTCTGGGCGCATCACATGTACACGGTGGGCATGGGGGTCGACGTCAGGGCCTATTTCGTCGCCGCCACCATGGTGATTGCGGTGCCGACAGGCATCAAGATCTTCAGTTGGATCGCGACCATGTGGGGAGGCTCGATCGAGTTCAAAACGCCGATGCTCTGGGCGATTGGCTTCATTTTCCTCTTTACGGTCGGCGGTGTCACCGGCGTCGTCCTCGCCAATGCCGGCGTCGATCTTGCGCTGCACGACACTTACTACGTCGTCGCGCATTTCCACTATGTGCTGTCGCTGGGTGCGATGTTTACGATCTTTGCCGGTATCTACTACTGGATCGGCAAGATGACCGGGCGCCAATATCCGGAGACGCTGGGCAAGATCCATTTCTGGTTGACATTTGTCGGCGTCAACCTCGCTTTCTTCCCGCAGCACTTCCTGGGGCTGGCTGGCATGCCCAGGCGCATCCCGGATTACCCTGACGTCTATGCCGGCTGGAACATGGTTTCTTCCATCGGCGCCTTCATCTCAGCGGCGAGTGCTGTGTTCTTCATCTACGTGATGTATCGGACCTTTACGTCCGGTGAAAAATGTCAGGACAATCCCTGGGGTGAGGGTGCGGATACGCTTGAGTTGACCGTCTCTTCGCCGCCGCCATTCCATACTTTCAATGACCTTCCGCAGGTCAAGTAGGTGGAGCTGGTTCGGTTACCATGAGCGAGAAGTCGATCAACATCGCCGATGATGTCACGGACGTATCCGACGTCCGTGACTTCTGGCTGTTGCTCAAACCGAACGTCATGTCACTCGTCGTGTATTCGGCGGGCGTCGGCCTCTTGCTTGCGCCTGGCACTATTCATCCGGTCATTGCGGCCATAGCGATCCTCTGCATCACCGTGGCGGCGGGTGCTTCTGCTGCGATCAACAACAGCTATGATGCCGACATCGATCGCATCATGGTGCGTACGCGGAAACGGCCAACCGCCGCTGGAAGGATTTCGCCCGCGGACGCGCTCGCGTTTGGGCTGACGCTCTCAGTCATTTCCATCATGGTGATGGGGCTAGCCGTGAATTGGACGGCAGCAGCGCTTTTGGCGCTCACCATCGGTTTCTACGTTTTGATCTACACGATGTGGTTGAAGCGGCGCACACCGCAAAATATCGTGATAGGCGGCGCTGCCGGCGCTCTTCCACCTATCGTGGGGTGGTCGGCGGTAACCGGTGATGTCGGTCTTGGCTCAATAGCGCTTTTCGCAATCATCTTTTTCTGGACGCCGCCGCATTTCTGGGCGCTGGCGCTTTATCGGACAAAAGACTACGCAGAAGCGGGCGTGCCCATGCTGCCGGTAACCGCTGGTGCTGCGGTCACCAGGCGCCACATTCTCGCCTATACGTTGGTGTTGTTGCCGGTAAGCTTGCTGCCTGTGATCGTGGGACCATCGGGCTGGCTTTATGCCATGGTCGCGACAGGGCTCAGCACCGGCTTTATCCTGCATGCTCTCAGGCTTTGGCGCGATGGCACCCAGCGATCGGCGACCAAGACATTTCGGTTTTCGCTCATCTATCTCTTCGGCCTTTTCGGTGCGCTGTCGGTCGATTACATGCTGTCACCGCTGATGACGGCTTTCTCGGGATGAGCGCCATGGTCGGGCTGACACCTGAGCAGCAGCGTCGACAGCGACGGAAGAACATCGCTTTGGCGATCGGTCTTTTGCTTCTGGTCGTGCTTTTCTACGTGATCACCATGGTCAAACTCAGCAGTAACGTGTCGTGATGTCGACGCGGCGTCCTCACCTCATCACCGCCTCAGCCCTCTTCGCGCTCATCCTGGTGATGATCGGATTGACGGCCGCCTCGGTGCCACTCTATCGGCTGTTCTGCCAGGTGACCGGCTATGGCGGTACGACCCAGGTCGCCGAAGACAGCGTACCAGGTGCATTGGAAAAAACGATCCGTGTTCGTTTCGATGCCAGCATCGGCGATGAGCTGCCCTGGCAGTTTCAGCCGGCGGAGCGCGAGGTCGAGGTTCGGATCGGCGAGGAAAAACTTGCTTTCTACCGTGCGGTCAACACAGCTGATCAACCGATCGTCGGTAGCGCTACTTTCAATGTGACGCCGCACAAGGCCGGACCCTATTTCTCGAAGATCGCGTGTTTTTGCTTTACCGAGCAGGTGCTGCAGCCGGGCGAGGAGGTTGACATGCCCGTCTCTTTCTTCGTCGACCCCGCCATTCTGGATGACCTCAGCACCCGTGATCTCAAGACAATCACGCTGTCCTATACGTTTTTCATGCTCGAGGACGAGACCGAGAAATTGGTCGACTCCTTCGCAGATGAACGGCCCGCATCATGAGGATGCGGGCGCGTGATCCACTTATATGGCCGGCCATGCCATGGCCCGGAATTGTTGACTAGAAGAGCCAGGAGAAGACGCGATGGCCTCGCCGTCCGATACAGCTGACCACGCCGATCACCATCACGACGTCAACCATGACTACCATCTGGTCAATCCCAGCCCCTGGCCGTTCATCGGCAGCCTGTCCGCGGTTGTCCTGGTCATCGGACTTCTGTTCTGGATGCGCGAGGTGCCGGGCGGCCTTTGGGTTCTTCTGGCTGGTGTTGTCGGTGTTCTCTATACCATGTTCGGCTGGTGGAGAGACGTTGTCAGCGAGAGTTCAGGTGGCGATCATACGGAGGTGGTCTCCAAGGGCCTCCGGCTGGGCATGGCCCTTTTCATCACCTCAGAGGTGCTGTTTTTCTTTGCGTTTTTCTGGGCATTTTTCTGGGGCGCTCTGGTCCATCCCGATCCGACAGCCGTGGAGAGCTACAGCTGGCTGCCGGCCGGGACGCATCCCGTGCCGACCTGGGACATCCCGCTTCTCAATACACTGATCCTGCTGCTCTCCGGCTGCACGGTAACCTGGGCCCATCATGAAATTCTGGAAGGGCGCAATGACAAGGCGCGCTTCCCCCTTTGGCTTACGGTCGGTCTTGGTGCGATCTTCACAGGCTTTCAGGCCTACGAATACATCCACACCATCTACCATCCCGCAGGCTTCCAGATTTCCAGCCAGATCTTTGGTTCGACGTTCTATATGGCGACCGGCTTTCATGGCTTCCACGTTTTCATCGGAACGACGTTCCTGACCGTTTGCCTGTATCGGGTCTACCAGTCACACTTCAAACCTGAAAAGCACATCGGTTTCGAGTCGGCTGCTTGGTATTGGCATTTTGTCGATGTCGTCTGGCTGTTCTTGTTCTGTTGGGTCTACTGGTGGGGCGGCAGCATCGCCGGTGTGGGTCACTGATTGAATATTGATCGCAGAGATATGCCCCTGAAACGGGGAACCTGCAGATGCCCGAACCGGTTCCCCCGGCGCTTAAGGTAGGGCTGCTCTGCAGGTGTCCGGCCTGTGGTGCCGCTCCTCTCTTTCAGGGCTTCTTGAGCGTTAGGGAGCGATGCAGCGCCTGCCATGCTGACTTTTCAGGCCAGGACAGTGGCGATGGACCTGTACCCTTCGTGATTTTTCTGGTCGGGGCTATAGTTGTCGGGCTGGCGCTATTCACGGAGGTCCGTTACGAGCCGACTGTCTGGCTGCATCTTGCCCTGTGGCTACCACTTACGGTCATCCTGGTACTGATGTTGATGCGACCCGCGAAGGCGCTGATGATCGCTCTTCAATACAAGCATCGCCGCCAAGATTTTCAGAATGACGGCTGAGCGCTTTCAGTCCCGCCGTGTCACCTTGAGTGCTCGTCGGTCAAGGACAGCTTCAACCTCGTCCAAATCAATGCCGTGTGCAGCTAGAGTTGCAAGAGTGAAGAACAGGACATCTGCCGCTTCGTGAACGGCATTGTCGCGATCGGGTGCTGTTGCAAGCTCATCCGCCTCTTCACGGAGCTTGACCCCAAGGAGTTCTGGGTTTTGAAAAAGCCGGGCGGAATACGAGCCTTCCGGCGCAGCTTGCCGTCTAGCTTCGAGGCGCCGAATCAGCTTCGAGAGCCCCCGGTCCTCTCCCCAGCAGGTGCGGGTATCTAGGTGACAAAACCCCGAGCCTGCCTGCCGTACGGTGAAGCGCAGGCAGTCGCGATCGCAATCGACTGCAATGCCCATCAGTTCCTGCGTGGCGCCTGAGGTCTCGCCTTTGATCCAGAGGCCGCGAGATCTCGAGTGATAAACACCAAGGCCGCGTTGCAGGGCGGTTCTGAGCGATTCTTCATCCGAATAACAAAGGCCAAGCGCAACACCGCCCTCGTCGACCACTACCGTCGGCCAAAGACCGTCCGGCCGATCGCTCGTGAGCGGGGCGGCAAAGGCTTCCGTGAGTCCAAGCTTTCCTGTGTACAGCGCCATGCCGATCTGGGCATCGCAGCCGATCCGGTCGAGATCGGCGACTTCGGCAGGCGTGGTGACGCCGCCTGCAATCGTCACATCGGCGCTTCCAGCAGCCTCCTTGATCTCTTTGGCAAAGTCGAGATCAGTGCCGCTCTGCCTGCCTTCGCGCTCGATAAAGGTGACCATGAAATTGTTGGCAAGGTTCTTGAGCTCATGGATACGTTCGATCACGCCTCGGCCGGTCGCCTTTTGCCACCCCTCGACAACCACCTCGCCATGCTTGGCATCGAGTGCCACGATCACGCGATCCGCCGGCAGCTGCTTCAGGATTTCGGGTGTTGCAGCCGTGCCCAGGATGATTTTCGACGCACCGGCGTCCAGCCAGGCGATGGCCGTCTCTACGTCCCGGATACCGCCGCCGACCCGACATGGTGTAAGGCCGATTAGATCCCTGATCGTCTCGCTGTTGTCTCCCTTACCCAGTGCTTTGTCGAGATCGATGACAGCGATTTCACCACATCGGCCATAGAGAGTGGCGAGCGGGCGTGGATCGCCAGCGTCCAGTGCTTTCTCCTCGCCGCCGATGAGCTGAACCGCATGGCCACCTTCAAGATCGATCGACGGGATGATCATGGCCGATCCTCGGCACAGTAGACAGGTGGCCTGATTGCAACTCCCATCTCGATCAGGCTCCACTTGACGTCGGCGACGGTCATGTCGTTGTCATGGAAGATCGAGGCGGCGAGCACGGCGTCGGCGCCTGCATCGAAAGCCTCCCTAAGATGTGAGGGGCCAGCTGCACCACCCGACGCGATTACCGGAACGCGCACCGCCTTGCTGATCATATCGGTCAGTGCGAGATCATAGCCCTCACGCGTACCGTCCCGATCCCAACTGGTCAAAAGGATCTCGCCAGCACCAAGACTGACCGCGCGCTCCGCCCAGCCCACCGTTTCGATGCCGGTGTCTTCACGTCCGCCTTTTACCAGCACTTCCGAATGTTTGCCCCGCCAGGCGGCGTCGATCGCCAATACCGAACATTGCCGGCCGAATCGCGAGGCAATATCGGAGAGGAGGGAGGGCTCTGCAACGGCGGCGCTATTGACTGATACCTTGTCCGCCCCGGCATCGAGCAGGGCGCCGGCATCGGCAACCACGCGAACGCCACCACCGACGGTCAGCGGAATACCGATATTTTCGCGAACACGTTTGACCGTTTCCACCTGATTGCCACGGCCCTCGGGCGTCGCGGAGACATCGAGAATGACGATCTCGTCAGCTCCCTGTGCCT
Organism: Geminicoccaceae bacterium; assembly: GCA_051010395.1. Lineage (GTDB taxonomy): Bacteria > Pseudomonadota > Alphaproteobacteria > Geminicoccales > Geminicoccaceae > JANQPX01. The sequence continues at coordinate 11,607 of JBPCVQ010000056.1, read as the reverse complement.
CATAGAGAGCCGCGCGCTCCGCCGGGTCCCCAGCATCGCGCAGGCCTTGAAACTTGATCCCTTTGACCACCCGGCCATGGCTGACGTCGAGACAGGGAATGATTCGCCTGGTAAGACCAGAGCCGGACGCAGGCAGCGTTGACACTGTTCTAGCCCTCCATCCATCGTTGTATCAGACGGTGACCGAACGCCCCCGACAGTTCGGGGTGGAACTGGCACGCCACGACATCGCCTTGCTCGAAGGCGGCAACGAAGGGCTCACCATGATAGGCGATCGCCATTTTGCAGTCGGGCGCCGCGCGAACCTTGAAGCTATTGGCGAAATAGGCGTAGCCGGGCTCCAAGTAACGGCAGCCCGCCTCGGGCTCGATGGGGTTCCAGCCGAATTGCGGTATGCTGACATCTGAGGGGAAGCGCCCGACCTCGCCCTTGATGATCCCAAGGCCATCGGCTTCGGGACTCTCTTCGCTGCTTTCGAACAGGACCTGCAGGCCGACGCACATGGTGAGTGTCGGGCGACCTGCTTCAACCCGCTCCTTGATCGGTGCGATGAAGCCTGCGGCTTCCAATCCCGCCATCGTGGCGCCGAAGGTGCCGACACCCGGGAGTACGACACGGTCCGCCTTGCGGATGGCATCCGCATTGTCGGCGCGCATCGTGCCGGCACCCAGCTTCTTGAAAGCGGCCTCGACCGAGGCAAGGTTCGCCGTGCCAGTGGACAAAATCAGCACGTCCTCCATAGTCAGAGAACGCCCTTGGTGCTCGGCACCTGATTCGAGCCGTCACGCGCGACTGCTTGACGCAAGGCGAGCGCCATCGCCTTAAAGGCGGCTTCGGAACGGTGGTGGTCGTTCTCGCCCCGGATCACGTCCACATGCAGCGTCGTCCGAGATGCCATGGCGAGTGAGATGAAGACATGGCCGATATTTTCACATGCAAGTTCGCCGATCCGTTCGCGTTTCAGACCAAGATTGACCGTCGCCGACGGTCGGCCGGAAAAGTCGACCACGGCTCTGGCAAGGGCCTCGTCCAGGGGAGCGTAGGCATGGGCGAAGCGGGCGATGCCGACGCGATCGCCAAGCGCCTGATCGAGAGCTTGCCCAAGCGCCAGCGCACAGTCCTCTGCGGTGTGGTGGTCATCGATCTCGAGATCGCCCTTGCAGCGAAGATGGAGATCGAAGCGTGCGTGTTTCGTAAGGCTGATCAGCATATGATCGAGAAAGCCGATGCCGGTCTGAATGTCGGCCTTGCCCACGCCATCCAGATTCAGGCGAAGTGTGATCTCGGTCTCGGACGTGGTGCGGCTGGCGGTGGTTTCTCGCGTGACCAACGGCGGTGGAGTGGGCGCGTTCATGCGACGATCTGCGCGAGTGAGGTGACCACGATGTCACTGCCGCCACGAGCCTTGATTTCGGGAATGACGGTCGGCAGATCTTTTCGCAAGAGTGCTGCTTTGAGCGCGAAGCCCTTATCGCCGTGGAGCGGTGACATAGTGGGTTCGCGCATTGAGGGGAGGACGGCAATCACGTCGTCCAGACGGTCCTCCGGCACGTTGACTTCCAGCATCACCCGTTCGCGTGCATCGAGCACTGAGCGCAAAAGGAGTATGAGGCGTTCAATCCGTTCGCGCTTTTCAGGCACATCCATGGCGCGAGGGTTGGCGTAGAGGCGGGTGGAGGACTGCATCACCTCGTCGATGATGACCAGGCCATTAGCTTTCAGCGTTTCGCCGGTCGCCGTGTTGTCGATGATGCAATCGGCATCTTCGGGCGGGAAAACCTCCGTTGCGCCATAGGTACGCACCACGCGGGCATCGAGGCTCTTTTTTTTCAGCCACTTCTCCGTGAGGCGTCGGTATTCCGAGGCGATGCGGAACCGACCCATGGCGGCCAGGTCGTCGCCCGCGAAAGCCGGAAGAGCCGCGACCACCACCCGCACCGGATCGAGTTCGGTGTCCAGAAGTTCGATCAGTTCGACACCCTTTTCGGCAACCCAGTCGGCACCGGCGAAACCGAGATCGCGCGAGCCGAGATGGAGCATCTCGACGATGTTCTGTGGCTTCAGGATCTTGGTCTCGAAGCCCTGGAGCGACAGGGTCGGCCGATAGCCGCGCTTGCCGAAGGTGACGCGGATGCCGGCATCCCGAAGAAGGGCGAGAACGCCTTCCTCCATCCTGCCCTTGGGCAGGGCGAGATGAACCAGCGATGGGAAACTGTCGCTTGCGGTGGACACTTGGCGGCTCTCGATGGTGGGTTCTGCTCGGCGAAACGCACCGAAATCTAACCGCAGGCGGCTAAAACGGCAAGCAGCTTCGGGGAATTCTGGCAGGGAAGCTCTGGCAATTGGCCAGCGATGGCCGCTGTTCGTTTATCCGTTCCTTTTCTGGATACGGAACGTGAAGGTGCCGTCGGTCTCTTCGCTTCCGACCAGACAATCGCCGGTGGCCTCGCACATGGCGGCAACATCATGGACAGCACCAGGGTCGGTGGCGATCAGCCGGAGCACGTCGCCGGGTGCGAGACCACGCATAGCCTTCCGGGCCCGCAGTACGGGAAGCGGGCAGGAGAGACCTTGAGCGTCGAGCACGGTGTCGGTCATCGCTTGGCTCCTGGAGTACGGACAGGGAGATCATGGCGTTTTTGCAGCCGAGGATCAATGCAGGCCGAAGGCATGCCATGGCAGCATCGATCGCTTCCGTTAACGGCCCGTTAACGCCTCTTGGCTATCCTGGAATTTGCGGCCTTGCAGCGGTGCAGATCGGTGGTTCAGCCATGCCGGGCGTGATGTTCAACAAGCGGGATGCGTGGCAGAATGGTGGCACGGGCGGTAACAAGAGCATGGCAGGCCAGCCTTGCTGCGCCGTCTCCAATCGATCGATCCGGCTCATCGGCGGCGCAGGAGAAGGGTCGTTCATCGCTTGGGGAGTGGCAACGTCCCGTCGCGGGCGAAGATGTTCAAATTTCGGCAGTTCCCAATGTCGCGGCAAACGATGATACCGACGAAGATCCGAACATTCAGGTAGACAAACGTGACGACATCGTTCCAAGGCGGCCGGGTGTCGCCGGCGGGTCGACGCCGGACGATAGCCTCTGGTCCAGCCATTACTTTTGGAAGGGCATCGTCGTCGGTGCCGCCATCGTTCTTCTGGTGAAGACGGTCATCGCCGTTCAGGCACCGCTGGGCGTCGACTGGTTCGGACACTAGAGCGTTTTCTAAGATATTGTAATCATTAAGTATTTCCAAGCTGTCGATCATCTCATTCATATGTGGGCTGGCGAAGGAGGCCAGCTTGTATGGCGGAATCTTTTTCGATGGATCTACCAGAACGGCTGATATCGGCTGTTGACGGCGGGTTGTCACGATGTTCGGTGGCGAGACGTTTCTGCGTTGCGCCTTCGACGGCGATCAAATGGGTGGACCAGAAGCGCCGTACCGGCAGTGTTCGACCGCGTGCTCGGGGCGGTGAGCATCGCTCTCATCGCCTCGAAGCGCATGCCGATGAGATGGTGACCTTGGCGAAGAACAGTGACATCACGCCTTGCCACTTTCCACCAATACGGTGAGAATCAGATGACATGGTCATACCACCAACCACCAGGAAGGATGAGGCATCCGCGGTAGTTGGAAACCGTCTTGATTAAGGTGTGACGAGAGAGCTCAGGCCGTGATTGAGAGGACGGAGAGCTGCGTAGGCCTTGCGGTAGATATTCTGGTAAACGGCTTCATAGAGGCCGATCCAATCCTCCACGGGATCGATCCGTTCATAAGAGATCGAAAGGCCCTGGACGGCGGTTTCCATATTTGGCCAGACGCCGGCCGCGACACCGCCCAGAAGGGCGGCGCCGAGGGAGGTTGCTTCGGGCATGATGGTTGCGCTGATCGGCTGTTGGTAGACTGAGGCCTTGATGCGCATCAAAAACGCATTTTGGGTATTGCCGCCGATTGCCCGAATGGCCTCGATCTCGGGAATGCCGTCGATGCCGTCGAGCCCATCGATCGACTGCCTGGCCTCGAAGGCAAGGCCTTCGAGCACCGCGCGATAAAGGGCAGCGCGATTATGATCGGCTGTCAGGCCAAACCAGGCCCCGCGCGAAAAGGGGTCAGGGATAGGTAAGAGGCGGCCGCGCAGATCGGGGACGAAAATCGCACCCAGGGCGCCTGGGGGTGCGGTCTCGGCTTCCTTTATCAAGGTTTCGTAGCCGATGTTGGCGCCAAAGAGAGAACGAAACCATTCGATCGAGGCGCCAGCAGCCTGAAAACCGCCGAAGACGTAAGGTATCGCCTGTCCATCGACCCCGACCACTCCCTGATTGAAACCCCGCCGGCCGAGCTCGGGATCTCGAATGGAATGGGGCAAGGCAAGGGTGACTGCTTCGGCTGTGCCGAGCGAGTTCAGCATGGTGCCCGATGCAAGCGCGCCCGAGGCGAGGGCGCCGAGAATATGGTCGTGACCGCCGACGCCGACCGTACAGTCGGAGGGAAGACCAAGGAAGCTGGCGACCTCTGGCTTGACAGGCCCCAACCGTTCGCCAAGCGGTCGAAGCTTGGGAAAGAGGGTCGGATCTAGGCCCGTTTCGCGGATCAGGTCTTCAGCCCAGCCGTGGCCATGCAGGTCGAGGGCAAGGCTCCTGGACGCCTGCGAGAGATCGGCGGTCTCGACGCCGGTCAGTCGCCAGGCGAGAAAATGGGTGATGTTCAGGACCCTCTGGGTCTTGTCCAAAGCGTCAGGGGCGTTGGCCTTTAGCCAGAGCAGCTTCAGAAGGGAGAAGGTGGGATCGGCGGCGAGGCCCGTGATGTCGAAAAGCCGATCCCGGCCGATAGTGGCGAACAGGCGCTCAAGCTCGCCGGTCGTCCGGTGATCGTACCAAGCGATCGCCGGAAAGGTCGGCGAGCCGGCTTTATCCAGTGGCACAAAGGCCTCACCGACACTGCTGATCGCAAGGCCCCGAATGCGCTTCGGCCGGTCGATGGGCGCGACGGCCTCTCGGATCGCCTGGGCGCAGGCCTGCCAAATGTCCTCGGCATCCTGCTCCGCCCATCGCGGTTTCGGGCAGCGTGTCTTCGCTGTCCGGCTGCCCTCGGAGAGGGGGCGGCCGTCAGCGGTGAAGACGAGCGCGCGCACGCGGGACGTGCCGGCGTCGATGCCGAGCAACAGCGGGTCACGGCGTGACGTGCTCATGATTGGGCGAGGATCAGGTGAGAAGGTTCAGAGCATCATCGACGCTTCCGTCCTCGTGAATCAGATGGCGAAGGGCCTTGATCATCTTGGCGGGCGCCGGGTTCTGCCAGATGTTGCGGCCGAACACCACGCCTTTCGCGCCGGCATCGAGTGTGTCGCGCACCACCTGCATCACGGCGCGCTCGCTATCCATCTTGGCGCCGCCGGCGATCAGAACAGGGTTCGGGCAGTTTGTGGTGACCTGTCGAAAACTCTCGGCACTGCCAGTGGCGTAGGTTTTGAGCACATCGGCGCCATGTTCGAAGGCGAGACGGCAGGCATCGGCCATGGCTTTCGCATCCAGCGGGTCCGGGATGCGCTCAGAGGGGCAGGGCAGAGCTTCGACCATGAGGGTCATTGACGTCCCGGCCAGTTCACCCGAGATCTCCGAGGTGATCTCTAGCGTTTCCATTTCGACATCGGAGCCAATGAACACCATAGTGCAGACGCCATCGACGCCCAGTGCTTCCGCATCCTCGACAGTGTGCAGCAGGCTCCACTTGGTGTTTTTCAGCCAGTCCTCACGGTAAAAGCTTGGGCCCCCATCGACCCGGAGCAGCGTGGGAATGCGCCCGATCAGGCGGTCCTTATAGTGTTTGATGACCCCATAGCTGGTCATGATCGCATCGGCGCCGCCCTCCACCGCAAGATCGATCACGGCACCTGGGTCTTCCAGCCCCTCGACGGCTCCCATGGCGCGAGCGTGATCCATGGCGACCACCAGTTGCTTCTTGTTTCGATCGAAACCCGACATGCCGTTTCCTCTTCCTTTTTCGAAGGCTCCCGCCCAACCTGATCCGAAACGTCACGTCGCCCGTTTGCAGCGGGCAGTGTCCGACGATCGAACATTTCTTTTTAACCATATCTGATCGCTGGAAGCGGGTCGACGCGCTCTGTCATCTCTTTTCATGAAGACGACGCATGAGCATAAAATTATAACCTTTGCGCTAATAAATTTCTTGATTTTGCCGTTTTATTGTATATGCCAATCGTCAAGTATCGTCCTCAACCCCTTCGTCCATTCTTGGTCTGCCGCAATGCTCGGACAGTTGGATAATTCTCTCCAGCGCCTCTTTGGTCTGCCCTATCTGTTTGCGTCTCGCGATTTCAACATCCACAGTCGCTGCCGCTATCTGCTCTATTGCCTGGCAAAGCTGGAGGGTAGGGGACTAAGTGTGCTGGACGTGGGCTGCGGGGCCGGCATCACGCTTCGTCATCTCGCGACATTGGCGCCCGGTAAGATCACTCGTTATGTCGGTATCGACCGACTGGCGGAGCGTTTGCAACCACGTTACCGGGATATCGAGGGCATTGATGTTGCCTTTCACAATGTCGATCTCGATGATCCCTGGGATTTCGGTTCGTTCGATGTGGTCTGGTGTTCGGAAGTGATCGAGCATCTGACCGATGATTTTGGTCAGATTGCGAAGATGAAACGAGCGGTGCGGCCTGGCGGGAAGGTTCTGATCACCACGCCATGCCTCGATTTCGTCCTGCATGTAGGAACGCTGTTTCCGCCGATCCTGAAGACCAGCGCTGTGCAGGATGGCGGGCATGTTCGCCATGGTTACAGTCTCGAAAACATCGAAAAGCTGGCTGCGGACGCAGGGTTGGAGGTCGACAGCATCGACGGGGTGAACCGTCTGACATTGGCTGAGACTGAAAAGCGCTACACGACACGCCGAGCGTCCTGGGTTCTGAACAATATTCGCATGAGCCTGCAAGCTAGAGATCAGCAGGACTTCGCGATCGGAGATGCATTCAAGTCAGAACCGGAGCGTTATGCTTCGATCGGTGCGGTTCTCAAGCGCCCAGTCCAGCCGATCCGAATGCGGCCCAGGTCGGAAGTGATCGCAGCTCCGCTGCCGGAGGGAGCAGCCGTGAATGCGGCGCGACCAAGTGTGGCGATCAGACAAAACTGAGACAATTGCCTCCAGCCTTCGCTTAATCCATAGTTCCGGAAATCTCGCCGATGCGGATCGGTCAAGGGCGACGATCAGGGCGACATCTCGCCTGGCGAAGGGATTAATATGCGTGAAATCGTGCTGGATACCGAGACCACGGGCCTCGATCCGAATGATGGAGATCGTGTGGTCGAAATCGGCGCTGTCGAATTGATCAATCACATTCCGACCGGGCGGACCTATCAGGAGTATATCAATCCTGAACGCCATATGCCCGCAGAAGCCGAAAAGATCCACGGAATCAGCGAGGCGTTCCTTGCGGACAAGCCGGTATTTGCAGCGATTGCAGAAGGCTTCCTGGCCTTTTTGGAAATGGATGGTCAGGGTGAGCCATCGCCTGGAACGTTGGTGATCCACAACGCCTCGTTCGACATGAAGTTTCTGAACAGCGAGCTCAAGCGGCTCGGCCATGAGGCGATCGCCGACAGCCGGGTGATCGACAGCCTGCAGCTCGCCCGCCAGCGTTTTCCGGGAGCGCCAGCCAATCTGGATGCCCTTTGCAGGCGCTTCGATGTGGACACCTCGGCACGCACCAAGCATGGCGCGCTTCTGGACTCCGAGCTTCTGGCCGAGGTCTATCTCGGGCTGATCGGTGGGCGTCAGCCGGGTCTCGATCTGTCCATCGAGGGGAGCGGCAAAAAGGCTTCGGTCACCAGGGAGAAGATCGCCCGCCCACCTCGCCCCCATGCACCGACGGCTCCGGAACTGGAGGCGCATCAAGCGTTCCTGCAGACGATCAAAAACCCTCTCTGGAACCGCTGAACTCTCTCTTCAAGTCCAGGAAGCAGGCCCCGCCTGCTGCTAGGCGTGGCGCTCGATGACGCCGCTGACTTCGTCGAGCACGTCGGTCAGGAGGGCTTCGTCGTCGGCTTCGACCATGACGCGGATGAGGGGCTCGGTGCCGCTCGGGCGGACCAGAAGACGGCCATGGCCCTTCAGGCGATCATTGGCGGCCTTGATGCAATGCTGCACCTCGCCGTCATCGAGCGGCCTGCCGCCGTTCAGCCGGCAATTCCTGAGACGCTGCGGCATGGGCTCGAACACGCGGCCGAGTACGCTGAGTGGTTGGTCGCGCTCACGCATGGCGGCCAGGATCTGCAGGCCGGCGAGTAGGCCGTCGCCGGTGGTGGCAAAGTCGGTCATGACGATGTGGCCGGATTGCTCGCCACCGAGCGTGTGGCCGGAGGCGCGCATATGCTCGACGACATAGCGGTCCCCCACCTTCGTGCGATGCAGGCAGAGCCCCTCGCCATCGAGAAAGCGCTCCAGGCCGAGATTGGACATGATGGTGGCGACCACCGTGGCCGAGCCGAGCCGGTCCCGCCGTTTCCAGTGACTGGCGACGAGGCCGAGCATCTGGTCGCCGTCGATCAGCTGGCCATGCTCGTCGGCAAGCACCAGGCGATCAGCATCGCCATCGAGGGCGATACCGAGATCGGCGCCATGCTCCTTGACAGCGGTGCAAAGGCCCTCGGGGTGGGTGGAGCCGCAGCGATCATTGATGTTGAATCCGTTCGGTGCCGTGCCGAGTTCGATCACCTCGGCGCCTAGTTCCCAGAGAACCTTAGGAGCGACGATGTAGCCGGCGCCATGCGCGCAGTCGATCACGATTTTGAGGCCGTTTAGCGTCATACCCTTGGGCAGGGTGCCCTTCAGCGCTTCGATATAGCGCTCGCGCGAGCCTTCCAGCACGAGCGCCCTGCCGAGCTGATCCGGAGCGCTGAGATGGGATCGATCGACGTCGAACATTCGCTCCTCGATCGCGAGTTCGATGTCATCGGAAAGCTTGAAGCCATCAGGGCCGAAAAGTTTGATGCCATTGTCCTGGTAGGGATTGTGCGAGGCGGAAATCATGACACCGAGATCGGCGCGCAGCGACCGCGTCATCATCGCGACACCAGGGGTGGGCAGGGGGCCGAGGATGGTGACATCCATACCCATAGCGATGAAGCCTGCGGTCAAAGCCGGCTCCAGCATATAGCCCGAAAGCCGCGTGTCCTTGCCGATCACCACCCGGTGACGGTGATCGCCTGTCGTGAATTGGCTGCCGGCGGCCATGCCGAGCTTGAGGGCAGTTTCTGCGGTCATCGGGTGGGTATTAGCCGTGCCGCGAATGCCATCGGTACCGAAGAGTTGACGAGTCATGACGCTCCTAACCTCGACTTATGGTCGTTGGCCCGTGATGTCACAAGCGGCGCTCTGATACGCAACACTAGAGGATTTTGCAACTTCGTATGAAGTGAAGGGTATCGAATGCACTATAAAGTTGCAGAGAAATCACAGGCCTATCGAAGAGTGAGCAAGTATCACCGGTTGTCGTCAAGAGCTTCGGAGGTCATCCAGGTGCCGAACTCATCAAAGGTCATACTGAGATATTGACCCTCTCATCGACCATTGTCCGCCAACGGTATCCCTACCTTCAGTCCGTGCGATCCAATGGCGGAACCACTAGACGCCGGGCTGCGGGCTGGGTTCCATTCCACCGGTATCTTCTGAGTCGTCCGCAGCAGTGCTCGGCACGGAGCCGCGTTTGCCGCCGCCATTCGGCGCAGACGCGCTCGGTGGTTCCTCTGGCGGTGCAGCCTTTGGCATGGGCTCACCGCGCAGGATAGCGCTGATCTCATCTCCGGTCAGGGTCTCATGCTCCAGCAGCGCGTTGGCCAGATCATGCAGCCGCTCAAGGCTGTCGGTGATCAGAGTTCTGGCCTTCTCGTAGCCGGTATCGACCAGCTGGCGGATTTCGGTATCGATCAGCTGAGCGGTTTCCTCCGAGAGGTTTTTGCTCTGTGTCACAGAATGGCCGAGAAAGACTTCCTGCTGATTCTCGCCATAAGCGATCGGGCCGAGTTTATCGCTCATGCCCCAATGAGTGACCATGTGGCGGGCAATTTTGGTGGCCTGCTCGATGTCGGAGGAGGCGCCGGCGGTGACTTTATCATGGCCGAACACGAGTTCTTCTGCGACCCGGCCGCCCATTGCAACGGCGATATCGGCTTCAAGCTTTTCACGCGACACCGAGATGCGGTCGCCTTCGGGCAGACGCATTACCATGCCAAGTGCCCGGCCGCGGGGGATAATCGTGGCTTTGTGGATCGGATCGGAGGCCGGCGAAAAGTGACCGACCAGCGCGTGACCCGCCTCGTGGAAGGCCGTCAGCTTCTTCTCATCCTCGGTCATGACCATGGAGCGGCGTTCCGCGCCCATCATGACCTTATCCTTGGCCGCCTCGAAATCGATCATGCTGACCATGCGTTTGCCGGCGCGGGCCGCGAGAAGAGCAGCCTCGTTCACGATATTGGCGAGATCGGCCCCGGAAAAGCCGGGCGTACCGCGGGCGATCACCTTAGCGTCGACATCCGGTCCGACCCGCACCTTCTTCATGTGGACCTGCAGGATGCGCTCGCGACCCAGAACGTCCGGATTGGGCACCACGACCTGACGGTCGAAACGGCCCGGGCGCAGCAAGGCGGGGTCGAGGACGTCCGGCCGGTTGGTGGCGGCGATCAGGATGACGCCTTCATTGGCCTCGAAGCCGTCCATCTCGACCAGGAGCTGGTTGAGAGTCTGCTCACGCTCGTCATTGCCGCCGCCGAGGCCGGCGCCGCGATGACGGCCGACCGCGTCGATCTCGTCGATGAAGACGATGCAGGGTGCATGCTTCTTCGCCTGCTCGAACATATCCCGCACACGCGACGCGCCGACGCCCACAAACATTTCCACGAAATCGGAACCGGAGATGGTGAAGAACGGCACATTGGCCTCGCCGGCGATCGCGCGGGCGAGGAGCGTCTTGCCCGTGCCCGGAGGTCCGACCAGGAGCACACCCTTGGGAATGCGGCCGCCGACCTGCTGGAATTTCTGCGGATGCTTCAGGAACTCGACGACTTCCTCAAGTTCTTCCTTGGCCTCGTCGATGCCAGCGACATCGTTGAAGGTGACCCTGCCGTGCTTTTCGGTGAGGAGCCGGGCGCGAGATTTGCCGAAGCCCATGGCCTTGCCGCCGCCGGACTGCATCTGGCGCATGAAGAAGATCCAGACGCCGATCAGAAGCAGCATCGGGAACCAGGAAACCAGGACGCCCAGGAGCGAGGGCATGCTGTCGTCGATCGGGGCGGCGGTGATGGTCACACCGCGCTGACGCAGGCTGGACACCAGGTTCGGATCTTCAGGCGGCACATAGGTGCTGAACGCGCGGCCATCGGTGAAGTGGCCGTTGATGGTCTTGCCCTGAATGGTGACGTCGTTGATGCGGCCGGCGTCAACCTCACCCAGGAAGTCGGAATAGGATAGGCTCGACTGCGGGCTGCGGCCCGACGGATTCTGAAACAGATTGAAAAGGGCGATCAGCAATAAGCCGATGATGACCCAAAGCGCTAAATTCTTCGTGAAATTGTTCACGTCAGATGCCCTTTCATCTCGTCAGCT
>JBPCVQ010000055.1:0-7423 GCA_051010395.1 Geminicoccaceae bacterium | reverse complement strand
TCTTCGCCCAGCCTTTCGACGATATCCGGCGCTCTCTTCTGCAACCGTTCGCCGTTGATCCCGCCATCGATGATCACATGGGCGACGTGGACGCCTTTCGGACCTAGATCGCGCGCCATCGATTGTGTGATTGCACGAAGGGCCGCTTTGGCCGAGGCGAAGGCAGTGAAGGGCGGACGCGATCGAAGGGATGCGGTGGCGCCGGTGATGATCACCGTGCCGCGTCCCAGCGCGCCCAGCCGGCGGCTCGCTTCGCGGCCAACGAGAAAGCCGCTGAGGCAGCGCGTCCGCCAGACATCCTCGAAGAACTCGGCGGACATGCTATCGAGATCGCCACGGGCATTATTGCCGGCGTTGAAAGCGACCAGATCGGCGGGGGCCGTCTCGTCGTCCGCCATCGCCATGTCGAATAGCCTGATGACGTCGTCCTCATTGGCAGCATCGGTCGGCACCGCCGTCGCCTTCCCACCGTCGGTGCGAATGCCGTCAGCGATCTTCTCGATCTGTTCAGCCGTGCGGCTTGCCACCAGTACATGGTGACCTTCGGCAGCAAAACGCCGACAGAGGGCAGCGCCAAGCCCGACATAAGCGCCGACACCGACGACGATGGCTTTCGTTGGCTTTCTCCGCTCGCTCAAGATAACCTCCCTCAGGCTAATGTTTGAAAAACACGTTGACGCCGGTTCGAAGGCTGGCCTTCACTTTAGTGAAACATGTTTTTGATGGTACGGCCAACCCGCTCGACGATAGAGGAGGGATCGGACAAGGTGCGTCAAAAGGATGAGTTTCCGAAGGGTTGTGAGGACAGGATCATGACAGAACAACTGACGGGTCGCTGTCTTTGCGGTTCCGTGACCTACCGGACCAAGGGCCTGCCGCTTCGTGCCTCCCACTGTCATTGCGAGCAATGCCGCCGTTCGAGCGGTGGTGTTGCCCTGACCCTTGCCGTGTTCGATGCCGATAAAGTCGTGTTTTCCGGCATCGCCTTGAAAGGCGTTCGTCCCACGGATTTCGCTACCCGCTCCTTTTGTCCGGAATGCGGCAGCCCCGTGGCCTTCCGCTTTGACGATCGGCCGGGGATGGTTGCGGTCACGGTCGGTACGCTCGATCAGCCGGAGAATGCGCCGGCCATTCGCCACAACTTCGCCTCCGAAAAGATCCCCTGGGTTCATCTGGACGAGCATCTGCCCATGAAGGATCGTTGGTGGAACCCGCCGCCGGGACAAAGCTGACAGGCACCTTCTGATGGGCGAGAGCCACCCACACCGATCGGAAGCCGACCAGTTTTGATCGTGGGCTATGACGGCCTTAGATCGACCAAGTTGGTTTTGCCGGTCCAGTCCTCCCCGCGGACGAGGTAGATCTCCCGCTCGGCAAGTTTGGTGTTCACCTGCTGGGACCCGACCTTCGCCTCGCTTCGATCGAAGTGTGAGGTTGCCGGCATATAGCGAATGACGAAGGCGGCGCGGCGATGCTGCGAGCGGTTGGGTTCGGAACCATGCACCAAGAAGACATCGTGAAGGGATAAGGCACCTGCCTTCAGATCGTCGACGACGGCCTCGGCGAGATCAACCTGCCCCTCGGCGACGGTCGCGTTGAGAACCGACTCCTGGCTGCCGTCACGGACGTGGTCGAACAACCGCCGCTCGCGCTGCGAGCCGGGGATATATTGCATGGCACCGTTTTCCAGCGTGACATCGTCGATCGCGATCCAGACCGAGCAGGTGGCAAGGGGACGGATCGGCCAGAAATGTCCGTCCTGGTGCCAGGGCACGGCAAGGCCGGTGCCGGCGGGCTTGCAAAATATCTGGCTGCCCCAAAGAACGATGTCGTGCCCGATCGCCTGCTCGACGAGATCCAGGAGCCTGGGCAAGGTGCAGAGCTTGAGCCAGTCGCTGGCGAGGTCGGACGACAAGTCGTTCATCGATGGGATATGCGGACAGACGATGCTCTCGGGCCTTCGCCCCTCGGTAGCCGTCAGCGTCACATCCAGGAGCGTTTGGATATCTGCGAGTTCGTTCTCTGTGAAGGCCAAGCCTGGGCGCACAAGCCCGTCTTGACGATAGGTTTGCATCTCTTCCCGGCTGAGAGACCAGCCTGGATCGACCGTTGTCGCGCTCGACTCGAATGCCTGCATATCGCCCCCCGATCGCCTTTCTCAGATATCGTTGTAGAGTAGGACTTTAACAAAACACCGGGCATTAGACATGTCTGAACTCGACGACGACACGCTGAGCGCCATCGCCGACAAAATGCTGGCCGACTACGACAGGGTCAGCCCTGGCACCGTCTTTGCCGATGGCTTGCGCCTGTCCATCCCGGATGCGTGGCGACTGCAGACCGCTGTTGCATCGCTTCGAGAGCAACGGGGTGAAACTGTTGTCGGTTACAAGATCGGCTGCGTCTCTGCGGGCAATCAAAAGATGATCGGCCTGACGCACCCTGTCTGGGGGCGGCTTTGGTCGACCGAGCAGCATGGCGATGGCGCGGTTCTCGAGAAGGCGGGGTTCGCCAATCTCGCGCTGGAAGCCGAGTTCGCCATCACGCTTAGCCGGGCCGTCGATCCTAAGACGGCATCACCCGAAGAGCTCTTGGCTTCGGTCGGTGCTGTCTACCCCGTCATCGAGCTTCATAACCTGGTGCTGCGCAGCGATCCGCCCCACGGCCATGAGCTGATCGCCAATAACGGCATTCTCGCAGGCGTGGTCAGCGGCCAGGGCATGTCCGATCCAGGCACACCGCTCACCACCGATCTGGCCTTGAAATTCGATGGGAAGACCGTCGATAGCTGGGCCGCTCTTCGTTGGCCTGATGACATCCTCTCCTCGGTCGCCTGGCTCGCCGAAAAACGCGCCGAAGGGGGCCAGCGCCTGGAAAGAGGCGATGTGATCCTGACCGGCGCCTTCGGTCCCCCGATACCGCTCGACAAAAAAAACCGTGTTGATGTGACGTCGTCGGCATTCGGCAATGTGAGCGCAACGTTCATCTAGTGGTGTGAGCCCTATCATTCCGTTGTTGGTCGCGAGAGCCCGTTGGCAAGAGCCTGGAAGTCTCATGAAGCTGTGCTCAAACTCGGTGCCTTCGGCAAGATTGTTCTGATACCCTAAAACGGCGGTGGCGGCCGCTCTTTGACTGTAAGCGATCGGGAGGACACATGGCATTGAAACGCATGGTGGTCGAGTTCGGCATGGGCACGGATCTCGGCGGTACGGATTACACCAAAGCGGCGATCCGGGCGGTAAAGGATGCGCTTTGGCACAACTCGCTGACCGTCGCGGATGCCTTCGGCGTACCGGGGGATGAGATGCAGATCGAGGTGCATATCGGCGCGGGCGATCCCGATCGGATCGACAAGCAGGCGGTCGTCGAAACGTTTCCCTATGGCCAAGCCGTCGTCACGGCCACCCATGGTGGCATGGATATTTTGAAAGAGGACGGCAAGGATCGGACAATCCTGGTCAATGCGGCTGTCATCGTCTCTCTGGACCTTCCCCAAGACGGAGAGGCCGCATGACCGCAAAGCCACTAAAGCGCATCATCCTGGAGATGGGCACTGGCAACGACCTGCATGGCGGCGACTATACCAAAGCTGCGAAACGCGCTGTTCAGGATGCGCTGCATCACTCATCCCTGGTGCTGTTCCGTACGCTTGAGATCGATCCCGACGGCATGGAGATCGAGCTGACGCTCGCAGCGCACGAGCCGGACGAGATCGATGTCGAGGCCGTGGCGAAAACCCTACCCTATGGCAAAGTCACGACCAACGCGGTCAAAGGCGGCCTGAATGTCCCGGATGATGCGACAGGCGCTATCTCGGTCGTCGTCAATGCCGGGATTTTGGTGCGGCTGCCGGTTTGAGATCGGCGCTAGGCTGGCGCCAACCGGGCCCCAGAAGACAGAGCGCCTGGCCGATACCCATCCAGGTGAGGCCCACCGCAACGGCGATGAAGAGATAGGTGATATCGGAGGTGAACGTCATGGCCAGACCTCCCAGGCCTGCGACGATGGCGAACCTGGAGACCGTGACCGTTACTGGCAGGATCATGCGGCCGGTTCCCTGACTTGCGAAATAGAGCGCCTGACCCAGGCCGAAAATGGCATAGAAGGGTGCCGCGATGACGAGATATCGAGCACCGAAGGCGTAGGCCTCGGGATCGGTGGTGAAGAGATCGAGCCAAAGGCTGGGAACAACGGCGGCCGTGACGCCCAGGAGCCCCGTCGACACCATCACGACGCCAGCTCCCGACCAGGCGATACGCCGGGCTCGCGCATACTTATCGGCGCCGACATTGATCCCGACCGCGGCGGTCAGTGCTGCCCCGACACCGAAGGCGATGGGCACCAGCATCAGCTCCAGGCGAGCGCCAAGACCATATCCCGCAAGGGCGACGGTGCCGTATCGACTGACATAGCCGGTGATGACGGCGACGGTCATGGCCAGGCAAAAGCTATGGATCAGGCCAAGGCCGCCGACGGTCATGATATCGTAGATTGGCGTCCACTGAAGGGCATGGGGGCGTAATCGCAATCCGCCTCGCCCACGGAGGAGAAGGACTGTGAGATAGGCCGCCGCAGCCCCCTGGCAGATGACCCAGGCGGTCGCGGCGCCGACAATGCCCAGTGCCGGTAGGCCGAGCCAGCCAAGCGTGAGGCCGCCTGACAGGACGACTTGGACGAGGCTTGCGGCGGTGATCGCGCGAGCCGGCGTCACCGTATCGCCCACGCCTCGATAGATCGCTGACATCACAAAGACGAACCAAGTGGCGAAAGCGCCACCGAACACGATCCGGGCGTAGTTGACGGCGCCCTGAAGTGCTGTGCCTTCTCCACCCAGCAGGCCGAAGATCGGGCGCGCAAACAGGCCAAGAACGATCATGAAAATGCCGGACATGAGGATCGCGATGAGCACCGCATGCCAGGCGGTCCTTTCCACCCGCGCGATGTCCCCGGCACCGAATGCACGGGCCACAGCAGACGTGGTTCCACCGCCAATGGCGCCGCCCGCCATCATCTGCATCAGGCTCAGAAACGGGAAGACCAGGGCCAGGCTCGCAAGCGCGATCGTTCCCAACTGCCCGACATACCAAGCGTCAGCAAAGGTTACCGCAGTCATCATGGCAACCGCGACGACATTCGGCGTCGCCAATCGCCAAAGGACATTCGTTATGCTGGCTTCCAGAAGGAATTGCGTGCCTGGAGCATGGGTATTGGACAAGCCGTTTATCCCGTCATTCGATGTCCGGCTCGACGCTGCTCGCCAGAAGTTGCGAACTCAGCCGCCGGACTGCCAGTGCATCTATAAGGACCCGACGAGGGGATGGACACCAGTGCAGCGTCTCCTTCACGGAATTCACATATTGTCGCACTAACCCACTGGTTTTCAGCCAGTTTTTCCAGGCATAGCTGATCACAATGTTTGGATCGATACCGCTGAGTGACGTCAAAGCAGCAGCTGATCGAGATCACGAACGACAATCGGTGCCCGAAAACGTTCTCATGCGGGACCAGGGTTGACTTATCGAGGCCGATAACCCATCTGCAGCATGTACGTTGTCTCGCGATTGCGCGAAGTGCTGCCTTGATGCAGCTCCATCTCCCGAGAACAATCAACGAAATTCAGCCCGCACCAGCCGCGCCTGGTGCAGGGACATTCGCCAGGGCAAGCAGCAATGAGAACGTCGCTGCTGCCGCTGGGCGCTAAGGATATCTACGTGAACGATCTTCGTTTCTCGGATCTCGGCCTGGCCGAACCGATTTTGCAGGCTCTTTCCGCCAAAAACTACACCACACCCACCCCCATTCAACGCCAGGCTATTCCCGAGCTACTCAAAGGCAAGGACGTGCTGGGCATCGCTCAGACCGGCACCGGCAAGACCGCGGCCTTCGCCCTGCCCATCATCCACCAGCTTTCAGGCCAACGCGGCCCTCGTGACCAAAGCACCCCTCGTGATCGACGCGATCTGCGAGGCCCACGCGCTCTGATCCTGGCGCCGACCCGCGAACTCGCGGGGCAGATCGCCGATGAGATGCGCGCCTATGGCAGGCAGCTTCGTTTGCGCCAAACGGTGATTTTCGGCGGCGTCGGTCAGAAGGGTCAGGTGAATGCCCTCAACCGAGGGGTCGATATCGTCATTGCGACGCCTGGTCGTCTGCTGGACCTGATGGAGCAGGGCTTTTTGAAACTGCAGGCGATCGAGTTTCTGGTGCTCGACGAGGCCGATCGGATGCTCGACATGGGCTTTATCCGGGATATCAGAAAGATCGTGGCCGCCATGCCGAAGGAGCGTCAGTCGCTCCTGTTCTCCGCGACCATGCCAGGCGACATCGTCAAACTGTCGGGCGATATGCTGAGCGATCCTGTCCGGGTCGAGATCAAGCCGCAATCGACGCCGATCGAGCGCATCGAACAAAGCGTCTACCATGTCGATACAGCCGGCAAGCGCGGCCTCTTGACCAAGCTTCTCAGTGATCAGGCGCTGTCACGGGTGATCGTTTTCTCGCGCACCAAGCACCGCGCCAACCGGATTGTCGAACAGCTCGATCGAAGCGGCATCAGCGCGGATGCCATCCACGGCAACAAGTCCCAAGGTGCTCGCCAACGGGCCCTCGCCCGTTTCCGTAGTGGCCAGGCCCGAGTCCTCGTAGCCACCGACATTGCCGCCCGCGGCATCGACGTCGACGGCGTCACTCATGTGATCAATTACGAGTTGCCCAACGAGCCGGAAAGCTATGTCCACCGCATCGGCCGCACGGCGCGAGCCGGCGCCGGCGGAGCAGCTCTGTCATTCTGCGATTCCACCGAACGCGCCTATCTCAAGGATATCGAAAAGCTGATACGTTCCGATCTGACGGTGATCGGTGATGGTCCGGTCGGCAAAGCAGAAAGCCCGACGAGACGACGCCAGAAAAGCCGGGACAGCAATGGCGGTGGCCAGGGTGGCAACAAAGGTGGCGGAAAACCCTGGCAAAAACGCAGCCGTTCGCGAGGCAAGCCCGCAACCAAGGGCTCACACCGCCAGCATCAGGCGGCCTAGGTGGCGTGACCACATCATTGAGTTCTCACCGTCTTCGGAAAAAGAGACTGGAAATACGAGGGTATGCGGTCCCTCGAATAGCTGATCGCGAAAATCGTTCGTAACGAACCCGTCTCGAACTCATCGCTAAGAAAGAAAGGAGCGGAACGCTTCCCAGCATTCCGCTCCGGCCTCGTCCTGGCTCCAGTTCACCCCGACCGTGGTACGGTCAGGCGGTGGATCAGGCTGGAGGTATCCCAGCGGGCGCCGCCTTCGTGGATGACGTCATGATAGAACTGGTCGACCACGGCGGTCATCGGCAGGAGAGCGCCATTGCGGTTGGCTTCTTCGAGGCAGATGCCGAGGTCCTTCCTCATCCATTCCACCGGAAAGCCGAACTCGAACTCGCC
>JBPCVQ010000054.1:0-9803 GCA_051010395.1 Geminicoccaceae bacterium | reverse complement strand
AGGCGCTGCCGCCCGGGACGGGGATGGCTGACCAGCTCATCCTGGTGGTCGAGCGGCTGCTCGGCGAGCAGAGGCTGACATATCGGGATCTGGACGTGATCGCGGTCAATCGCGGCCCCGGCAGTTTCACCGGCATCCGAAGTGCGGTCGCCCTGGCCCGCGGCTTGGCTCTCGCGGCTGGTCTTCCCGTGCTGGGCGTTACCAGCCACGAGGCCCTCGCGGCTGGTCTGGAGCAGGCGGATGGACGAGCGACGATGATCGCACTGGATGCCAGGCGCAGCGAAGTCTACGCCCAGGCGTTCGCGCCCGATGGTCATCCAGGAGGCGACATCGAGACGAAGGCGCCGGCTTCGGTCGCTGCGATGCTCAGCGAGGGGCGCTGGCGAATAGTCGGCAGCGGTGCGGCGTTGGTTTCGGCGGAGCTTGCAGACGATCTCGATGTTGAAACCATCGAGACACCGCCCGTCGACGCCGGCATGGTCATGCTCGCGGCAGCCGCCCGGCTTTCGGCGGGCGAAACCCCGGCTCGTGGTTTTACCCTCCAGCCGCTCTATGTCAGGGCGCCTGACGCCGTGCCGCCGACACCGTTGATTTCGACAACCACCGCATCAGAGGTTCTGGTCTGACATGCTCGCGCTGAACCGCCGGCCGACGATCAGCATCAAGACGGTGGGCCCGTTCGACCTGGGCCGGCTGGCGAGACTGC
Organism: Geminicoccaceae bacterium; assembly: GCA_051010395.1. Lineage (GTDB taxonomy): Bacteria > Pseudomonadota > Alphaproteobacteria > Geminicoccales > Geminicoccaceae > JANQPX01. The sequence goes on along the minus strand of JBPCVQ010000054.1, from coordinate 9,097 downwards.
ACCAGAGCTGTTTCGATGATGCCTGGAGCCGGGCGGATCTCGCTCATCTCCTGGCGCTGCCTGGCGGTTTCGGCCTTCTTGCACGGCTGTTCGAGGGCAATCTCTCCGGTATCGACGGCATGCGCGGCGTAGGTTTTGCGCTTTGCCGGGTGGTCCGCGACGAGGGCGAGCTATTATCGATCGGCGTTGGCCCGAGCTATCGCCGCCGTCAGATCGGCGCGGTTCTGCTGCGCGACTGCATGGAACGCTGTCAGCGCATCGGCGCGAGTACGATGTTTCTAGAGGTGGCCGCCGACAACCGATCGGCGCAAAGCCTCTATCGCACGTTCGGCTTCGTCGAAGTCGGTCGGCGCGAGGGCTACTACCAAAGGCCTGACGGCAGCCGGATGAGCGCCTACACCATGCGCTCCGATCTCGCGAGCGTAGACCTGCCTCGTCCGACATTGCTAAGCTGTCGCTGAATTCGGCTCCATTGCGGGCGGTGGTCGGGTTGAGAGCAGTGCTCGCTCCTGCCGACAAAACCGATGATGACAAACTAGAAGTCGGCAAATATCAACTAAAAGCGATCTTGGCCCTTTTTTACCACCAGACGGTGAACGGTGCCGCCTGCAGCTTCGGGTTCAAGTTCTAATACGTCGTGACCTTGATCACGCAAAGTCCGCGGCACGTTATCCAAGGGTTCACCAGAATTCAGCCGAATGATGGCAATTTCGCCTGATGGCATGTCTTCCAGCAAAAGTTTGGTCTTCACCATGGTTATGGGACAGACATCGCTGGTGATATCCAAGCTGTACTCAGCCTTTTTCATGGTTTCTTGCCTCCTTTAAAGAAAACTTCCATAAAGGTCTTGCAGAAGTAAAAACTTTAAATATATTCTTCGACAGAATTAACATTTGCTTGGATAGAGGCGCTGAACGTGATGACCGAAAAGTTAAGCCAAAACGAGCTTCTTGCTCTAACGACGGAAATTGTGGCCTCCCATGTTTCCAACAATACTGTTGCCGTCAGTGATCTGCCGGAGGTTATTCAGAAAGTCTACGGTAGTCTGAATACCTTGTCGCCGCATCCGGAACCGCTGCAGCCTGAGAAACCGCAGCCTGCCGTTGCCGTAAAGAAGTCGGTAACGCCTGAATATATTATTTGTCTCGAAGACGGCAAGAAGTTGAAGATGCTGAAGCGGCATTTAAAGACGCGCTACGATATGACGCCGGAAGAATACAGAAAGCGTTGGGGGCTGCCCGACGACTATCCGATGGTTGCGCCCAGCTACGCTCAGCAGCGCAGTGATCTCGCGAAGAAAATCGGCCTCGGCACCAAGCGAAGCTCGGGGCGTGGTCGGCGAGGCGCTGCCTGAGGAGAGCCATCCGGTTCGAGGCAGACATCGTTTCGATCGACTTCGGTTCCGCGTTCGATAATTTGAAATACGGCCGGCTCATTGCCGGCCGGATTTGTTTGGAAGGTGAGAAAACAGGTCGGGGCATTCGGGGGTAGAAAGCCCCTCGTCTTGACGGGACCGGGACAGCTTCCCATAACTGAGATGTCGGCGCTCGAAAGGGTCGGCATGAAATTGCAATTAATTGGCGCTGATGCATAAAGTCCGCACATTACAGTCGTTTGTTTCCCGGGTCTCGTCGGTCGACGACGCGTGAGTAAAAAACTCTTCATCAAAACCTATGGCTGTCAAATGAATGTCTATGACAGCGATCGCATGGCCTCTCTTCTGGCGCGCCATGGCTATGGCCGTGCCGATCAGGCTGAAGACGCTGATCTGGTCATCCTGAACACCTGCCATATCCGCGAGAAAGCAGCGGAAAAAGTTTATTCAGAGCTCGGCAGGCTGCGCCTGTTGCGTGACGAAAAACGGCTGGCTGGGAAAGATCTCACCATAGGGGTCGCCGGCTGTGTCGCCCAGGCCGAAGGCGAGGCGATGCTGGAGCGGGCCCCCTTCGTCGACCTCGTGGTCGGGCCGCAGACTTATCACCGCTTGCCAGAGATGCTGCATCGTCATGCGCGCAGTCAAGGTGCGCTGCTGGATACCGACTTCCCGGTGGAGAGCAAGTTCGATTTGCTGCCTGGCGAGGTCGAGCAAGGCCAGCCGGTCAGTGCATTTTTGACGGTGCAGGAAGGCTGCGACAAGTTCTGCACATTCTGCGTCGTGCCCTACACCCGCGGCGCGGAGATGTCTCGTCCGGGCACGGACGTGGTTGCCGAGGCCAGGCGGCTGGTCGAGGGTGGTGCCAGAGAAATCACCCTCCTTGGTCAGAACGTCAATGCCTATCACGGTGAAGGTCCGGATGGCAAAAGCTGGAGTCTTGCAAGACTGCTTCATGCGCTCGCCGAGATCGATGGCCTTGAGCGCCTTCGTTACACGACCTCGCATCCACGCGACATGTCTGATGATCTGATCGAGGCGCACGGAAAATTGTCATCGTTAATGCCTTTTTTACATTTACCGGTCCAATCTGGGTCGGACAGTGTTTTAAAGGGTATGAACCGACAGCACGATGCCGAGAGTTACATCAGACTTATCGAGAAGCTGCGGGATGCGCGCCCGGATCTCGCTCTGTCCTCCGATTTCATCGTCGGCTTTCCTGGTGAGAGCGATGCTGATTTCGAGGCGACCATGACGCTTGTCGAGCGGGTGATGTTTGCCCAGGCCTTCTCCTTCAAATACAGCCCGCGGCCGGGAACCCCTGCTTCGAATCAGGGAAAGCAGGTGAAAGACGAGGTGAAGAGTGCGCGTCTTGCAAGACTGCAGGCTCTCTTGAACCAGCAGGCTGACGATTTTAATCGGCGAACGGTCGGCGCCCGCCTGCCTGTCCTTCTGGAGCGGCCAGGAAGGCATCCGGGGCAGTTGGTGGGCAAGAGCCCCTATCTCCAGGCGGTTCACGTCGAAACCGTGAATGCCGAAGCTGTCAAAACCCAGACCAGGAGTGCGGAGATCGGCGATCTCATCGACGTTGAGATCATCGCCCACCACGCCCATAGCCTGAGGGGGCGGCCCGTAGCTCCGGAGCCGATGGAGCACTTCACTGCCCTGAACGAACCTTCGAGCCTGGAGAGACGCGCCTGAAACCGGTTCCCGCATCCCTCGAGGTGGATAGCAGTACGCTCACCTTCGAAGACAATGGCCGCTGCGCTCTTCTGTTCGGCCGGCATCACGAGCATCTGGCCCAGATCGAACAACAGGTTCCCGCAACCCTGGTGGCGCGCGGCAACGAGGTCACCATCTCCGGCGGCGTCGAGCAGATCGAGGCGGCCAAGGCGATCCTCAGCGATCTGGACCATCGCCTGCAGCAGGGCATCGATCTCAGCAAGAGTGAGGTCGATGCGGCGATCCGCATGGTGGTTGGCGGAGGCGAGGCAGCCAAGAAGCCGGTGAAGGACGGCTTTCGCGGCCAGGATGAGCTGATCGAGACCGAGCGAAAGCGGATCAGCCCGCGGTCGCCCAATCAGTCCCTCTACGTTCAGGCCATGCAAAAGCATGATCTGGTGTTCGGTCTCGGTCCGGCCGGCACCGGCAAGACCTATCTCGCCGTCGCCATGGGCGCGTCTCTGCTGCGTCGACGCATGGTCGATCGACTGATCCTGTCACGCCCTGCGGTCGAAGCTGGAGAACGTTTAGGCTTCCTTCCAGGCGATATGAAGGATAAAGTCGATCCTTACCTCCGTCCCCTCTATGATGCGCTGCAGGATATGCTGCCCGAAGGCAAGTTCGCGACCCGCCTGGAAAGCGGACAGATTGAAGTGGCGCCGCTCGCCTTCATGCGCGGCCGTACGCTGTCGAACGCTTTCGTCATCCTGGACGAAGCCCAGAACACGACGCCCGCCCAGATGATGATGTTCCTGACCCGGCTCGGCGAGGGATCACGGATGGTGGTCACCGGTGATCCGGCGCAGCATGACCTGCCGCTCGGCGCGGAATCAGGCCTGGATGACGCGGTCGCCAAGCTCGATGGCCTGCGCGACGTCGGCATGGTTCGCTTCACCCAGAAGGACGTGGTGCGCCATCCGCTGGTCGCGAAGATCATCAATGCTTATCGACGCCCCCTCGCCGGGTCTTCTGATGAAGTAAGCCGCACGGCCCGGCAAGAAGGCGGTGATGGCTGACCCCCTCGCCGGCTTTTCCCTGAAACAAACCACGAACCGATGGACAGTGACGGATCATCGACGGTCGCTCTGACCGTGGCCAGCACCGCATGGCAGGACGCATTCGAAGCGCTGGAGCCTTTGGCTTCGCACATCGTCCGGGCGACGCTTGACGAAGCGGCGGCGGCTTCCTGGCTGAAGGCGGGTGAGGTCAGTCTGCTCCTGACCGACGATGAAGAGATCCGCGCACTGAATGCGGCCTATCGATCACGCGATCGCGCCACCAACGTCCTGTCCTTCCCCGGGCTTGATCTGGTCGACGGCCAAACCCCAACAACCCCACCTCCAGGGCCGGCGATGCTTGGCGATATTGTGATCAGCTTCGAGCGTCTAGCGGAAGAGGCATTGGCAGAGAAAAAGGGTCTCATCGATCATTTCGCCCACCTTCTTGTGCATGGCACGCTGCACCTGCTGGGCTATGACCATGGTGACGACGCTCAGGCTCAGGTGATGGAGGGGCTGGAAGCAACCGTCTTGAAAACACTTGGTTTTTCCCCTCCCTACGCAGCGTTCGCCGATGCGGACGGCGTGGGTGCGGCGACGTGACGGATATGACCGACAGCGGCCATCGCGAAGATCGCAACACACTCGTCCAGGGCCTCCTGGGACGGCTGCGCGCGTTGATGCGCAAGCGCAATGGTGACGGCCATTCCCTGCGTGAAACGCTGGAGGAGTTGATCGAAGAGAACGAGGCTGATGATCAGCAGAGCGCTCCGGAGTTTAGCGAGGAGGAGCGTGCGATCCTCCTCAATGCCCTTTCCTTCGGTGAACTGCAGGTCTGGGACGTCATGGTGCCGCGCTCTGACATCAACACCGTAGATATCGCTGCTGCCTTGAACGACGTGATTTCGGCCATGCGCGAAAGCACTCATACGCGCATGCCGGTGGTGCGTGAGACTCTCGATGACGTCGCCGGCATGGTTCATTTGAAGGATCTCCTGCCATTTTGGGGCGACGGCAAACAGTTCCGGCTCAAGGCGATCCTACGCGAGCTTCTCTTCGTGCCGCCCTCGATGAAAGTGCTCGACCTTCTGATGAAGATGCGTGACACCGGCACCCATATGGCCATCGTGGTCGATGAATATGGCGGCACCGACGGCATGGTCACCATCGAGGATCTGGTGGAGGAAATTGTTGGCGAAATTCAGGACGAGCATGACAAGATCCTGCCGCCGAGCCTGACCGAACATCCCGACGGTACGCTCGAAGCCGATGGGCGGGTCGAGGTCGAGGATCTGGAAAAGCACCTCGGCCAGGAACTCTTGGAGCCGGACCGCCGGGAGGATGTCGATACGCTGGGCGGACTGATCTTCACGCTCCTCGATCACGTGCCGGCACGCGGCGAGATCGTGCGCCATCCAGGAGGCGTCGAGTTCCAGGTGCTCGATGCCGATCCGCGTCGCGTGAAACGCCTCTTGATTCGGCAGACGGCGCCGAGTGCTGCCGTGAGTGATCCTCCGGGAGCCGAGACGGCCTGACCCATGACCGATTTTTCTGCGGACGAGACCGGAGAGGAAAGTGCCGGATCCGGACGGCGAGCCGGCCGGCTGAGGCTAGCCGAACGCCGTGCCTTCATTGCTTCTCTTCTTGCCGGTGCGGCAACAGCGCTGGCATTGCCGCCGTTCCATCTTCTGCCCGGTCTCCTGGGCTTTGCGCTCTGGCTCCATTTGCTGACCCGGACAGCCCATCGACGGGATGCCTTTTTGGTAGGCTGGTGGTTCGGGTTTGGCCATTTCGTCGTCGGCCTTTACTGGATTGCCATCGCATTTTTCACGGATGCTGAAAAATTCGGAGCGCTCGCTTTGCCCGCGGTGCTGTTGCTGTGCGCGGTTATGGCGGTATTTCCGGCGATCGCTGCGCTGATATTCTGCACCTTCAGACCCAGCCATCCCCTCGCGAAAGCTCTTCTGCTAGCGGTGGCCTGGACGATTGGGGAGTGGTTGCGTGCCCAATTCCTCTGGGGTTTCCCTTGGAATCTGATCGGCTACGCCTGGATCGGTGTGCTGCCGGTTGCCCAACTTGCCGCCTATGTCGGGGTCTATGGCCAGGGCTTGATCACGGTAGCTGTCGCCGGTTTTTGGCTGACGCTGCTGGTCAGCCGTGATCGGCAGCGTTGGATTGGGCCTGGCCTTTCCGTTCTGATGATCGCGACCGCCTTTGCCCTGGGGAGCGTCAGGATCGGATTGAGCGAGGTCGGGCTGCATCCGGATGTGCGCCTTCGTCTGGTGCAGGCGAATATCGACCAGCATCACAAGTGGGATCCGGACCTGCGTGCCGATAGCTTTCGTCGCCATCTTCAGCTTTCCGCCCAGGAGATCGAGGATGGAGCGCCCGAGCCAACCCTCGTCATCTGGCCGGAAACGGCAAGCGCCTACGTTCTCGACGAGGATGCCGTCGCGCGCGAGGTCATCGCCGATGTGACACCAAGGGATGGCCATCTCCTGACAGGCTTCAATCGCTTTGATCTGTCGGGTGAGCCCAAGCGCGCCTGGAATAGTTTGGCGGTGCTGAACGATCAGGGCGAGATCGATGCCATCTACGACAAACACCGGCTTGTGCCTTTCGGCGAATTCCTGCCCTGGCGCGGGCTGCTCTCACATATCGGCCTGAAGAAAATCACGGCCGGCAGCATCGACTTTCAGCCAGGCGCTGGCCCCGTAACCCTTGAGGTCGGCGACCTCCCTGCGTTCAGCCCGTTGATCTGCTACGAAGCGATCTTCACCGCCGAAGTCGTGCCGGAGGAACGCCGCCCGGCCTGGCTCCTGAACATCACCAACGACGCCTGGTTTGGTAGAAGTTCCGGTCCGTATCAGCATATCGCGATGGCGCGGATGCGCGCGATCGAGGAGGGGCTGCCGCTGGTGCGCAGCGCCAACACAGGGATCTCGGCGGTGGTCGATCCCTATGGCTCCGTCTTTGCGAAACTTGGCCTCGGCGAGACCGGCGTGCTCGATACCTCCTTGCCGACCGCCTTGGAAGAACCTACGATTTATGCTCGATGGCCGGTGATAACATTTCTCTCTCTGGTAGTAATTGTTCTCTTTTTGATCTTTGTGATTGAAAAATTTTTAAAAAATAGATACGTAAAGTTTAGATAGCCCATTCTCCACCGGTCAATCAGGGTCTGCTGTTGATAGTGGCGGTCCGTTGGAGGTCAGAGCTGTATCTTTGAATGGTGAACGCCGACCGATGGTAGCCAAACCCAATCCGATCGACGTCCATGTTGGCAAGAGGCTGAGGCTGAGACGCACCCTTTTGGGTATGAGTCAGGAACGGTTGGGCTATCTGCTCGGCCTGACCTTTCAGCAGATTCAAAAATATGAGCGCGGCGTGAACCGCATCGGGTCGTCAAGACTTTACGAACTCGGCCAGATTCTCGATGTGCCGGTATCGTTCTTCTTCGACGACATGGTCGGAAGCCGGCTGCCCGGTAGCGCCCAGAACGCGTTGCCCGGCCTTGCCGAAAGCGCCAATAGCTTTGCGCGGGGCTCCGAGGGCACGCTGTTGCTGGAGCGTCGAGAAACCCTGGAATTGATCAGGGCCTACTATCGGATTACCGACGGTCAGGTGCGCAAGCGGCTGTTCGAGCTGGCTAAAGCCCTTGGCAACCCGGAAGCCGCATTGGAAGCTTCCAACGACTGATCGCTTGTCAAATGTGGATTTTCCCGGCAATTCTCTTGACCTGTGACCGTGGTCTCCGGCAGACAAGGCGACCTTGTGCCGCGCGATTGACTCCCTAAATCATAAAATCAATCGCTTAATTCTTGAACTCAATGGACGAGCGCTTTCCGGAAATCAGCCATCGCGTTCTGATGGCAGCAATCTATGCATAGCGCTAAAGAAGGCGACGAGAGGAAGTCTCCATGAGCAAAGCCGAGTATCTCTTTACCAGTGAATCCGTCGCCGAGGGGCATCCGGACAAGGTCTGCGACCGCATCTCCGATGCGATTGTCGATGCCTATCTGAATGGGGACCCCGGTGCACGTGTCGCAGCGGAAACGCTATGCACCACCAATCGAATCGTTATCGCCGGCGAAGTGCGCGGCGGTGATGGCGTCACCCACACTGATATTGAAAAGCTCGCCCGCGAAGCGGTGAAGGACATCGGTTACGCCCAGAGTGGCTTTCACTGGGCCGATGCCAAGGTCGAGATCCTGCTGCACGAGCAGTCCGCCGACATTGCGATGGGCGTGGATGCTGCGGCCAACAAGGACGAAGGTGCCGGTGATCAGGGCATCATGTTTGGCTTTGCCTGCAACGAAACACCGGCCTTGATGCCTGCTCCGATCCAGCTTTCCCACAAGATTCTGCAACTCATGGCCAAGGCCCGCCACAGTGGTGAAGCCGACGGGTTCCGCCCTGACGCCAAGAGCCAGGTGACCCTCCGATATGTCAATGGCAAGCCGGTCGGCGCTACCTCGGTGGTGGTTTCGACCCAGCATGCCGAGGGCATGTCCCAGACCGAAATCCGCGAAGCCGTCAGACCTTATGTGCTCGAAGCCCTGCCAGGCGGCTGGATGTGCCCGGAGAACGAGTTCTACGTAAATCCGACCGGCAATTTCGTGGTCGGCGGCCCTGACGGCGATGCCGGCCTCACCGGTCGGAAGATCATCGTCGACACCTATGGCGGTGCGGCCCCCCATGGCGGCGGCGCCTTTTCCGGCAAGGACCCGACCAAGGTCGACCGTTCGGCCGCCTATGCCTCACGCTATCTCGCAAAAAACGTGGTGGCCGCCGGCCTCGCCGAGCGCTGCCTGATCCAGCTCTCCTATGCGATCGGCGTATCCAAGCCGCTTTCGCTCTATGTCGACACCCAAGGCACTGGCTCGATCGACGAGAAGAAGCTCGGCGACACCCTGATGGAGCTGATGGACCTCTCGCCGCGCGGCATCCGCGAGCATCTAGGCCTCTCCAAGCCGATCTACGCACGCACCGCAGCCTACGGCCA